>JAGVAW010000317.1 GCA_020060085.1 Desulfobacterales bacterium
GATCCCAAGCAAGATTGAACTTTCTGAATGGGAACAACAGCGATATGAAAAAACTGGATATGTCAGGTGGCAATCGATTCTCCATTTTTATACTATAGATTGCTCAAAAGCGGGTTACTTAAGAAAGCAAAAAGGGGTTTGGTATCTTACTGATGAGGGGAAGAAGGCTATGTCTTTAGGCGCTCTGGGTCTTCTTGAAAGCGCGACAACAAAATATCGAAAATGGGATAAAAACCGAAAATCTGTTGGTACAATTTATATTAACAATGATGATGCACCAGAAGAAAAGGACCAAAAAGTAACAATAGAACAAATGGAAGAAAGCGCTATTGAAGGAATTAAAGAATATTTAAGAGACAAAAATCCTTATGAATTTCAGGATTTAGTAGCAGCTTTGTTACGCGCAATGGGTTATTATACACCATTTATATCTCCAAAAGGTAAAGATGGTGGAGTTGATATAATTGCATTTCAGGACCCTTTGGGAGCTAACAAGCCTAGAATAAAAGTACAAGTTAAACACAGGCCGGATTCAGCTATTGCTATAAATGATATACGAGGATTGATCGGCCTTTTGAATAAAGATGGAGATATTGGATTATTTGTTACATCTGGCAAATTTACAGCAGATTCAGAAAAAGCTTCAAGGGATTCTCATATACATATTAAGCTCATTGATGGAGATGCTTTTATTGATTTATGGAAAAGCTTTTATCCAAAACTGAATGATGAGGAAAAAAATTTGATGCCATTACAACCAATTTATTTTCTAGGTACAAACGATTAATTTATAGCAGAATAGGCTCTCCACCGGCGGCAATGGAGCACAGTAATTGCCGCCGGTGAGCTCGATCGTTCAGCGATGATAGTATGTCACAAAGAGGCACAGTAAAATGCGACAAAAAATCCCCACTCCGCTCATTGCTGTCTTGAGCGCCGTCATGCCAGATGCGGAGACACATGCCAGCCTAGACAGCCTATTTCTTTATGCAGAGGCCCCTGGTGACCCCCCCGATGGAAGCAAGCCTCAAAAGGTCCAGGAGTGGCTTCGACGCGTGAACAAGGATGAGTCTGTAAATCCACTCGATGTTCTTGGCAATCTCATTGGGGGCTATATGGAGTACGACGAGCTTGATCCTTATGCCGCCCGGAAGCGAATCGCAAAGGAAAAAATAGAGGCAATACTCGATAGGTGTGGACTCCAATATGTCCGGGGTAACCGGGTAATTGGTGCTACTGGCACACCGTCCAGCACCCTCAAGGATATTGTAAAGGCGCGTGATCTCGCGTCCATTCACGAGGAATTTGATCGTTCCTTGCGCAATGTGGAAAGCAGCCCAAGAGAGGCCGTTTCAGCTGCCTCCAATATTCTGGAATCAGTCTGCAAGACATACATCGTAGATGAGGGACTGGAGATGCCCAAGAAGCAAGATCTCCAGCCGGTTTGGAATGTGGTGCGGAAAGATCTCGGTTTCGACCCCGGCTCCATTGAGGACCGTGACTTACAGGAGATTCTCAGCGGCCTTATTGCCGTGGTAAATGGTATCGGGGCGTTGCGGACTCATTGCAGTTCGGCTCACGGGGCGGGACGAAGCCGCTATCGCCTTCAACCAAGGCATGCGCGGTTAACGATACACGCAGCGCACACAATTACCGCCTTCATAATCGAATCCTGGGATAAAAAACGGGGTGAAACAGGATAATAATCGCTGAGCTTGGATGTGGTTCGAGAGGTCTTCGTTGCATGGATCAGAAATGAGCCTGGAATGTTGGGTGGTTCTCGCTTTACCGCGCTTTGGTTCACCCAACATTCGGGCGTGGGTTGTTGGGAACGCCCTCCCTATACCCGCCGGTTTTTGTTGGTTGAACCCGCTCTTTGCGCAAAACCTGGCCAAGCAGCCGCAAAAACCCTTGCAGTTTGTTTCCTCCCTTATCCTGCGCTTGGTTTTGTCTTCCCCGGATAATTCCTGCTGTCATTGGTCGGTTCAAAACCCGCCACTTCGGGTCGGTTCAAAATCCTGCCTTGGAAATCATTCGGCCTTCTTTATTTTTCTTGTTTTTCGTGCTTATTGTGGCTAAAAATTTTTGAGTTTTTTTCGGTAGATGACTTCTTTGATGGAAATTAAGCGCCTTTTATATATAACACTTTGAAAATATTTAAAGTTTTTTGAAGAGGGGTGCGGGGGGAAACTTTTTTTCAAAAAAGTTTCCCCCCGCAAAGAAATAAGCTTTTGCAATTTGTTTTTCAGAGCTTTTGCAATCTGTTTTTTTAAAAAAAGGAGAAGTCTCTTGGGCAAGCTGCTTTGGACGCCATCAGCAGAAAGGGTAAAAAGCTCCAACATGCACCTTTTCATGGAGCATGTTAACAAAACGCTCGGCAAAAATTTTGAGGATTATGCAGGCCTCTACCAGTGGTCTGTGGAAAACATTGCCGAATTTTGGGCCTGTTTTTGGGACTGGGCAGGGATTGTGCATTCCGCTGATTATAGGCAGGTGGTGGATGACCCCAACAAAATGCCCGGAGCAAAATGGTTTTCCGGGGCAAAATTGAACTTTGCCCAAAACCTGCTGCGTTTTAAAGACGAGCGCACGGCCATTGTTTTTAAGGGAGAGGGCAGGGAGCCGATTCGTTACAGCTACGCAAAGCTTTATGATGCTGTGGCACGCATGGCTAAAGCTTTGGCGGATGAGGGCATAAAGGCAGGCGACAGGGTGGTGGGTTTCATGCCCAATATGCCTCAAACCATAATTGCAATGCTGGCGGCAAGCTCTCTGGGCGCAACATGGTCATCTTGCAGCCCGGACTTTGGCGTAAAGGGCGTACTGGATCGCTTCGGCCAGATAAAGCCCACAGTGCTTTTCACCGCAGACGGCTATCTGTTCAAGGGCAAGGCCTTTGACAGCCTGGAAAAAATCCGCGGCATTGTGCAGGATATGCCCTCATTGAAAAAAATTGTGGTGGTTCCCTACATCAGCGAACGGCCTGATATTGCCGCTCTTCCTAACGCCGTGCTGTGGGATGACTTTACAAGCCTTGAAAATGGCCTTTCAATAGATTTTGTCCAGCTTGACTTTGATCACCCCCAATACATCATGTATTCATCTGGCACCACGGGGCTGCCAAAGTGCATGGTTCAGAGCGCGGGCGGCATTCTTGTGCATCACGCCAAGGAGCATATCCTGCACACAAATCTCACCCGCGATGACACTCTATTTTATTTCACCACCTGCGGTTGGATGATGTGGAACTGGCTTACCAGCGCCCTTTTTACGGGCTGCACAATAGTGCTTTACGACGGCAACCCCTTTCACCCCACACCGGGCGTGCTGTGGGAGCTTGCCCAGGATGAGCGCTTCACCGTGTTTGGCACCAGCGCGGGCTACATAGGCGCTTTGATGGCAACAGACTACATCCCAAAGGATGCTGCTGACCTTTCTTCCTTAAAAACGCTTCTTTCCACCGGCTCACCCCTTTCGGAGGACGCATTTGAGTGGGTTTACAAAAGCGTCAAGGCTGATATGCAGCTTGCATCCATTGCAGGAGGCACGGATCTTAACGGCTGCTTTGCTTTAGGCAACCCAATGGGGCCGGTATATACAAGCGAGCTTCAATGCCGCGGCCTTGCAATGGCTGTGGAAGCCTGGGACGAAAACGCAAAGCCCGTTGTGGGCCAGAAGGGCGAGCTTGTTTGCACAAAGGCCTTTCCCTCCATGCCCCTTTATTTTTGGGACGACCCGGAGGGGGCCAAGTACCATAATGCCTACTTTGACACCTATCCGGGCGTGTGGCGGCACGGGGATTTTATTGAGGTTACCCCACGGGGCGGGGTTATAATGTATGGCCGCTCGGACGCCACCCTAAACCCAGGGGGCGTGCGCATAGGAACAGCCGAAATCTACACGGTTGTGGACAAGTTTGAGGAAGTGGCGGATTCTGTAGTGGTGGGCCAGGATTTTGATGATGATATTCGCGTCATTCTTTTTGTGAAGATGGCAGAAGGCTCTGCCCTGACCGATGAATTGAAGGGTCGTCTCAAAAAGGCCATAAGGGAGAATGCCTCTCCCCGCCATGTGCCTGCGCTGATTATTGCAGTTCCCGATATTCCCTATACCCTGAACATGAAAAAGGTTGAGATTGCAGTAAAGAATGTGATTGAGGGCAAGCCCGTGAAAAACAAGGATGCCCTGCTCAACCCCCAGGCCCTTGACCATTACGCAAACATCCCCGAACTGGCCAAATAGCCTAAAAAACGGCAAGGAGGAGGCAATGCAATTTAATATGCTCACGGTTTCCGTTGAAAATAACATCGCCATTGTCAAGCTCAACCGGCCCGAAGTGTTCAACGCCCTTTGCCTTGAACTGCTCGAAGAGCTTGAGCAATGTTTCATCAACCTGGAAAAGGATGATTCCGTGCGGGTTGTCATCATTGCCGGGGATGAGCGCTTTTTCTGCGCAGGGGCGGATGTTTCCCAGATGGTGACAGTCACGGCCCCGTCCCAAATCCGGCCCTTCATTGCCTTAATCCAGCGGGTTTTCAACAGCATAGAGGCCTTCACCCGGCCTGTTATTGCTGCGGTGGGCGGCCTGGCCTTGGGCGGAGGCACGGAGCTTGCCCTTTCCTGCGATCTGCGTATTGCCGCAGACAATGCCCTGTTCAGCCAGCCGGAAATCTACCTGGGCGTTATTCCAGGTGCGGGCGGCACCCAGCGCCTTCCCCGCGTGGTGGGCCTTACCAGGGCCAAAGAGCTTCTCTACACCGGGGGCCGGGTGAGCGCAAAGGAAGCCCTGGAAATTGGCCTTGTTAACAAGGTGGTGCCGCCAGAAAAGCTTATGGATGAAGCCAAAGCCCTTGCAGAAAAAATTGCCAAGCGCCCGCCTTTGGCCGTGATGCTCACCAAGGCTTGCATTAACCACGGCATGGAAATGCCCCTTGCCCAGGGAATAGCTTATGAGGGCCGCTGCTTTGAGTGGCTTTTTTCAACCAAGGACCAAAGGGAGGGCATGACCGCCTTTCTGGAAAAACGCAAACCTCAATTCAAGGGAGAGTAATTTTTGCCTGTCCGTGCGCCTGCGGCAGCCTAATTTTTCTCCCGCAAAAACAAAAAAGGAGTTTTTTCATGGAAAACAAAGGGGCCCTTTCCGGCATCAAGGTTATTGATCTTTCCCGGCTGCTGCCCGGCCC
Organism: Desulfobacterales bacterium; assembly: GCA_020060085.1. GTDB lineage: Bacteria > Desulfobacterota > Desulfobacteria > Desulfobacterales > Desulfatibacillaceae > JAGVAW01. The sequence goes on from JAGVAW010000317.1 coordinate 5,184, forward strand.
GTATTGCAGCATGATTCTGGCCGACCACGGCGCGCGGGTAATTGCGCTGGAGGACAAGCGGTACAAGGCTGAAGGCCTTTTTCTTTCAACCGTTTACCGCAACAAGGAGCATGTAACCCTGAATCTGAAAAGCGAGCAGGGCAAAAAAATCTTTTTTGAGCTTGCAAAGGATGCAGATGTGGTGATGGAGGGCTTTAGGCCCGGTGTTGTGGAAAAGCTGGGCGTTGACTACAAAACCCTCTCGGCCATAAACCCCAAGGTGGTTTACTGCTCCATAACAGGCTACGGCCAGGACGGGCCGTTTAAGAACATTGCAGGCCATGACGCCAACTACCTTTCCTATTCGGGCGTGTTGAACCTTATCGGCGCAGAGGACAGGCCCCCGTCCATACCCGGAGTGCAGATTGCAGATATTGCCGGAGGCGGCATTTACGGCGCGCTTGGCATACTGCTTGCCCTTGTGGCCCGGCAGCGCACAGGCAAAGGCCAGTACATAGATATTTCCATGACAGACTGCATGGTGAGCCTGCAACCTGTTCTTTTAATGTTCTACAAGCTTTTGGGCATGGTGCCGGAGCGCAGCCAGACAATGCTCTCCCACCGCTATGCCTGCTACTCCACCTACGAGACAAAGGATGGCCGCTTTCTTTCCGTTGGTGCGGTGGAAAACCGCTTCTGGAGCCGTTTGTGCGAGCTTCTGGATTTGCCTGCCGACTTTGTGATGCTTCAGTACGATGAGGCCCGGCGCGAAGAAATCCACGCAAAGCTTGCAGAAGTTTTCAAGCAGAAAACCCTTGCCCAGTGGGAGGCAATGCTGGGCCAGGAGGATGTTTGTGTTGCGCCCATCAAGAATCTACCTGAAGTTTTGGACCTGCCCCTTTTCCGGGAGCGGGGGGTTGTGCAGGAAATGGATGACGGCAAGGGCGGCAAGGTTACAGCCATAAACACGCCCGTGAAATTGAGCGACACCCCCGGCGGCCTTCGCACGCCGCCCATAAACTTTGGCGACTCTACAGACAATGTTCTTGCCGAGCTTGGCTATTCGGCAGAGGAGATAGCAAAACTCCGCCAGGAGAATGTTGTCTGAAAAAAAGAGGCAGGCTTTTTGAGGTAAAATATGCAAGGGGAAGCCTTTTTGGTAAAAGGTTTCCCCTGTTTTTTTGTTGAGCTACTGCACAGCCCTTTTCATGGCCCGGCGCATTATGGCCTCCAGCAGCCAGGGGGCGTGGCGCTTTACCATAACAGCCAGCTTGCCGTCAAAACCTGGAATTATGTAAAAGTGGCCTTTTTTAATTCCTGCCAGAAGCGCTCTGGCAACCTCATCAGCGGACATCAATTTGGCGGTGGAAGATATGGCGCGGGTTTCCGGCGGTTTGGTGAGGTTTTCCTCTGCCAGACCTGGCGTGTCTGTATCCGGCGGGCAAAGAACAGAAACTCTTATGCCAAATGCCTCGCCCTCGCTTTTCAAGGCCTCGGAAAAACCGATTACCGCAAACTTGCTGGCACAATAATCCGTATAACCGAAAATCCCCATAAACCCGGCCACGGAAGCCGTGTTGACAATCCAGCCCCCATTCTTTTTCATGGCAGGCCACAGGGCGGCAACCGTGTTCCAGGTTCCGGCAAAGTTTATATTCATGGTGTTAAGGGCCTGGTCCGGGCTTATTTCCTCAAAGCGCCTTGGCCTTGCCTGGCCCGCACAGTTTAAAAGAATGTCCGGCGGGCCGTACTTTGCCACCATCTCATCCATAACCGCCTTTACGCCTGCAGCATCGGTAACATCCAAAGGCGCGCAATCAAAACATCGGGAAAAATCCGCACAGCAGGCTGCAACCTCATCACGGGCCGTTAAAAGGCGTGCCTTATTCCTGGCAAAAAGATGAACTTCTGCCCCCTTTTGTGAGAAAAGCCTGGCACAGGCAAGGCCGATTCCGGCAGAGCCGCCTGCAATGAACACTCTTTTTCCGGCAAAATCTTTCATGCCTGCCTTTAAAGGGGAAAAAACATATCATTTGGCAAGGGTGGAGCCGTTCCACCCGAAAAGGGCCGGGTGAATGTCAAAAAAATCCACAAAAACTCTTGCTGGAGAAATTGCCAACTGCTCCTCCACAAAGGCGCATATCTCCTTTGCGTAACGGGGGCAGGAAGCAGCCGGCAGACCCACGCTCTTTATGGTGACAAGTGCGCAGGGTCCCTCATCCCCCGCAAAGCTCATGGTTTTACCAGCCTCCACACACACCATTACAACCTGCTCGGACTTTTGAAGAAGCTTTGCAACAAAACGGGAGGCTTCCAGACACAGCAATTTTCCTTCCTCTTTTTCCATAATCTTGCTGGTTTCAATTTTAAACAGAGGCATGGCGTAAAGCTCCTTGCCCAAAAGAAGGGCTTTAGGTTCTGGAACAAAAAAAGCGTTTTTTTGCCTGAAGTGGACCCCATTTGCAGGACAGGTTGGCGGCCTTGTTATTGTGTGGTATTTCTTTGGACAAGGTAGCCCCAGCTTTGCCCTCCTGTGCTGGCCCCTGGTTAGCGTGCGACCTGCAATAAGCCACCCGCCAGAACCCACAGCGCTTGTTTTGCCTTAACAGGGGCAGAAGAAACCCGCCTTTTGCCGTTCAATTTGTGACTCCCGTAAACCACATTAATATAATGGCTGATTTTTTGAGGCCATTTCCCCAAATCTTTTGCCTGCCGGTAATTTTATGCCCGGAAGTTCTTTGTCACGTCCTGCGGATTTCTTTGTTCCGCCGACCTTTCCACCGGAATAAAGGCCTTTTTTAAAAACCCCCGTACCTGATGTCATCACCGAATTATTGTCAGGCGCCTCTCTGCTTTAACAGGTCACGGATTTCCTCCAGCAATTGCTGGTCCTTGGTGGGCGCGGGCGGGGCGGCTGCCTCAACCTTTTTGGTTTTCATGAGCCAGCCCAGGAACTTGACGACAAAAAGAAACAGCACGGCGGCTATTATCAGAAAGTTTAGCGTCGCCCCAAGGAATTTGCCGTAAGGGACAACAGCCTCGCCCACCTCAAGCACCCAGCCCTCGTAGCCCTTGTCGCCGGGCAGAATAACTCCGATGAAGGGCATGATTATGTCCTCCACAAGGGACTTGATTATGGAGCCGAAGGCCGTGCCGATAATCACGCCTATGGCCATGTCTATAACATTTCCCTTGAGGGCGAACTTCTTGAACTCTCCAAAAAGCGACAGCGATTTGCCCTTCACACCAAAAGCAGAGAGCTTGTTCGTGGAATCCATCGTCATCCTCCATGCATTTAAAAGAGATTGGGTTTCTTAAGCAGATTGGTGCTTTAAAAGACAACCGGCCGCGCCGGAAAAAGGCTGGCAAGGAAAATGACAGCCCATGAAACAAACGTTTTAAGCCCCATCCCCCCAGGCGTGGAACAGGCGACCGTTATTCCCGTAAAGC
>JAGVAW010000137.1 GCA_020060085.1 Desulfobacterales bacterium
CATGCCAAGCCTTGCAGACCGCAAGGCAAAGCTCTATTCCATAAAGGGTCAGGTGCCTTCTCCCTTGAACTATCCGCCCGGCTGCCGGTTTAACGATCGCTGCCCCCATGCCTTTGAAAGGTGCAGGGAAGAGCTGCCGCCCCTAAAGAGCCTGGGTAAAGACCGCAAGGCCGCCTGTTTTATAGCAGAAAGGCTTTTGGGCAATGGCTGAAGCACTGCTTGTAAAAATGCAGGGTGTAAGAGTCTGGTTTCCCATCCGCAGGGGTGTGTTAAACCGGGTGGCAGGCCATGTGCGGGCCGTGGACGGGGTTTGGCTGGACATAGCAAAGGGAGAGGCCCTTGGGCTGGTTGGAGAATCCGGCTGCGGCAAAACCACTCTGGGACGAGCCCTTTTGGGCCTTGAAACCATAAGGGAAGGCCAGATTTTTTTTGACGAAAAGCCTTTAGGCCAATTCCGCTCATCAAAGGCTCTGCGCAAAAGAATGCAGATGGTTTTTCAGGATCCATTTTCAAGCCTAAACCCGCGTATGGCGGTTATGGACATTCTCACAGAGGGCATGGCCGAGCACAGAATGCTCAAAAACAGCCGGGAGGAAGCTGCCAGAACTCTGCTTTTGGAGGTGGGGCTGGACCCGGATTCGGTTTTCCGCTATCCGCACGAATTTTCAGGAGGCCAGAGGCAGCGCATAAACATTGCCCGCGCCCTTTCGCTAAAGCCCGAACTCATGGTCTGCGATGAGGCCGTATCTGCTTTGGATGTTTCAGTCCAGGCGCAGATAATTGAGCTTCTTCTGGATTTGGCGGCCCGCCACGGGCTTGGCTATCTTTTCATCAGTCACGATCTGGCTGTGGTGGCCCGCGTAGCAACCCGCATTGCAGTAATGTATCTGGGAAAAATTGTGGAAACCGGACCCACAGGCAAGCTGCTGGACAACCCTCTGCACCCTTACACCCAGGCGCTTCTCTCTGCTGTGCCGGAACCCGGCAGACCGCCCAAAAAACGCATTGTGCTTTTGGGAGACCCGCCCTCCCCTGCATCCCCGCCCCCCGGATGCGCCTTTCACACCCGCTGCCCCAAAGTTATGGATATCTGTAAAGAGCAGTTTCCCCCGGAATCCAAAAGGGACGATATGAAGGTTTTCTGCCATCTTTACTCATAAAGCATAAGCCATGAGTAAAAGCTTTTGGCAAGGCAGAATAAAACCGCCTTTAACGCTGGTTGAAGGGAAAAAACCGCTCGCTTTTGAATAAAAAGCCGGGAAAGGGAAAATCCCCTCCCCGGCTTTGTCAGCGGCAAAAAGAAAAATCAGTTTTTCAAGGCCTCGAGAGCAGCGGAAATGCGCCTGCGCTCTTCGGCAAGCAAGGCCCTTTGTTCAGGGGTCTGGGCAAGCTGGGCTGCCTGGTCAAGAAGAGATCTTGCCTTGTTTATGCTCTGGCTGGCGTTTTCAACAAGGGCTGCATCTGCTTCAAGAACAAGCCTCTCAAAATCCAGCCTGTTTATGCGAGACTGGATAAGCGCCCGCTCCTTGAAGGTGGGTGCATAGGCAAGGGCCTGGCGCAGGCTTTCCCGTGCGGAGGTGTAATCAGGCAATTCCAAATCCTTAAGAAAATGGTCTGCCTGGGCAAGGAAATAAATCTTTGCAATGTCGTGGGCGGCCTTTGCTGAATAAAATTCCCTGGGGGCCTCGGCAAAATCCAGACCCGGAAAAACCTCAACCTTTTGTTTGCCCATGGGTGCAAAGCGGCCCTTATGCATTTCATATCCATCCTGGGCCGGTACAAAATAGTAGTGCCCGGCATTAAGATATGAGGTGATAACAAGCAGCAGAAGCAATGAGCCAAGGATGGCTGCCCCCAAAATAACGGCAGCATTTTTTTCGCTGGAATCCTTCTGGCGCAACGATTTCTTCACCCCGTAGAGCATTTCATTGAAAAACCCTAAAAATGAAAAAAGTGCTTTCTGGGCGCTTTCAAAAAAGCTGTCAACATATGCGTTGGTCTGCTCCCATACGGTCGGCTCGTAAAAGTCCAGCTCCTTTTCCAGACCCAGCGCCGGATCCTGGGCCGGTTCCTGAATCTGGTCGGCCTCGCTGGCGGGCATATCCTTTTCCATTTCCTGCCCTACCAAAGCGGCTTTTTTTGCAGGAGCCTGCTCCTTGGCGGGCTTTTTCTTCTCAACAACAGGCTCTTTGGCGGCCTTGTTGATTTCATCCATATCAAATTTGCGAAAAAGTACAGCCCGGTTTTCCACCGGCGCATCAGCAGAGGCACCGGGTTTGGGCCTTTTGGGTGCAGGCATTGATACTGGCTTGGGCAGAGGCCCTATGGGAGCAAACTGGCGCTTGAGCAGGCTTGAAATGGAAACCTTTTGGGCCTTTTGCTCGCTTTTTTGGGCAGGAGGAGAAGCCTGTTGGGGTGGAACCTCCGTTGCAGCAGGAGCCTGCTTTTGGGCAGGAGCTTCCTTGGGCTGGGCCTTGACATCGGCTTCTTTGGCCTTCTGTGCGACAGGAGCAGAAGCGGTTTTCTTGGCCTTACCCTTTTGTTCGGTCTTTTTCCCTTTGGTGGAAGCTGCTTTGGCAGCCTTATCCTTGTCATCTTTTTTATCTGTGGATTTAATCAGCGATTTTTTACCCATTTACAACCTCCGGTCTGAATTTCTCCAAGGCGGCAAAAACTTTTGAAAGTCTTTATTCATATGACAACACGAAGCGATTGTAAACATTTTTGCCGCATCAAAAGGTTTTTGCTCCTCCCAAAAAAGGGGTACGCCTATGCAAGGTCTGCAAACCCTTTTAAACAACTTTATGCCAAGAGCCAACCCAGGCCAAAACATCTAGAATGCTACAAATCCTGGGCCAGCAGCAAAGTGGCGGCTGTGGCAAGCATACGCCTTTCATAATGAAGACGGGTCACGCTGAATCGGGCCTCTGCAAAATAAAGGTTAAAGTCCCCAAGCTGGGTTATGGATATCATGCCTTCCCGGTACTGCTCTCTGGCATCCTCGTAGTTCTGCCGGGCAAGCTCCACATTTGCTTTTGCAATGGCAATGCGCTCTTCAAGGGCAACAAACCCAACCTTTATATTTTCTATGGCACCTGAAAGCTCCCTTACAGCCAGCTCAAGGCCTTCCCTGGCTTGGTAAAGCCCTGCAAGGGCCTTGGTTCTGGCAGCCTTTCTGGCGCCTCCGTCATAGATGTCCCAGGAAAGCTGAACCCCAAAGCTCCAGGATTCATCTCTGCTGCCGGGTTTTTCGCCTGCTGTTTCTCCCTGGGCAACAAGATACAGGTTCGGATAATAATCCCCCTTGGAAATGTCATATACAAGGTTGCTTGTCTTTATATCCGCGCGGGCTTTTTCAATATCCAAAAGGGTTCTTTCCTCCAGCATATTGTCAAGCTTTTCGATGATCTGGTGCATATCAGGGGCATCGGCAATGTCGCCTTCTGGAATAAGTGGATTTTGGGCGGCAAAACGGCCAAGAGTTACATTGAAGTTGTTAATGGCAGCCAAAAGCTGCGCCTTGCCGTTTTTCAAGGCATCTGTCGCAAGGTTAAGGGCCTGCTGGCTCTGGCGCTCGTCCAGGCGGGTTACCATTCCTGCCTCCTGGAGGTTTTTTGCATCCTGGTACTGGCTCTCATTCTGCAAAACCCTGTCTTCCAGAATGGCAAGGTTGGCCCTGGCCAGAAGCACCTGGTCAAAGGACTCGCGCACATCCTTTAATACATTGTGCACCGTGGACGAAAATTGAAGTCCGGCTCCAGCATTAAGGGCTTTTTCCAACTGATAGGCATTGTAAGCCTTGAAGCCGGAAAACAGCACCTGACTGGCGGAAATGCTTGCACCCACATCCGATTCCGGAGGGGCAAAAAAGTTCAACGGAGGAGCCAAACGCGGCGCATTGCTGCCCAGATCAAGGTATCTTGCCCCCATTTTTACCTGGGGCAAAGCAAAGGCCCTTCCCTGTCGGCCCGTGGCCTCAACCTGCAC
>JAGVAW010000238.1 GCA_020060085.1 Desulfobacterales bacterium
GGAGCGCCCTTTTATAATTCTCCGGACATTTCTAATAGACTCGGCACAAAAACAAAAGTCAGCATCTGGAAAATGCGCTGCCTGTAGTAATCTGAGTTGGGGGCAGTGCCCATCATGCGGGCAGGGTAAAGGGGTGCGCCCGTGAAGGTGTAAACAAGTGTGATGATGGTATAAAGCCAACTGCGGATGGATTCTTCCGGGGCCTGGCGGGGCATGAAATTGCCCACTATCTCACATATTCTGGCGTGGGCTGCTGCCAGGTATTCAAAGCCGGAGAGGGTTTTGAATCGCCCGAACTGGGCTATGTTGTGCATGAGTATGCCCAAAGCCTCGCCGTGGTCAAAGCAGTAGGTTAGCGCCCTTTTCACATAGATTGCAAAAACCTGCTCCACCGGCAACCCGTTAAGACCCTGGCCCCATTGGCGGGCCGCTGCCGTGAAGCTTTCAAACACATCCCTTGCAACCGCTTCAAAAAGCGACTCCTTTGATGGATAGAAGTGGTGAATGTGGGTGAAGTCGAATTTTCCGGTTTTACCTATCTTGCGTATGCTGGCTGCATTGAAGGCGTTGGTGGCAAAGACCTTGCGGGCTGCGGCAATTATGCGTACGCGTGTTCTTTCGCCCTTGGTGATTTTGGTTTCCGGTCCTGGATTCCGGGGCGATATGCCCAGGCCTGTATCCAGGGCCGCAAGGCTGGCTGCACCCTCCACAAGCAGCTTCAAGTCATTTCCCCTGCCCTGGCCCAGGGCATCTGCAACCGGCCCAAGTACCAGCGCCAGATTATCGCAGACCCATTTCTGGTAGGCCTTTTCATCTGAAATTCCAAGAACCTGGGAGTGAAAGGCCTGTGCCCCCACAAAATGGGCCACCGAAAGGATGACGGCAAACAGAAACATGTCCGCCTCATCCATGCCAGCGCCCCCAAGAATGTGGTCGCAAAGAACCTGGGTTGCCTTTTCCCGCACATGAACCATGCGGCCAAGGCCCGGCAGGGCATTTTCCACACCCGGCTCGTTGCCAAGGTTGAGCATGATGGCCTTGAAGGGGTCTGGGTGGGCAAAGCTGTACTGCACAAAGGTTTCAAGGGTCTGGCGCGGAATTATGCGGGAGCGGTCATCTTCCAGCGCATTTATGAACCCGGAAGCAACGCCGAGAATCTCTGCCTCCAGCAGGCGGGCCACTTCCTCAAAAAGAGCTGCCTTGCTGCCAAAATAATGGACGATGAGGGGATGCCGCACTCCGGCTATTTCGCCAATGGTGCGCAGGCTTGCTGCATGAAATGGGTATTCCGTGAATATCTGACGGCTTGCAGCAAGTATTTTTTCCTGGGTGAGCTGTCCCTTTGAAGGGCCATAGCCCTCCTGCTCGCAGGTTCGGGATGTTTGCAGGATGTCGTTTTTACGCATGGCATCATTTTTTTTGCAAGAGTGTTCCAAGGCTAACTGATTTTTTTTCTAACATAATCTTATTGCCCTGTAAAGTTTAATTTACCGCATGTAGAAAAAAAGCTTGACAGGGCTTTTTTGTTTGTTTTAAAAGAAATTTACCGTCCGTATAAATCTCTGGCATGGGAAAGGACGGTTTTTTAAGCCAAGTCTTTTTCAGGATTGTAACCATGAGCCCTCCCCATCCAGTCAGCGAGCAGGTTTTCAAAGAAGAGTCCGGCAAGGGTGCAAGCCTTGTTCTTGTGGCCGGACACAATCGCGAGACGGCCCGCATCGTGCTGCCATCGGTTCTGTGGGAGCAGGTTCAGGGCTTTGCCCAGGCAAACCGCATAACGGTGAGGGCGCTATTGGTGGATGCGCTGGAGGATTTTCTCGCCCGCGAGGCAGGGCCAAGGCCCCTTTGGTGAAGTGGCAAATTATTTTCCAGGCGTAAAAAAATAACCAGCATCAAGAAAGGCGGCAATCATGGCCCAGTGCAAGGAGTGCCGGAATTTTTTTTCTGACGAAAATCAACCGGCTTTTGGAGACTGCATCCGCAAAACCGTGGACCCCAGGCAGGCCTATTTTACATCAAAACGCATGGAGGCTTTGCGCGATACCAATGATTGCCCGGATTTCTCGAACAAAAAATAACGCAGCAGGGAGGAGTTGACGCAGCACTTTCCAACACAAGGAGGCAAGAATGGCAGCCAATCCCGCAGTTCTGGATCAAAGCATTGAATCACTGGAAAAAAACCAGCAGTGGTGGTGGGTGGCGGAGAAGAAGCGCTCCCGCCGTCTGGACTACCTTCGCAAATCCATCTGGAAAAAGGGCGCTGTGGGCGGCCTTTACAACCCGGGCGTCAAAGTTGACCTTGAGCAGGGTTTTCTTGGCATGGAGTCATGGCAGGCCAACGCAATTTTTCCGGAGCCGGAAAACATCCGCCTTGCCAGGGAGCTTGCCCATTTTCTGGACAACAAGACCATTTTCATCACAGACCATGCCCAGCTTGTGGGTTATGTGGGCAGCCTGCCCCACACGGTCTCCTGGGATCCCTCCCTTGGCGAGATGCTAAACGAGGAAATCTACAACGATCCTTCAGCCATTCCCGATCCCGTGGACGAGAACCTGAAGAAAGTCGCCGAGCTTTGCGACTTCTGGGCAGGCAAGACCCTCCAGGCCCGCATCATCCCTGCCTTTGACCTTGAGGGAATGATGAAGGTCATGTCCGGGGCCATCGGCTGGGGGCTTCCCACCTCCCGCTCCGGCTACGCGGGCAAGGATTATGAGTACCTGATGACCGGCAAGCGCGGCTTTGCCGACATTCTGGTGGAAGTGGAAAAAAAGCTTGACGAGACTTACGACAAGCTCCACAACCAGCCCCCCAAGCGGGACAATTCAAGCCTCACAGACAAGCTCCAGACCTGGGAAGCCATGAAGATTATCCTTGAAGCCTGCATCCGCCACGGAAAGCGCTATGCCCGCCTTGCAAGGATTCTGGCAGAGAATTACGAATCCGACTCCAAGCGCAAGGAAGAGCTTGTAAGAATCGCGGAGACCTGCGAGCGCGTACCTGCCCATGCTCCGAGAAACTTGCAGGAATCTCTCCAGTACGATCTTTTCATCCAGCTTTTTTCCCGCACAGAGGCTGTTGAAGGTGCTTGGCCGTCCAGGCCTGATTACTACCACTGGCCCTACTACAAAAAGGATGTAATAGAAGACAAGAGCATAAACGAAGAGGCTGCAATGGATCTGGTGGGGGAATTCCTTATCCGGGCCGCGGAAGTTGGCCAGTACAAGCCCCGCTGGACAAAGGAAGGACTCCAGGGCATTGACGGAACCTGGGTGTGGACCCTTGGTGGCGTTTATCCTGACGGAACGGACGCCTGCAACGACCTCACTGTGGCCTTCCTTCGGGCAGCCCGCATGGTGCGCGTGGCAAACCCCACCTTTGCCTTCCGCTGGCACCCCAAGGTTAAAGATGAAGTCATGCGCGAGGTTTTCGAGTGCATCCGCCACGGCCTGGGCTATCCCTCCATCCGTAACGATCCTCTTTTAGTGCAGAACTCCATGCACTGGCACGGGCACCCCCTTGAGGAGGCCCGCACCTGGGTTCACCAGGCCTGCATGAGCCCCTGCCCCACCACAAAGCACGGCTTCCAGCCCATGCGCATGGCAAGTGCCACGGCCAATTGCGCCAAAATTGTGGAGTATGTGTTCACCCAGGGCTTTGACAAGGTGGTCAATATGCAGATGACCCCCAAGACAGACGATCCGCGCACCTTCACGGATTTCGAGCAGGTGATGGAAGCCTGGAATGTACACATGCGCTCCATATTCGGCCTACTTGTTTCCGGTGTGAACCGGGGCCGCTCCGTTGCATCCCGCATCACGCCAAGGCCCTATCTCTCCGCTGTGAGCGAGCGCAGTGTGGAATCGGGCCTGGATGTGTGCGATCCCTCCATCTCGCGGGGCAATGCCTGGATAACCGGCTTTACCTGGGTGGAGAATGTTGACAGTCTGGCAGCAGTGAAAAAGCTCGTGTTTGACGAAAAACGCTACACAATGGACGAGCTTTGCAAGGCCCTTGAAGCCAACTGGGAAGGCTACGAGCAGATGCGTCTGGACTTTGTGCGGGATGCGCCCAAGTGGGGCAATGATGATGACTTTGTTGACAACCTCATGGTTCGCTGCCTCCAGGATGTGGCCAAGTACTCCCGCGAGCTGGAATGCCCAAGCGGCAACTCCTGGCCGCTTCTGCCGGAAAATGTCTCCGGCAACATCCATTATGCCAACATGGTGGGCGCTCTGCCAAATGGCCGCCGCTTGGGGGATGCCCTCTATGACGGAGGAATCTCCCCGGGGCCGGGCCTGGACAAAAAAGGCCCAACTGCGGTGTTAAAGTCCTGCGGCAAGATAGACCATGTGGGAGACGGCAGGGCATTTCTCTTGAACCAGCGCCTTAGCCCCAGCCAGCTTGCGGGCGAAAAGGGTTATCAGCTCTGGAAGGCATACATCCGAACCTGGGCGGATCTGGGCCTGGATCATGTTCAGTTCAACATGGTGAGCGATGAGACCCTGCGGGCAGCCCAAAGAGACCCGGAAAAGTACCAGGAGGTCATTGTGCGCGTGGCAGGTTATTCCGCCCACTTTGTGGACATAAGCCGCAAGACCCAGGACAACATCATCCAGAGGACGATACAGGGCATCTGACCCTCTTCAGTTAAAACCGGCGGCGGGCCTGTAGTTCAACAAACAGGCCCGCCGCCCGAACAAAAAAGGGAGGAAAGCCATGTCCCGCAGGGATGAGATAAGGCAGGCCTATTCGGGAATCTATGCCCAACAGGCTGCGCCCAAAAGCAACCAGAAGCGCCCGGAAAAAATGTGCGGCATCTGCAACAACTACCTTGAGGCCGCCTTCACTGGAGAAGGTGTGGGAACCTGCAC
>JAGVAW010000091.1 GCA_020060085.1 Desulfobacterales bacterium
TCACTTGTGCCTGAAGACAGGAAGGGAACACTCCTGGGTGACTGGTTCTCCTTGCGTCCGTCTCACCTGGGCCAGCCTGGTAGAATCCATAGGTTGGGACAGAAAATCGGTGTCAACAAGGTTTTTGTAAGATATTAAGCTGTTCAGGGATGTGCGTGGCCTAACACCAAGGGCCGTTATTCCTAATATCGCCCCTGCTGCCAAGTGCGTTGTTTTGTTGGGTGTAAAGCAGGTAAAAGACCCATTTCCGGGCTATGCTTTTGCGCTGCAAAAGCATAGCCCGATGGTTCTGTGGGGTTTTGCCTTTTAACCACAAACGAACAGGGTGGTTCCAGGGGGAGTTGTCTTTTAACCACAAACGCACAGGGCGCTTCCCAGGCGGTGCGTATGCAAGGCGTGCGAGATGGGCAAGGACGAGGTGTACTTGTTTGTACATCGAGATCCTTGCACAGCGAAGCACAACGCCGCAGACGCCCGCCTGGAAGCGCCCTTAAACACGGCTTCCTGGGGCCGCCCTTATGGTTGTTCAATGCCCAGCTTGGATAAAGTCGCCGGAGTTGGATTTCCTGTTGCCCTGTCCCATCCAAACTCTTCCCAATAGTTCGCCACAAGGGTTTCAATATCAACCGAGCGGCCCTTGTTTGCGCCCCGGCACAGGGGCGGACGGCCAACAGCCCTGTCGTGCAGCTCCACCTCTTTGGGCTTTATGCCCTGGCGCAGGTTGAATGCCTGGCGTATTGTCTGGATGCGCTCGCCGATTTCCATGTATTGTTCAGGAGTCTTGTTCCAGCCGGTTGCGGCATTGATCCAGTCAAAGAAGGGGATGCGCTTTGCACCCAGAAAGGCCCCGAACATGCAACCCCCGCTGCCGTTGACCACATTCATGTAGGTTGAGCAGGTTTTGGACATGACAGCCTTGTCTCTGCCGGTCTTGTATTTCACGCCCTTGGGGTAAAAGAGCCAGGGCTTGGGCAGGCCCTTTAGCACCTTCCAGAGCTGGAACATCTCGTAATAAAGGTAGGAGCCTATTGTGTGCTTGCCTGGAGAAGGCTCTGCCTTGTAATGCACGCCAAAGCCCGGATCATTGCGGGAATCGTGCATGGGAAGCTCGTGGCCGCCGCCGGTAACGGCAAAGTTCTCGGACCCGCCTTTTAGAAGCTGGGCCGCGCTCTTGGCGCCGTCAGCCAGGATGTCGCCTATGCCCTCGCGGCGGATCATCTTTTCCACAAGCTCAATAATGGCCTCGGAATTGCCCCAGGTGAGGGCAAGCCCGCCCGTATCTTTGGCTGAAATTATGCCTTTTTCGTAGCACTCTATTGCAAAGGCAACTGTGCCGCCAGCAGAAATGGTGTCCATGCCTGCGCGGTTTAAAAGCTCGTTCAGGTAGAATATGCTGTCTGCATCTTCGTTAAGCAAAAGCCCGCCAAGAGCCAGAACCGTTTCGTACTCCGGCTTGTGGGTGTGGGAAAAGGGGCCTTTGTTGAGCTTGCAGATGCCGCCACAACCTAGCGGACAGGAAAAGCAGAAGTATTTCTTGGTTTCCGCCTTTGTGAAAACATCCGGGTTCACGGAAAAGCTCTTCAAGGGGCCAAAGTCCAGGTTGGTGCCCTTCCAGTTCTTTATGGGGGAATCGCCCATTTCAATGGAGACCTGGTTCATGGACACGGTTCCCCATTTTTTGAGCATCACCTTGTAGAGCATACCGTCCTGGGCCATGCCTGTGGGCAGAATGCGCAAGAGAGCGCCCACAGGGAAGGTGGCTGTGCCGGGCAGAAAGGGCGGCTGGAACTGAACCCACTTGTTGCAGGCAGCGGATAGCTCCTTCATGCGCGCCTTGTTGGCAACCGGGGTTTTTACATTGCCGGAAAGGCAAAGGGCCTTGAGGTTTTTGGAACCCATCACAGCCCCAAGGCCGGAGCGCGCAGCCATGCGGCCCCCGTCATTGCTTACACCGGAAATAAGAGAGAGCTTTTCACCTGCCGGGCCTATGCAGGCCACACGGGGCTTGGCCTTGCCCGTGGCCCGCGAAATGAGCATCTGCTCTGTCTCAACTGTGTCTTTGCCCCAGAGGTCGCTTGCATCCTCAAGGGTGGCCTTGCCATCTACAATGTTGAGATAAACAGGCTTTTCTGCCTTGCCGGTAAAGAAGATGCCGTCATAGCCACAGCGCTTTATGGCTGGCGAGAAGTTTCCGCCGCAGTTGGAATCCCCCCAGCCGTGGGTGAGGGGGGACTTGCCCACCACCATCCACCTGCCCGTGAAAAGGCTGCCCGTGCCGGTTAAAAGCCCGGAAACAAAGCCCAGCATATTTTCAGGGCCAAGGGGGTCTGCATCGGGCGGTATGTGCTTGTAAAGCATATAAGCGCCCAGGCCCATGCCTGAAAGGTAATCCTCGTAAACCTTGTCTGGCACTATTTCATCGCGGATTTTGCCTGTTGAAAGATCCACCATGAGTACCTTGCCCATAAAACCCTGTCCCATGCTTCCTCCTTTTTGTTTGTGGATATGTTCCCGCCTGGAACGCCCGGCTTTTTTGTCTTGTTTTGCTTAAAAGTGGAGTAAAATTTTTTTGGCTGCAAAATTCCTAATAGGCTTTTTTTTGCCGCTCGTCAAACAGAATAAAAAGGTCGGCTCGAAATGTTTTGTTGTGGCCCACCCCGGCTTTGGGCAAAATCTTTAGGGGCGAGAATATTGGAGAGGGAGCTTTTTTAAGAAATCCGGGAAGAAGCGCTTAAGGGGCAGGAGCAAAGAAGGCCCGCCCCTTAAGCGCATTATTACTTTTGAGGGTATAGCTATTGGGCAGATTCCACCACAAATTTTCGGCCAATTTCAAGGGCCTCCAGGTTGCGGGCAAGAAGCGTAGGGTTTTTCTTCTCAAGCATGTGTTTAAGGTCATCCTGCACGGTTTTGTTTTCCACGCATCCTGTAAGCTCAATAAGCGCTCCAAGAGCAACCATGTTGGATGCCTTTATGTCGCCCACCTGCTCACCAAATTTATTTAACGGAATACCCACAATGCAGATACCGTTTTTGGATGCGCCCTTGTCGCAGAGGTCGGAATTGAAAAGAACCATTCCGCCTTCCACCACCTGGGGCAAAAACTTGTCCAAGGATGGCTGGTTTAGGGCCACCAGGGTATCTATGCGGGTGAAGATGGGGCTTCCCACGGGTTTGTCGGAAATAACAGCCATGACATTTGCCGTGCCGCCGCGCATTTCCGGGCCATAGCTGGGCAGCCAGGTTACATGCTTGCCCTCAATCATTCCGGCTGTTACCACCAGCTTGCCTATGAGCAGCGCCCCCTGGCCGCCAAAGCCTGCGCAGAGAATTCTTTGTTTCATTTGGATGCCTCCTGCCTTTTTGCCTCATCCTTGAAAACACCCACAGGAAAAACAGGCAGCATATTTTTCTTTGCCCAGTCAATGGAGGCAAGCGGGTCCAAGCCCCAGTTGGTGGGGCAGGTGGAAACCATCTCCACAAGGCAGAACCCCTTTTTTTCCTTGTTGTATTTAAGGGCTTTTTTTACGGCCTTTTTTGCCTTGAGAATATCCTTGGGCGAGAGCAGGGACACCCGCTCAATGTAATAGGGCGTTTCCAGGGTGGCAAGCATTTCGCATACCCGCATGGGATAGCCCATGTCTGCCACATCCCTGCCGTAGGGGGCTGTGGTGGCCCTCATGTTGGGCAGGGTGGTGGGGGCCATCTGGCCGCCGGTCATGCCGTAAATGGCGTTGTTGATAAAAAAGATGGAGATGTTCTCGTTGCGGTTGGCAGCATGAACCGTCTCAGCCGTGCCTATGGCTGCCAGATCCCCATCTCCCTGGTAAGTGAAAACCACGCAGTCAGGCTGGGCGCGGCGCATACCCGTTGCAACGGCTGGCGCCCTGCCGTGGGGAACCTGAATCATGTCGCAGGCAAAAAAGTTGTAAGCAAACACCGAGCAGCCCACAGGCGCGATGCCTATGGTCTTTTCCACGATGTCAAGCTCTTCCATGGCCTCGCCGATGATCCGGTGAGCAACGCCGTGAAGGCAGCCGGGGCAATAGGTCAGGCGCGCATCTGTAAGCCCTTTGGGGCGTTTTGCAAGAATTTTCATGCCAAATTTTCCTTGAGCATCGAAATGACTTCCATGGGCGTGAAGACCACGCCTCCGGCCTTGCCGATGACCTGGGTGGGGCAGGTATCGCCAACAGCAAGGCGAACATCCTGCTCCATCTGGCCCATGTTAAGTTCCACGGTGATGACCTTTTCCACCTTTTTGGCTGCTTCTTTTACAGCCTTGTAGGGGAATGGCCAAAGGGTTATGGGCCTTACAAGCCCAACTTCCAGGCCCTGGTCTTTAAGCTCGTCAATGGCTGTTTTCACCACCCGCGCAACAGTGCCGAAAGCCACCACCAGAATTTTGGGGTTGGCATCCACATTGTAGTATTCGTAGCGGATTTCGTTTTTGACAATGGTGTCGTAAACCTTGAAAAGCTCCTCGGTCTTTTCCTTGAGCACATAGGGGTCAATGAAAAGGGAGTTAATGATGTGGTTGTTTTTCCGGCCCTTGCGGCAGCCAAGTGACCAGCCCGATTTGTCGCTCTGGGGGCCGTAGTCGTCTTCAAAGGTCACAGGCTCCATCATCTGGCCCAGCAGCCCGTCTGCAAAAATAAGCACGGGCGTGAGGTATTTTTCGGCCAGATCAAAGGCCTCCGGGGCCATGTCTGCAAACTCCTGAACCGATGACGGAGCAAGTACGGGCGTGTAATAGTCTCCATGACCGCCGCCGCGGGTGGCCTGAAAATAGTCGCACTGCATGGGGGCGATGTTGCCAAGCCCCGGCCCCCCGCGCTGGACATTGATTATGACTGCCGGAAGGCGGCAGGCGGCTATGTAGGAAATGCCCTCCTGCTTCAGGCTTATGCCCGGAGATGACGAACTGGTCATGGCCCGGACGCCGCAGGCCGCAGCTCCCAAAACCATGTTTATGGCCGCCACTTCTGACTCTGCCTGAAGGCAGGTTCCGCCCACCTGGGGCATTCGCTTAGCCATGTATTCAATAAGCTCGTTCTGGGGCGTGATGGGATAGGCAAAATAGTGGCGGCAGCCCGCACGGATGGCGGCCTCGGCCACAGCCTCGTTTCCCTTCATCAGAATTTTTTCGCCCATGATGTTAAAAAGCTCCTTCTATTTGTCCTTGACGATGGTGATGGCTCCGTCCGGGCAGGTTACATAGCACAGGGTGCAGCCTGTGCAGGCCTCCTGATCCAGGCAGGTCACCGGGTGGTAGCCCTGCTCGTTCAAATGCCTGGCAAACTGCAAAATCTCTTTGGGGCAGGCCACAATGCACAGGCCGCACCCCTTGCAGTAGTGTTCGTCAACTGTAAGCGTTACCATGAAAAAACTCCGTTACAAAAGCTATTTGCAAGCTGCCCAAAGCCTTAACCTTAACAAAATCGGCCTTTGCCTGCCAATAAAAGACCGCATAAAAGCTGCCTAAAATAGCCCAGCAGCCCGCTGAATATATTTTCCACCCCTTGCCGTTTTGCCGCTAAATGCGGTAATGGGCTGTTGTCTGATGCTCCCAGGGCTTTTTGAGATGCTTTTTGAGCACAAAAACAGGAGCATCAATCTTATTTATATCCACCCTGTCCAGATTGTCCTCAAGCACAAGGGCTGTTTCAAATGCAACGCCGGTTTTTTCTGCAACCTGCCTGGCCACTTTCACGCCCTCAAGCACAAGGGCCGTGACCGTCTGCTCCATAAGGTGGGTGTTGGCCACAATTCCCGTAAAAATAAGGCCGCTTTTGGCCTCAATCATCCCCATCATTACCAGCATGTCCTCAAGGGTCCGGGTGTCGGGCCGCCGCGTGTTTACAACCAGCGTCATTTTGTAGCCACGGGCCTTTATCTCGCTGCAAAATCGCCCTAAAACCCTTGCTCCGGCAGGGTCTCCGCCTGCATCCAGAATGACGGGCCTTTCGACCTGCCTTATTGCCCCTCCAACCCTCGGCGAGAGCATGGGCAGATCTGCATGGGAAAAGTGGCCCTCCGGCGCGACAACCGCAATTCCCCTTTTTTCAAAGTCATCCCGCACATCCCGGCTGCGGAAATATGGCTTTACCACATCCAGATCAACCAGCATACAGGGCTTGCCGTCATCAACGCTTTTTGCCGCCAGATTGACAGCGTATTCCGTCTTTCCGCTTCCGTAGGAGCCTGAAATAATCAAAACAGGATTCCGGGCTGCTCCTTGTGCATCCTGTGCCTTGTCCTTTTTGCTCATGGCCCCTTACCTGTGCGAGCGCCCGCTCGAAAAACGGGTGCAAAATAAACGCCAAACTTTGCTTTGTTGCAAAGGCCTTGTCAAGCTTTTTTGACTATAATCTTTTTGGGGCAACCCGTCAAAAAACAGTGGCCAAGGCTTAAAAAAAACAGGGGGAGCCTGTTTGGCTGCCAAAATCAGCCAGGCTCCCCCCAATCTTTTCAAAGATTTTTAAGGCCGACTTCTTGTCCGCCTTATCCACAACGCTCCATCAGCTTGTGTAAATGGTCATTCCCATAAGCGGCCAAATCACCAGCACCGCCAGAGCGATTACCACCATGAGAATTATGGACGCGGGAATGCCCCACAGGAAGAACTCTCCTGTTGTGAACTGCTTGGAATCGTAGGCTATGGCATTGGGGGCAGCGCCCACCAGCAGCAGGAATGGCATACCTGCGGTAACCAGGGAGGCAAACAGGATTACCTCCGAGCCAACGCCAAGATAAGGGGCGATGACAAGAGCCACGGGCAGGCTTATGGCAATGGCCGCCACATTCATGATGAAGTTTGTCATTATCATCACAAAAAAGGCAATGCTCATTATGAACACAAATCGGGGCGCTGTTTCAAACATGGTAAGCCAGTTCACGGCAAGCCACTTGGCAGCCCCTGTCTCCCAAAGGCAAAAGCCGATGCTCATGGCCCCGGAAAAGAGCAGGATGATGTTCCAGGGAATGTCCTCCAGATCCCGGATGTCCAAAATTCTCAACAGAAAGAACAAAATTGTGGAGGTGAGAATTATTGCTGTTTTGTCCAGCTTCTGCAGTGCCGGAACAAAGCTTTGCAGGCTCATGACCACAATGCAGATGCCGATGATGACAACAGCGGTTATTTCGTTTCTTGTAAGGGGGCCAAGCTGCTTTTCAAGGGATGCTGCCTTTTCCTTTAGCCCGTGTATGACTGCTTTTTCCGGTTTGAAGGCCACCATCATAAGGCCCCAGATAAGAAAAACCATGAGCCAGCCAATGGGGAACATATAATAGGTGAGGCCGAAAAAGCTTATGCTTTCGCCCACAATATCGTTGTAAAAGCCTATGGCAACAGCGCCGCGGGCTGCGCCCAGCAGGGTTATGACAGAGCCTGCGCCGGCCACATAGGCCATGCCTATAAAAAGGCCCTTGCCAAACTTGGTGGGCTTGTCGCCCTCGCCGTAAAGGCTGTAAATGGCCAGAAGAAGCGGATAGATTGTTGCTGCGACCGCGGTGTGGGCCATGATGTGGGTAAGGGCCGCGGTTACCACAAAGCAGCCCAGATATATCATTGAAGTGCGCTCGCCCACTATGCGCAGCATTTTGTAGGCAAGCCGCCGGGTCAGCCCTGTGCGGGTGAAGACCATGCCTATTACAATGGAAGCAAAGATGAACATCACGGAAGGATCCATGAAGTCTTTAAATGCCTGCTTGGCCGGGCGGATGAAGAACAGGACCTGGAGCACGCCTATGGTAAGGCTTGTTATGCCTATGGGCACCACCTCGAACACCCACCAGGTGCCTGCCAGCAGAAAGACGGCCAAGGCTCCCTTTGCAGCCGTGCTCAAGGGAAAATGCTCTCCAAGTGGATCAACAGCATCCGGCCACGGTGGAGAAAAATACACCAGGGCAAAAAGCCCTACGCCAATAAGGATGAATAACAACCGCTTCCAGTTGAAAGACGCACTTGCGCCTTCTCCCTCAAGAATCATCTCCTGGTCGCTCATAAAAATCCCCCATAAACATAAAGCGTTATCAGCCTATCGCAGGGCTGACTTGATTGCAGTTCTATCCTTCACCAGCATGAGACTCCATCTTTTTCCCTCCAAGCGGCAAGTGTCTATCAAAGTAAAGCTTTTGGTTCAAGCTATTATTTTATTTATTTTTTTGTTGATTGAAATGGTTGGAAATCCTTTGCTTGCAAAGCGGTTTTGCCAGCCGGAAAATCCCCCTGGCCAGGGGCAAAAAAAAGAGCCAAAAAAGCCTGCAAAGGTTTTTTATGGAGCAAAATTCTGGTATCAATCAACTGCAAGAGCAGCATTGTTTTGGGAGCGCACAGGAGGAAAGGGCCTTGAACAATTTGAAGCGCGTTGAGCAGACAAACAGGCTTTTGACCTATGCCATAGGCATAAGGCCCGATGAGTTTGGCCTGATCTGCGACTCAGAGGGTTGGTTTGACATAAAAGAGGTTGAAAGGGCCGTAAATGAAGATGAGGACGCTCCGCACATCCGCAGGGGGGCCATTGTAGAAGCTGTAAGCATTTTGGGTCAGGAAAAAGCGGACATTGAAATTGATGGAGAGCAAAAAAGGGTGCGGGCCAAGGCCCCTGAATTTTCGAACCCCGCAAGCCCTGCAA
>JAGVAW010000146.1 GCA_020060085.1 Desulfobacterales bacterium
AAAAAGGCCGCATTTTGTCCATATTTTAAAGGGCGGCCCGGCCTGCCGGGGCAAAAGGCCGCCCTTTGGTTGCAAAGGGCGGCTTCAGGCTATTTTCATGGCCTTGCGGACCTCTTCCAGAGTTTGGGCTGCAACAGCCCTGGCCTTGGTGTCACCGTGCTCAATGGCAGCCGTAACATCTGTTGGGTGCTGCTCAAAATAGAGGCGCTTTTCATAGACAGGGGCCAGAAAATCCGCCAGATTTTTTGCCATGAGCTTTTTGCACTGCACGCAGCCGATTTGTGCGCTTTTGCATTCCGCGCTTATGCTTTCAACAACTGATTGCTCTGAATACATTTTGTGGAATGAAAAAACATTGCAGATTGTCGGATCACCCGGATCGCTCTTGCGCTGCCTTTGGGGGTCCGTGACCATTGTGGAGACTTTTTTGGCAAGGTCATCAGGCGAATCTGAAAGGAAAATGGCGTTCTGATAGGACTTGCTCATCTTCCGGTTGTCCAGGCCAAGTATTTTTGGCGTGGGGGTGAGTATGGCCTGGGGTTCAGGGAATACGCTGCCGTAAAAGTAATTGAAGCGCCGGGCTATTTCCCTTGTAATCTCCACATGGGGAACCTGATCAATGCCCACCGGGACGCCGTGGGCCTTGTACATGATTATGTCTGCTGCCTGAAGAACAGGGTAGCCAAGAAATCCGTAGGTGGAAAGGTCTTTTTCCGCAAGCTGGACAACCTGATCCTTGTAGGTGGGGTTGCGCTCCAGCCAGGGCACGGGGGTGAGCATTCCAAGAAGAAGGTAAAGCTCTGCGTGCTCCTTTATGTGGGACTGGACAAAGAGGGTGGACTTTTCCGGTGAAAGGCCCACGGCAAGCCAGTCAATCATCATCTGACGGTTGTATTCCAGCACGCGGGAGGGGTCTTCATAGTCGCTTGTAAGGGCGTGCCAGTCTGCAATGAAAAAGAAGCAGTCGTAGGTGTCCTGCATTTCCTTCCAGTTGGCCAGTGCGCCGTGCAGATTGCCCAGGTGCAGGGGGCCGGTTGGCCTCATTCCGCTCACTACTCGTTTTTTAGCCATGACGGGGAGCTTGCTCCTCACTTATAATTAAAGGGTCTTTTATTGTGATTTCCTTAACGACAGGAACCTGTTGTCTTTAATGTTTCAGAGGCCCAGAAGCATTCTGGCCAGCGGTATGACAACCCACCTGAAAAGCTGGCCGACAACCCCGGTTGCAAGCAGCACGATGAGCAGAATCATGCCGTAGGGTGCAAGCTTTTCGTAAGACATTGCAAGTTGCGGCGGCAGAATCATGCTCACAATGCCTCCGCCGTCCAGCGGCGGAATGGGAATAAGGTTGAAAACCGCCAGAACGCAGTTGATGACCACAAGGGACTGGCAAAGCATGGCAAGGCCCTGCATGGGGCCGTGGAATATGCTTCCGGCCCAGGCAGGCTCGGTGGCTGCAACAAGCTGGAACACAAGGCCTGCTGCAAGGGCGCAGGCAAGGTTGGCAGAAACCCCGGCAGCGGAAACAAGAATGTTATCCCGCTTGAAATTGCGGAAATAGCGCGGGTTCACGGGAACAGGCTTGGCCCAGCCGAATATGAAGGGCGAGCCCACAAGGGCAAGGACCCCCGGAAAAATGACAGAGCCCACCGGATCAATGTGGACTATTGGGTTTAGGCTCACCCTGCCCAGCATCTTGGCTGTGGGGTCCCCGCAGCGCCAGGCAACCCATCCGTGGGCTGCCTCGTGTATGGTAACTGCAAAAAGCAGGGCTGCAATCTGAAAAAATATCATGCTCATCAGGCAATCTTCTTTTTTACAAGATTAAGCTCATCCTCTTTGGTTTTCACCTTGCCGTCCAGACGGGCTGCAAGCAGGGTATCCAAAATTTCGCGGTAAACCGGGCCTGGCTTTATCTCCATGTTCAACAAATCCTTGCCGGTTACAAGGCTCTTTTCAAACTGAAGCTGCCTTATGTAAAGGCTAATGCCCTGCTTGACATCCTCCTTTGTTGTTGCGGCCATCATGTAAAGGAGAAGCTCGGTTGCCAAAGGCTGAAGCCTTTTGTAAAGCAGGCTGTTTTTTGCAACCTTTCTGCGCTCCAGATCTTTAAGGCGCATCAGGGCATCCCTGCGGCCCTGGCTTAAAAGCCTTTCCTGGCGGGGGGCTAATTCCAGCAGGCGGCAGATTTGAAAAGCCTGACGCGGCCCGCAACTGTGGATAAGCGCCAGAAAATTGACGGCCCACCTGTTATAGGAATCCCCCAGAAAAAGCAAATCGTACCAGCTTAAAACCTCCTTTACCGAGGCAAAGAGGGCTGCGGCTTTATCGCTGTAACGGATGCAGGGATGGATGACAGGCAGAAGGTTAAAGTCATTCATCCGGCTTACGGCCTTTGCAGGGCTGTCTTCGGAGAGGATGAGCTTCAACTCCGCAAAAAGCCTTTTTCCTGCAAGGCTTTTAAAAAACTTCATGCGAACGGCATTTTCAATGAGACCTGAGGTGAGCTTGCCGATGTTGAAGCCAAAGCGCTGCTCAAAGCGGATGGCCCTGAAAACCCGCGTGGGGTCCTCCACAAAGCTCAAATTGTGAAGCACCTGTATGGATTTTGCCTTTATGTCCCGCTGGGCGCCAAAAAAGTCTATCAGCGTGCCAAAGCTCTCGCTGTTTATCTGAATAACCATTGTGTTGATGGAAAAATCCCGGCGGGACATATCCATCTTCAAAGAACTTGTCTGCACGATAGGCAAAGACCCCGGCGCATCGTAATATTCGTGCCGGGCCGAGGCTATATCCACCTTCAGGCCGCCCTCAAAAGTCACAACCGCCGTGCCGAACACCTCGTGGGTGTGCAGCCTGCCGGAAAAGCGCCGGGCAACCTCGCCGGCAAAGGCAATTCCATCCCCTTCCACCACAAGGTCAAGGTCCAGGTTCTTTTCCATCAGAAAAAGATCCCGCACAAAACCGCCCACCAGATAGGCGTTGATTTTCATTTCATCGGCTATTGCGCCTATCTGTTTTATTTTAAGCAGAATGTCTTTGGGCAGCCGCTCGTCCAGCAGCCTGACCACCTTGCGGGTGCGGCCCCTGTTGGTGGCCATCTGGGTGCTTTCCTGCTCCGGCATACGGTAGGATTCGTTTACCAGTATGTTCAAGAGGTCCGTGCGGGTTATAACCCCTATGGGCGTATCATCATTCACCACCGGCAGAATGCGCTGCTTGTGGCCGATTATCTTTTCCTGAATTTCCACAAGGTCCGCATCCGGGCCTACTGTAACCGGATCGCTTGTCATGTATTCGGCCACGGCCACATCATCCAGATGGTGGTGAAGGGCCTTTTCCACAACCTGACGGGAAATGAAACCCAAAAGCTTTTCCCGGTCGCATGAAGGCTTCGTGACGATGAGCGCATTGACATTGTACTGGGTCAGCAGGCCCTCGGCCTCCTTCATGCTTGTTTCCGGCTGGGTGGAGATGACCGGCGTGCTCATAAGATCGCGGGCCTTCTGCCGGGGCTTGACCATCTCGTTAAGGTATTGAAGAAGTGCCTCCTCCACCTGCACCAGGGGCTTTTCCTTGATTGTGGCCGAGGCTGCGTAGCGGTGGCCGCCGCCGCCCATGCGGGCAAGAATCTTTCCGGCATCCACTTCGGATATCCGGCTTCTGGCAACCACACTCACGCGGTTTCCCATGCGGGCCACGGCAAAAAGCGCGTCAAGGTTCTCCATTTTGCGCAGCTTGTGCACAAGGTTTGCAAAGTCGTTGATGTAGTCATCTGATGACAGGGCGCTTACAGCCACCTCCACGCCGTGAATCCTGTGGCGCTCCATGTTCTGGATAAGGTCATTCAGAACCGTTATCTGCTGGGGGCTTATTTCCCGCGAGAGAAGGCTTGCCACCATGTTTAAGCTTGCGCCGCAGGAAAGAAGGTGGGCAGCAGCCAGAAAATCCTCCTGGGTTGTGGATGCAAATGTGAATGAGCCGGTGTCCTCGTATATGCCCAGGCTCATTATGGTGGCTTCGTCTGCTGTTATGGATATGCCCCTTTCCCGTAAAAGATGGGTCAGGATGCTCACCGTGGCCCCATAAGGGCGGCATATCTCCACCTGGCCCACAATGTCGCCGGGCTATGGCGGATGGTGGTCGTAGATGTGGATGGAAAGGCCGGGCCTGTCCAGAATTCTGGCAAATGGGCCGATGCGCGAAGGCTGGCGGGTGTCCACAAGAATCAGGGTTTCAATTTCGTCCAGGTTCATGTCTGCAATGTTAACCAGGTTGAAAAGGTAAACCATTGACTGGACAAAGAAGTTTCTTAACGAGCTTTCCTGGGAGGACGGAAACACCACTCTGGCGTTGGGATAAAGCTTCTGGGCAGCCAGCATACTGGCAAAGGCGTCAAAGTCCGTGTTGGCATGGGTGGTTATAACCGTAAGCCCAGTGCCGACCCCTTTTGAGCCGCAGCTTTTGTCAGACGCCTTTGTCATGGGTATTCCGCTGATGTGGTTGATGGGCCTTACCTTTGTTTATCTAATCAGAATACCACTAGTGGCTGCATTTGTACACCCGCCGCGGCAGGCATTGCGGATAGCTGGCCTTGCAGGGAAGATGTCTGGCCGGCCTTTGTTATTTTTGTCGGCAGCCTGCCTTGTTTTTACAAGGGCCACACCCACAGCAGCATGGGCACACTCACTGCTATGACAATGAGGTCTGTTGGCAGGCCCATGCGCCAGTAGTCGCCAAAGCCAAAACCCCCGGGGCCTAAAATGAGCGTGTTGTTCTGGTGGCCGATGGGGGTAAGGAAGGCGCAGGATGCGCCGATGGCCACAGCCATCAAAAACGAGTCCGGGTTTGCCCCAAGCTGGGAGGCCGTGCTTATGGCCACCGGGCACATAACCGCAGCAGTGGCCGCATTGTTCATAAAATCCGTCAGCAGCATTGTGCACACGAGAATGACCGCCAGACCGACAACCGGGTTGCCCTGGGCAACGGTTCCCAACAGAAAGCGGGCAATGAGATCCGCCGCCCCGGTATGGGCCATTGCTCCGGCAACAGGCAGCATGGCACCTAAAAGAACAATCACCGGCCAGTCAACAGCATCGTAAACCTTGCGCAGGGAAACAACCTTGAATGCCATGAACAGGAGAACACCGGCTGCAAAGGAGATTGCCACGGGCAGAATGCCAAGGGCAGCCATGCCCACTGCTGTGGCCATTATGCCTGCGGCAAGCAAGGCCTTTTGCCTGTCGGGAATGCGGATGGAGCGCTGGGCAAGCGGCACGCAGCCGTACTGGGTTGCAAATTCGGAAAGGGCCTCATCTGTCCCCTGCATCAGCAGAACATCCCCTGCCTGGATGGGTGTGGAGCGCAGGCGCTTTATGGATCTGCGGCCCTGGCGCGAAAGTGCCAGAAGGTTAAGCCCGTGGCGTGTGCGCAGATGCAGCAGTCTGGCGGAGCGCCCGACTATCCTGCTTCCTGGCATGACCACAAATTCCATGAGCACGGTAATATCAGAATCATGGCCTTTGGCCTTTTCCGGCTCCTGGGCGGGTTCAGGGGCAAGGGACGGAGCTTTTTT
This sequence comes from Desulfobacterales bacterium, assembly GCA_020060085.1. Taxonomy (GTDB): domain Bacteria; phylum Desulfobacterota; class Desulfobacteria; order Desulfobacterales; family Desulfatibacillaceae; genus JAGVAW01. The sequence goes on from JAGVAW010000146.1 coordinate 5,576, forward strand.
CTTGTCCGGCTGAAAGGGGGCTTCCTGCTCCGGCTCCATTTTAACTGCTTTTTTCTCCTGCTCAGCAGCCAGTTCAAGGGCCGCAGCCTCTTTATCGGGTTTCTCTTCAGGAGGCCCAAGGGGCACATCCTCCTCAAGCTTAAGCCCCAGGCCGGATAAAACTGCGGCAAGAGATTCGGGTTCAGTTTCAATGACAAGCAGATCGCCCTCATGCAGCTTGCGGTTGGGGTGGGGCGTTGTAATGCGGAATTCGTTTCTCACAAGCCCCACAATCTGGGCCACATCATCTCGCAGAAGAAAGTTTTCAACCTCCTTCAAGCTCTTGCCGATAAACTTGCTGCCTTTGGTGACGCGGGCTTCGGTAAGATAGGAGCCTGTTTCAAAACTTGTCGTATCAGCCTGTTTTCTGGAAGGCACAAGCCGCCAGCCGATAAGGGTGATAAAAAGGATGCCAGCGCCTGCAATTGCAAGGCCCACCGGCGAAAAATCGAACATGGAAAAGCCGCTTCCGTTAACCTCGGCCCGGAAACCGGATACAATGAGGTTTGGCGGGGTGCCGATGAGTGTTGTGGTGCCGCCCAAAATTGAGCCGAAAGCCAGAGGCATGAGAACCCTGCCGGGTTCAAGGCCCTGCTTTTGGGCGGTCTGTATGGCCACGGGCATCAAGAGGGCCATTGCACCCACATTGTTCATGAAACCGGAAAGAATGGCGGCCAGGCCCGTAAGAGCCGCGATGGCAAGCATGGGGCCGGCGGATTTTGGCAGAACCCTTTGGGCAAGGGCATCCACAGCGCCGGTAACCTGAAGGCCGTGGCTTAACACAAGCACGCAGGCAACAGTTATCACCGCAGGATGTCCAAACCCGGCAAAGGCATCGGCAGAATGTACAAGGCCTGCCAGAACACAGGTTATAAGGGAGCCGACAGCCACCATGTCATGACGCCAGCGGCCCCAGATGAACGAGAGCATTGTTGCAGCAAGAATGCCGATTATAAGAGCCTGGTTGCCTGTCATGGCTTTTCCTTTGCAGGGCGGACATTTTATTACACAAAAAGCAGGTGGTTTTTTGTATTCTTGCGCGGTTTTAGAAAAAAATAAAGACCTGGTTTCTTGCAGGCAATTCAGAAGAAAGCGATGGTTGAGGTAATTTCTACAAATCCTTGTCTTCCAGTTCCAGAACAGCTTCCAGGTCTGCCAGGGGGTCATCTTCCTGGGGCTTGCCGACTGGAGGCT
>JAGVAW010000006.1 GCA_020060085.1 Desulfobacterales bacterium
AACCAGAGGTGTTCTGCCTTTCATGCCCCCTCCTTGGTGGGGGCGTTTTTCGTTATAATGGTCAAGGTAATCATCCAGGTCTTTTTGCATTTCGTCAATGACTTACTGCCACTTGGCGTCCCCCTCAATTTAATGGAATCCGACTGCATAAACAATGTAATCGGCATTTTCATAAGCCATTACAAAGCAGATTTCTTTTTCGTAGGCGATGTGGGGCGATTTGAAAGAATATTTTCCGGGTTCAGCTTCCAAAAGATACTCAACATAATGGCTTGGCCTTACAAAATTGGCTGTTATATACCGCGAAAAAATTTGGCGCGTTGGCGGCTGGGCCAAGCTGATGTAGCTCGGTTTTTCCTCCATCAATACAAAATGGAGAAAGGCCGTCCTTCTGGAAACTTCAGGCCGAACTCCAGGTTCAGGATTATGATGGGGCGGAGAATCGGCACACAGCTTGTTGAAGCTGATGGTATGACAAGTGGACTTTCTGCCCGGAAACCGCCCCAGGGTATAAAGAAGCATTTGCTGTTCCCGCCAGCCCAGAAAATCAAACTGGATCACCTCATCGTCCGTTGAATTTGTATTAATCCAACTGATAATATCCTTAACAGTTGATGGCATATCGAGTTCATAAATATTACTCCGAACACTTACGAATGCCATGCTGACAAAAACTATTAGGCTTATTGAACAGAAAATAATTTTAAGATTTCTAATTTCAGATATTGCCCTCCCTGCTGCTATACCCATGATCATACAAAATGAAATTCCTGACAAAATTGCGTAGCGTGACTGAACGCCTATATAGCCAGCAAACGACCCTAAAGTTAAAAACAAAGAAAGCCAAATAAATATCCAAAACCAAAAATAAAATGCTGAATTGAAAATATTTTTTGCTGGATATGAAGACAACAACCTTGATATAATTATAAATAAAATAGAAATCATAGATATAGATATTAAGTAAAATTTATTCTCAATATAAAAACTTACAACTGGATTTAATAGTAATGATTGCGGCTCTGATAATGTTTGGGATGTATGTACTGTTAAAAAGTTCCAGTCCTTTAGCCTCCTCAAAAAAGTTAATGCATATACCCCCCTTATAAAAAAATAAAGTGAGGCTAAGATAGCTATTTTAACTATAATAATATCTCTTTGAAGAATAAAAACAAACGAATAGGTTAATACAATAATTACAATGCTTTCATTTCGCGTCATTGTTGCGGCCAAAAATGAGATACAAGACAGATATATGAAAAATTTATTTTTTGAGCTGGCGAAAGCCCAGGCAAAATAAATACCCGCACCCAAAAAGGCCAGGTTATAGATTTCGGACATATTGCCAGAAGCCTCGACAAAAAAGCCCGGAAGCCCGGCAAGAAACAAAATTGAAACTCCGACTGAAAAAAAACCGCATATATTTTTAACGGATTTGGCAAAAAAAAGAATTGCCGCAAACCACAGGGTTAAGGAAAATAGTTGTAATGCGTTAATAATTTTAAGAATTTCTTCAGAATATAATAAAGCGGCAAGTTTAATGACCAAAGCCTGCAGGATGAAATGAAGCGGCCCCCAGTCGCTTACAAGAAACCAGAAGTAAAGATCATAAAGATTGATTTTGCTGCCCGCTATTATAATGGACAGCAGTGTTCTTTGTGAGGCGTCCCCCGGACCTATGAAGGATTTATCTGAAGAGATCAGCAGGATATGAACTATCGCGCAAAAAACAAGAAAGCTTACAGATAGCAGGTAAAATAACCTATTATAAAGATTTTGTTTTGTATTTGCAGTGGCTGCACCCATTTCCATTGTTAACTCCGGCAAATCAGCAGCCTTGCCAAAAGCCAGTCATGCTTACAATGTCCGCAGGTATCAATAAGAGAAACAACCTTTTTATGCCGCCGCACTCCAAGAATCATTTTTGCAAATTGGGTTGCCCTGCTGCAACAAAAAAACCCCGGATTCCTTATAATAAAGAATCCGGGGCATTTTTATCAATCAGGCCGCTTTGCTATAAGGGCCTGACTTGGCGTTTCAATACAGCTTTTAGAACAGGCCGCGCACTGCGCCTGTCTTGGTGTCAACATCCACGCGGCGGAAGGCCGGGTTGGAGCCTGTGCCGGGCATGAGGCTTATGGTGCCAGCGCAGGGGCAAAGGAACTTGGCACCGGAGTAGATGAGGATGTCACGAATGGGCAGAATCCAATCCGTGGGCACGCCCTTCTTTGTGGGATCATGCGACAGGGAAAGGTGGGTCTTGACCATCATGGTGACATAGTCTGCATACTTGGGATCGGATTCCAGCATCTTGGCCTTGGCCTCGGCTTCCGGTGTCCAGGACACGCCGTCCGCGCCATAAACTTCCTTGGCGATCTTCTCAACGCGCTTGCGGAGCGGTGTTTTGATGTCATAGAGAAACTCGAACTTGGTCTTCTCGTTGCAGGCGTCAATGACTGCATCGGCAAGCTCAAGCGCTCCGTCTCCGCCGTTTGCCCAATGGGTGGACTTGGCGCAGCGGGCGCCGGCAGCTTCGGCAGCCTTGCGGACCATCTCGATTTCCGCGTTCGTATCTGTATGGAAGCAGTTGATGCACACAACCGGGTTCATGCCCGATTTGCGGATGGTGTTGATGTGGTGAATCATGTTGGCAAGGCCCTTTTCCACCAGGCCCAGGTTCTCCCTGGTGTACTCATCGGGCAGCTTGATGCCCGGAACCACCCTGGGTCCGCCGCCGTGCATCTTGAGGGCGCGGATGGTGGTGGTGAGCACGCTCACATGGGGCTTGAGGC
>JAGVAW010000243.1 GCA_020060085.1 Desulfobacterales bacterium
ACAGGGCGGTTCCAGGGAGCCGTGGGCAAGGCGCACAAGCGAGGAATGAGGGAGCATACTTTTTGTATGTTACCGAAATTCCAAGCGCAGTGCAACACCGCCCACGGCTTCCTGGGGCCGTCCCTTTATATCTTCTCTACAGTCAGCGCCCCCGCATTCCCAAACGCCCCGCAAAGGGATGCCATTCCGTAACGGGCTTCCGGCTTTTCGGTTTTAAGCACATTTAACAGGGTAACAACAATGCGCGCGCCGGACTCTCCAAGTGGATGCCCAAGCGCCAGCGCGCCGCCCCACATGTTCACCTTTTCAAAAGGTGCATTGGGGTTGTCCAGGCCAAGCTCCCTGATGCAGGCAAGGGACTGGCTTGCAAAAGCCTCGTTAAGCTCGATTGCGCCGATGTCGCTGTTTTTAAGCCCGGTTTTGGCAAAGAGCTTTTTTACAGCCGGGATGGGGCCTATTCCCATGACTGTGGGGTCGCAACCGGCCAGCACTCCGTAGTGGTAGCGATAAGAGTAGGAAAGGCCAAGCTCGTCAGCCTTTTTGCGGCTCATCAGCAAAAGGGCGCAGGCCCCGGCGGTTAGCGGCGAGCTTGTGGCTGCCGTTACCGTGCCGCCCGGCTTGAAGGGGCTTTGCATGGTTTTGAGCTTTGCCGGATCAATGGTTTCGCGCACCCACTGATCCTTGTCCACCAGCATTTCGTTGCCCGCATCATCCACGCCCTTTATGGGCACGATTTCATTTTTGAACTTTCCGGCCTGCTGGGCTGCATAGGCCTTTTTGTGTGACCATATGGCCATGTTATCCATGTCGTCACGGGCAATTCCGTAAACCTCGGCCACCTTTTCGGCTGTGGAACCCATGAGAAGATCCACGCCGTTGTAGCGGGAGCCAAGGCGCTGGGGAAAATCGTAGTTTGCGCCCATTGGCACCTTTTCCATGTCCTCAACGCCTGCGGCTATCATTATATCCGCTTCGCCTGTCATGATTGCCCTTGCAGCGTGCATTATGGCAGACATTCCCGAAGGGCACTGGTTGGTGAGGGTATTGGATGGTACGCATTCAGGATAACCGCCTGCCAGCCAGCCCAGGCGGCCAATATCGGTCTGGCAGCCGGAGATGTTGGCAACACCCACAAGCACTGCGTCCACCTTTTCGGGGTCAACAGCCTTGTTGCGGGCAAAAATGGCATCATAGCAGGCGGTGAGCAGTTCATCGGGCCGCAGGTTGCGGAACCAGCCTTTTTCAAAATGCGCCCTGGCATTGGGCGTTCTCACTCCATCAACAAACACGCACTCTTGCATAACTCCTCCTCAATATTGTTGGTGTAGAACATCTTACGGCTTTCGCCGGGCTGTCATTTGTTTTCAAGCTGGCTTGCGGCCAATGCCCGCAGAGCTTTTTTGTCGGTCTTGTGCACCTCGGTCTGGGGAATGGCGTCCACAATCCGCACCACCTTTGGCACCGCGTACTTGGCCACATGGTTTTGCAGATAGGAAATAATTTCCCCGGCAGTGAGCTTGTCTTTCCAGCCGGGCTTGGGCTGCACGAAAACCGCCACGCGCTCGGAGCCTTCCCTTTCCGCATCGGGTATTCCTATGGTGGCTGCAAGCTCCACACCCGGATGGGCGAACAGAAGATCATCCACCTCCCTGGAATACACCTTGTAGCCGCTTACAATGATCATGTCCTTGGTGCGGTCAACAATGTAGAAATAGCCCTGGGGGTCAACCATCACCACATCGCCCGTGTGAACAAAGCCTTCTTCATCCATGCCGGAACCAGGTTCGGGCCAGTATCCTGCCATGCGCTGGGGGCCTCTCAAGCACATCTCGCCGCGCATTCCAGCGGCCATTTCCTCATGGGTGAGGGGTTTGCCCGTGTTCACATCCAGCAGCCTGACCTCGGTGTCCGGGTAGGGGATGCCTGCTGTGCCGCGCTTTTCGCTCTGGCCTGAAGAAACTTTTTTCTTGGAGGCCTTCACAAGCAGGGAAAGGCCTTTGGTTGCAACTGTGCCGACAATTTTTGGGCCGACAGCGCGAATGGCCGTGTTGAGAACAGGGATTACGCCGGGCGTTGTGAGCACCTTGTTGTTGATGCGGGTGGCTTTTCGCCCGCCGGTTATGCGCAGAAGAAAGGAAGTGTTGAGATGGGTCACAGGCCCCATTTCCGAAAGCCCGTAGCCTTCCATTATGCCGCCGCCGGATTTTTCCTCAAAATCCTTCTGGGCCGTGGGGGGCAGAGGGGCCGAGCCGCTCATGCCAAGAATGCCCGCCCCCTTGAGCTTGTCGCTGGAAATTTTCATGAACTGGGTTGGCACGCCTATCTGCATAACCGGCTTGTAGGTGCTTATGGCATCCACCATTGCATCAGTATCGCGGGAATCGGGGATTAAAATCTGGTTAAGGCCCATCAAGGTCATGGTGTGCATGACAACATGGCCGTAGGAGTGGAAGAAGGGAACCCCCAAAAGCACGGATATGGCACCTTCCACAAGCTTGCCTGTTGCGCCCATGACATACTGGTTTTGCACTGCATTGGCATAGGTGCCAAAATGGGTGAGCATACAGCCCTTGGGCAGGCCCGTTGTGCCGCCGGTAAAAAGCAGAGTCTCCAAATCATTTTTTGCATCAAAAGCAATGGCCGGAGGGGCAGCAGGAAAGGCTGCAATCAGATCCGCCATCCAAAAGCATTGGGGCGCAGGTTTTGGCGCAAAAAGGGCAGGGGGAAAGTTGGAGTAATCCGCCAGACGGGACACGATTACAGATTGAATACCCGTTGCCCTGGCTGCATCAAGGGCTTTTTTAAGGTACTCATCAAGGCAGATTATGGCCTTTGGCGAGCCGGTGTTAAACTTGTGCTCCAGGTTTGAGGCAGGCTCCAGGCTGGATGATGGAATGTGCACGCAGCCTGCCCTGGCAATGGCGTAATCTGCCACCACAAAGGCAATGGAAGTTGGCAGAAGTGTTGCCACCCGGTCGCCCTTTTTAAGCCCCATTGCACAAAGAGCTGTTGCAAGGCGGTCAACCTGCTCTTTTAACTTTGGGTAGGACAGAAAAAATCCGCCCTGGATAAGGCCTGTGTTTTGGAACTTTGCTGCCGCCAAATCGCAGATGTCGCTAACAGGCTTTTCAGGATAAGGGGCCAGGGTTTTTGGAATTCCGAAAACTTCATACTCCGCGTGCCAGGGCATTGTCCGGGGCAAGGTTCCACCTCCTTAAAAGGTTATAGCTTTGTTTTAAATGCGCGCCTGCAAGATATTGCAGCAAGGCCGGGCAGGGAGCGGCCTGTAAAAGCGCATTCTCTCTCCTGCACGGCCTTGCTTGAGCAAACCCTAAAAGCCCTGCCCCCTGCCCTTATTATGTGAAAAGAGGCTGGGTGGACATGGCAAAGGCCATATCGCCCTCTATTTTCATGCGCCCGGACATGAACAGATTGACCGGGTTGACCTCTTTGCGCATAAGGGCGGCTGAATCTGCTGTTGTAAGTTTAAAGGAGCACGCAGGCGATTCTTTTCCGTTGAATGTGGCTGTTATCTTGTATGCCGTACCATCTTCATTATCCAGCAGGGCCGTCATTTTGCCGTTCAGGCGCTGGAGAACATCATACTTTGCACGGTTCAAATCGCTCTGTATTCCCAAAAGCATGTCAAGGCTCTTTTGGGCTATCATCTTTTCGAGATCTGCCTTTGAAATGGCAATGTGAACCAAGGGATCAGCAATGCTTCCCTCGCCGACAGTAAAATCTGATCCATCCTTCACATCGTAGTGGAAAACCTGCCCGTCCACATCCATAACAAGGGTGAAACGGGTTCCTGCAAGGCCCGCCGCTCCGCCGGACCGGGCAATGGAGTCCTTGGCCACCCGGGGCGAAAACTCCGTAAGCAACTGCTTGATGGTGAGATTGTCGGGAATGTTCATGGTGGTCATAATCTGCTCCTTTTGGTTTGGGGTAAATTAGACTGACATGTCAGTCTATAATCTGCCCCACCCAAAAGTGTCAAGCCGTTTTTGATGGCAAAGGGCCAGCCCAGAATTCTTCAATGCTTTTTTTAGTTTCCCAGTATGTCCTGGCGCAGTTTTTCGTTTATGGGGTCATTGCCAAGCCAGATGCCGAAAACCGCCTGCTTGTAATCCAGGCCCGGAGACTCGCCCCGGTACTTGCCGTTGTAATAGCAGACAATGCCCCGGCCCGGAATGTACATAAGATCCACAACATCGCCTTTTAATATCTCGTCTGGAAGCTGGCTTGCCAACTGCTCAATGCGGTCTGCAATGGGGGCCGTGTTGCCTCCGGTGGACTTCTGGAAACCGCCTGTGAGCATCTCCATCATGGTGTCCTTGGGGACCTTTTTGTAAACAAAGTGCATTCTCACGCACATAGCTTCATCTGCCTCAATTATGGATTGGGCATTGGAGCTTTTTTCCGGCAGAAAAAGCGCACAGGCGTAAATTTTCATCCATAGCTTGGTGCGCCAGCCCGCACCGTTTAATATAAGATTGTGCCCACTATGGGAAAGGGTGTCTGGAATTGTTATGCCATCTAAATCCAAGGCATTAACAGGGCATGGGGCAACACAGGCAAGGGCTATGGCGAGGATGAGAGGTAAACATAAAGAGCGCATGGAATTTCCTCCTCAATGCCGGAGATTTCTCCAGGGTTAAAACTTTGGCTTGAGCGGTTTTTTTGTTCAATGCACAAGCTTGACAGGCGTGTCAGTTCCGTGTCATGGTCTAGACTGACATGTCAGTTTAGACGGGGCGGCATTCCTTGTCAAGGATGGCTTTTGCCAAGCCAAAAGCGTAGGCCAGCCCGGCCTCAAAACCTCTTTTTTTTTGGAGCTTTCATGAAGCCTGAAAAGCGCAGGCAGCAGATTCTCGATTGCGCCAAGAAACTGTTTTCCACTAACGGCTACTACAGTACCCAGATTTCCGATATCATCCGGGAGGCGGATATAGCAAGGGGAACGGTTTATCAGTATTTTTCAAACAAGGATGACATATTCATAACTCTTCTTGAGGACTATTATCAGAAATGGCAGGCCATGATGACGGACTGGGCGGAAAAGGTGCCTCTGGCCACCATCAGCCCCAGGGAATACTTGCGGGAGCGCATTTTCATAAATCTTCAATTTTTCGCCCAGGATGCCGACCTCTGCAACATCCTTCTTCGCATGGGCCTTGGGCTGCCGGGCCATTTGGACAGCGTGAGCAGGCGCTTTGAGGAGCGCATACTTGCCGTGACCGTGAACGATCTCAAGCTGGGCCTGCACAATGGCCACATAAGCCCGAAACTGGATCTTAACCTTGCTGCCCATCTTTTTACGGGCGCTCTTTTGCAGGCAGCCTATGCCTACTTTGGCAGGAATGCAGACATCCAGGAGCCTGTGGATATGGAAAGGGCCGCAGACCAGATTGCAGGCATTTTTGCAGGCGGCATTTTTGTGTAACAGCATATCCTTAAAGGCCTTTTGCAGCAGCCAAAGAAAAAGCCCAGCCTTATAACTGTTCGTTTTTCCAGGTAATCAGGCAAGCTTCCCTGTGCCCTGCGTTCTTGAGCGGCTTAAAAAGATTTTGCCAACATTGAGAGATGGTTTAAAAAATATGGTTCAATCTGCAAAAAAGGCTCCAAAAATTGTCTTTATGGGCACACCCGACTTTGCAGTGCCATCCTTAAAGGCCCTTTTCAATGCCGGTTTTTTTGTTGCCGCCGTGGTCACGGCCCAAGACAAGCCAAAGGGCAGAAACCGCAAAAAGCTTTTTCCCCCGCCAGTCAAGGAGGCTGCCATTGACCTGGGCCTTGAGGTGCTTGCCCCTGCATCCTTAAAGGAGCCGGTCTTTTTTGACAGGCTTGCCCAAATAGCCCCGGACTTTCTGGCTGTGGCCGCCTTTGGCAGAATCCTGCCGCCTGAAATTCTGGCCCTGCCAAGGCTTTTCTGCCTCAATGTCCATCCTTCCCTGCTGCCCCTTTACCGGGGGCCTGCGCCCATACAGCACGCCATTTTAAACGGCGATGCCGCAACCGGCGTAACCATTATGGCAATGGATGCGGGGGTGGACACGGGCGATATTCTGCTGCAAGAGCAGACCCTGATTAAAGAGGGCGAAACCGCGGCAGAGCTTGAAGAGCGCCTTGCCCAAATGGGGGCCAAGCTTCTTGTGCAGGCTGTTCACAAAACCCTTGTCAAAGAGATTTCCCCAACTCCCCAGGACAGCTCTTTGGCCAGCCTTGCCCCCCTGCTCTCAAAGGAATCCGGCCGGGTGGACTGGGCAAAACCCGCCCGTCAGATAGAGCGCCTTGTCCGGGCCATGAACCCCTGGCCGGGGGCCTTCACCTTTTTTGAGTCCAGGCGCATAAAAATCCACACCGCTGCCCTGTGGCCCGAAAAAACTGGCGCACCCCCCGGCACAGTCCTTGCCGCCTCAAACAAGGGTATGCTTGTTGCCACCGGCGAGGGCGCCCTTAACTGCACGGACCTCCAGGGTGAGGCAGCCCGCAAAATGCCCGCTGGCGATTTTCTCCGGGGAAACCCCATCCCTGTCGGCTCTCTGCTTGGATAGAGGATCAAATAAATGAGGAAGGCGCAATGCAGCAAAAAGCTTTCCCTTGGGCTGCCCTTCAAAAGTTATTTCACAAGGCCCCTGGCAAAGCCCGCTTCATGGCCGGGTTAAGCACCCGGTTGGCTGCCGGATGCGCTTTATTCTGCTGCCAGCAGGCAGATGCGGGAATCAAGGCGCTTCATCAGGCCTCCGGCCCGGCCTTACAAAGCCGGGGCAGCTTGGGGCAGGTTATCTGCCAGAGCCTTGGCAAGCTGGGGCAGATGTAAAAAAAAGAAGTGGTCTGCATTTGCCAGGGTCACAAAGCAGGCATTGGGGTTGGCGTGTTTAGCAAAGCTTTCCACCTGTTCGGGCAGGGCAAAGTCATCATACTGGGCTGCAACAGCCAGAAAAAGCCCCGGAAGGCTGATAATGGAGCCAAAATCCAGAAAGGTAACAGGCGGGGCTACAAGGGCCATGGGAGGGTGCCCCAGGGCCTCTGATGCCAGGCAGTTTACCCAGGCCCCAAAGGAGTAGCCCGATGAATGTATGTTTGCTGCATTCAACTCCCTTTTGCAGAAATCCACGGCAGCAAAAACATCTTTTACCTCGGCCCTGCCCCCTCCATGACTGCCGCCGCTTGCCCCCACACCGCGGAAATTGAATGCCAAAGTGGAAAAGCCTTTGTCAGAGTATGCCTTTTCCAGGGCCTCCACCACCGGGTTGTGCATATCCCCCCCATACAATGGGTGGGGATGGGTGATAACTGCCGCAGCCCGGTTGCGGCTGCGCGTCAGACGGCCCTCCAGAAAAAAGTCTTCACAGGGTATTTTCACGCTCTCAATCATGGGCGATTCCTGTTTGTGTTGCCGGCAAAGGCTTTAAGTGTATCTGCCAGATGACAAATCCCTTGTCAGCTTACCCCCTTCACCCACCCACAACATCCAGGAGGAGCCAAAAGGTGCATGGCAAGGCTTGCACAAGACTCGCATAACGCAACGCCACTTTTGGCTCCGACCTGCTATTTCATCAGGCTGGGCAGATACAGGGCCAACTTGGGAAACACCATTATCATAATTATGCAGATAAGAAGCGGGATGAGCATGGGCGCGACTCCCCGGAAGATTTTTTCAAGGGGCACATCTTTGGCCACCCCGGATACCACATAGACATTGACCCCCACCGGCGGGGTTATGACCCCCATTTCCGTAACAAGCACAATGGTAACACCAAACCAGATGGGGTCGTAGCCCAAAGCAAGGACAACCGGAAAGAAGATTGGCACGGTGAGCATGACCATTGCCAGCGCATCCATGAAGCATCCGCCCAGAAGGTAAACAAGGATGATGATGCCCATGACAGCATATCCGGGCAGGGGCAGGCCCGAAATCCATTCCGCCAGGTTGTAGGGAACGCGGGTGATGGTCATGAAATGACCGAAGATGACGGCCCCGGTGACAATCATCATGACCATGCAGGATATGCGGGTGGTATCGGCGAGGGCTTTGCCAAAGCCTTTTATTGAGAGCTGGCGGCGCACCACGGCAATGAGTATGGTGAGCATGGCCCCCACTGCCGCGGCCTCGGTGGGGGTGAAAATCCCCATGAAGATTCCGCCGATGACAAG
>JAGVAW010000277.1 GCA_020060085.1 Desulfobacterales bacterium
AAACCACCGCAGTCCCCATGAAAACAGGGCCTAGGGCAATAAAAAGGTTGCCTGCCGCCTGGAAGGGGTTTTTGGGGTTGTAGCTGTGGGTTACAAAGCCAAGCCTCTTGCCTGCCGGGTCCGGGTCAAAAAGGCGGATTTCTTTTATGCGGTGAAAAAAGACAAGGCACATGACCGCATGGCCGATTTCGTGCAGGCTCACAGAAAGCCAGCCCAAAAGAGCCAGGTAGGCCCGTCTTCCAAGGAGCGCGACCAGACTTTTTTGCAAGGAGGATGCAGCCAGGTGCATTAAAAGGGCAAGAACAAGAAAAGGCCCAAGAAGGACCGCCAGGTTGACAAAAGTCCTGAATGCTGCAGAAAAAAGAAAGGCTATTATGTTAAAAACGCCTTCGATCATGCCTCACCATTTATCTTCAAGGAGGGGGCTGCTGCTCCAAAATGGCAAAATGTGCTGTTTTGTCAAGGATTTTTCCTGACCTTGCATTAACAGGAGTCTCAAGAGCGGATTTTTTGTCTCCGCTTTTATGGCCTTGACAAACTGACAGGCTTTAATATATCTGTAGCGTTTTACTGGGCACTAAAGAGGTCTGCCCCAAAAGGCATTTTATTTTAAATAGTTAGCCGCTTGAGGAGTCTGTCATGGCGCTACCAAAGAGAAGAACCAGCAAATCCAGGCGCGATATGCGCCGCACCCACTGGAAGCTGGCTGCACCCAGCGTGACCAAATGCCCCGAATGCGGGGACCCCAAAATGCCGCATCGCGTATGTCCCAACTGCGGCAAATACAAGGGCCGCAGCGTGATTGAGGAAGCAGAATAGGTCGATGGCGGCCCGCATTTTGCGGGCCGCTGACGCTCACAAAGGCTCCTGCTCTTTTCTAAATTCGCATCCCATAAAGCGCAATCCGTTTATTTTTGCGGCAGCACAGTGCAAAGCACCGCAGGCAAGGCCGGAACAAGGGTATTCCATCGAAAAATCAACGGGAAAAGGCATGGCACAGCAAGCGGACGCACCAGCTACGGTTCTGGACCCCGAAATGCTCGAAATGGTTTTGGAAACCGTGGAGCGCATCTCCAGGCAGCTTCTGCCAAAGGAAACCGTCCTGGCTTTAGACCGGGAGGAGCGCTTTCCCCAGGAAATCATACGCAATCTCCTGGGTCCTGAAATTGGCCTCCAGCTTCTTTTCATCCCCCAAGAATTCGGCGGCATGGGCGGCGGCACAGCAGACGGCTGCACGGTGACACGGGCCATGGCCAGCATCTGCCTTGGAGTTTCCACAGCCTTTTTTGCCATACAGCTTGGCGCAGACCCCATTCTTGTTGCCGGAACAGACGCCCAAAAGGAAAAATGGCTTGGCAGAATAGCCGCTGGCGAGGCTTTGGTGGCTTATGCTGCAACAGAACCCCAGGCAGGAAGCAACCTTGCGGCCATAACCACAAAGGCCATGCCCTGCAAGGATGAAAAGGGGACAGACGGGTACTGCATAACGGGCAGCAAGCAGTTCATATCCACAGGCGGATATGCAGACTTTGTAACCGTGCTTGCCAACACGCCCCAAGGCCCCAGCTTTTTTATTGTGGAAAAGGGCTCGCCGGGCTTTGTGCCGGGCAAGGGAGAGGTAAAGCACGGCATAAGGGCCTCCAACACTTCGCCCATTGTTTTTGACCAGGTTTTTGTGCCAGCAGAAAACCTGGTGGGTTTAACCCCAGGCCTGGGCTTAAAGCAGGCCAATGCGGTGTTCGGCAGAACCCGCCTCATGGTGGGCGCAATGGCTTTGGGTGCCTTGGACAAGGTTCTTTCCATAGCCGTGCCCTATGCCCAAACGCGCATACAGTTTAACAGCCCCCTTTCTCAAAAGCAGGGCTACACCCACAAGCTCATTCTGCCCCACTGGGTGGCGCGGGAAGCTGCCGCAGCATTTATTGAGGAAGTTGCAGCCCGCTTTGATGCAGGCGAAAACGATCTTGAAACCGAAGCCTCCATTGCCAAGTATTTTGCCTCCGAGACAGCCAACAAGGCGGCGGATGACGGTATGCAGGCCCTTGGCGGCTATGGCTACATGGCTGAATACGAGGTTGAAAAAATTAAAAGGGATGTTAAAATAACCTGCATTTACGAGGGCACAAGCGAAATCCAGCAGAATATAATAGGCATGTTCCGCTGGAAAAAGAATTTCAAGACCAAGGGCGGCTTCTATAGGGATTTGGCCGCACAGATGGAAGCCCTGGATAGCCGCCTGCCTGCGCTTGGCGCGGGGCATATCGCCCTTGCTGCAAGGGCCTGTGGATCTGTCATCTCATTCATGCACGAGCATAAGCTCACAAAGAAGCAGGCAAGCCTTTTTGCAGCAGCAGATATGGCGACCCATGCGGAAGTCGGCGCAGCCCTGGCCAAAAAAGCCGCAGCGCGCAGTGACGCCGGTGAAGACCAGCACGGCATGATGGCAGATTGCTCAAGGATTTTTGCCCGGCAGGTGTGCAGCATTGTTGCAGACAGGGCAATAAAGGCGGTTTTCGGACCTGGCCTTGTAAGCCCTGAAAAAACTGCCGCCTTTATGGATGACATTTGCTTTTCCGGCCTCATTGAGGCCAGCGCCGGGCTTTTTGCAGACATGGACGAGCTTTCCGGCAAGGTGTTTATTTAGCCCATGAGCCAGGAATTTGCTGACAAAATTGCCGTAGTAACGGGCGGGTCCAAAGGCATAGGCCGTGCCATTGTGCTGGCCTTTGTGCAAAGGGGCGCAAGGGTATTTTTCAACCACTTTGATGCAGATGACAAAGAGGCTGCATTAACCCAGGAGCAGGCCCAAAAATTAGGCGGGGTGGCACAAGGTTTCAAGGTGGATGTAAGCAATTCAGGTGAAGTGGCAGACTTTTTCAAGTCAGTGCTTGAGCAGGCGGGCAAAATTGATTTTCTGGTCAACAACGCAGGGATAACCCGCGATAATTTTATTGCCCGAATGAAGGAGGCTGACTGGGATGCGGTGCAGAACACCAATCTCAAAGGGGCCTTTTTATGCCTTCAGGAGGCATGCCGCACATTCATGAAGCAGCGCTCCGGCGCGGTTGTGAACATTGCCTCTGTTGTGGGTGCAATGGGTAATGCAGGCCAGGCCAATTATTCGGCTGCAAAGGCAGGGCTTATGGGCCTTACCCGCTCTGCGGCCAAGGAGCTTGCTTCAAGGGGCATCCGCGTAAATGCCGTTGCTCCGGGCTTCATTGATACGGACATGACAAAGGTTCTGCCCGAAAAAATTCGGGAGCAGTTCATTGCCGCCACACCGGCAGGCCGC
>JAGVAW010000232.1 GCA_020060085.1 Desulfobacterales bacterium
CAGGTCGGCAGTCGTAAAGCTCGCACCGGTCTGCCTCGTTTAAAAGGGGGCAGCGCACCCTTTCCCATGCCACCCTGGCCATGACCTGCTCCGTTTCCTTACCCCTGGCCACAGCCTGGAAGGCCTCCCGTTTTATCTGATAGGCCTTGCGGTCTGCCCGGTCAGCCTTTTCCAGAATTTTTTCCCTGGCAAGATTATCCTGTTTTTCCAAGAACTTCTGGTTCAGATAAAGGGCTTCCACAAGGGAAAGATCAAAAAGGGCATAGCAGCAGTCCGAGCAGCCGGGCTTGCAGGCAATGCAGTCGGGATGGGCCTGGGCCACTGCCTTGAACGCAGCATCAGCCTGGGCCACAATTTGCTCATATTGTTTGAAAAACTTGCTAAAATCCAGTTCCATCATCTCCTCCGCGCAAAAAGGGAGCTTCCCCTAAAAAAACAAAATGTAGCACATCAACCCAATGCGTCAAGAGCAGCAAAGTTTGTAAGGTTAGTATTTTTCATTGACAAAAGGTGCAAGTGTCATTACCAATGCGGTTTGTTTTTGAACCCGGCCCATTGAGGGTCATCTTATTTTTTAATACTGGACATGGACAGGTTCCAGAAAAAATTTTTTCAAGGGGAAGGGGGTGAAAGGCTTTAGGCCCGCAAGCGGGCCGGCGACAGCCAACCAACCCCACAATCCCCTGTCTTTTCTGGCGGCGCCAATGCCGCTGAAAGGAGGTAGCCATGCTTGTACCCCGTTATATGTTCTTCACCAAAGGGGTGGGTTACCACAGTGAAAAGCTGGCCTCATTTGAGGAGGCCCTGCGCGAGGCGCAGATTGCGCATCTGAATATCGTGGAAGTTTCCTCCATATTTCCGCCGGATTGTAAAATTGTGGACAAAGAGCGGGGCTTGAGCCTTCTTCAGGCCGGCGAAATAACCTTCTGTGTGCTGGCGCGCGAGCAGATTCGGGAGCCGGGCCGCAGGGTTGTTGCAAGCATCGGTCTTGCTATTCCTGCAGAGAGCGGACGGTACGGATATCTTTCCGAGCATCACGGCTTCGGTCAGACAGAGCTTGAGGCAGGAGAATACGCCGAAGACCTAGCTGCCAGTATGCTTGCCACCACCCTGGGCATAGAGTTTGACCCCACCAAAGACTATGACGAGCGCCGCGAGGTTTACAAAATGAGCGGCAAAATAGTTGAATCCGAGCACATGAGCCAGGCGGCCCTTGGCGCGGAAAACAACATCTGGACAACTGTTGTGGCTGCCGCGGTGTTTATTCTGTGATGATTACGCCAGCATTTGTGCCTTTTGGAGGGGCCAATTTCCAGGCAAAGGGCGTTGATGAGGCAGCGGTCACGGTTCTGCCCCTGCCTTATGAATGCGCCCCGTCTTACGGCATCGGCTCTGCAACAGGCCCATACCACATTCTGGATGCCTCCACCCAAATGGAAGCCTTTGACGAGGAGCTTTGCTGCGATTGGACAAGGCTGCCCATCTTCACCGCAAGGCCGCCGCTTCTGGCCAGGACACCGGAAAAGGCCCTTGCACAAATCCAGGCTGCTGCGGCTGCCATTCTAAACAAAAACAAGCCCTTCCTGGCCCTGGGCGGGGATCATGCCGTGAGCATAGGCCTGCTGCGGGAAGTGGCAAGGCTGCATCCTGATGCTGCGGTTCTGCAGATAGATGCCCACCTGGATCTGCGCCATACATGGAATGGCAGCACCTTGAACCATGCCTGCGTGATGCGCCGTGTGGCCGATGACATTGGCCTGGAATTTGCCCAGGTTGGAATCCGCTCTTTTTCCGCGGGGGAATGGGAGCTTGTAAAGCAGCGGGGATACAGGCCCTTTATGGCCCATGAGATGGACGAAAAGGGCCTCTGGATGCAGGAGCTTATGGACAGGCTTCCAGAAAAGGTTTATCTCACCCTTGATCTGGACGGCCTGGACCCTTGCCAAATTCCCGGAACCGGCACTCCGGAGCCGGGTGGACTTACCTACCGTCAGACCCTTGACCTCATCAAGCTTGTAGCAAAGCAAAAGACCCTTGTTTCCGCAGATGTGGTGGAACTGGCGGCCTTTGCCGGAAGCCAGGTTTCCCAGTACACAGCAGCCCGTTTGTGCCAGAAAATTCTTTTATACTGCTTTGGGAAGCATATCTGTTAAAGCCCGTCCCTGTGCGCCAAAAGGCTGCACTCCAGGCTGTTTGCCCAAATTGAAGGTGAGTTTTTGGATTGTTTTGGCAGGAATGCTTTTTTTGCCTTAAGGCAGGCACAGGCCTTTTTCCCTTCAGTTCGCCTCATCCTCCTCCTCATGGGTAGGGTCCACATGGACCACCACCTCAAGAAGATTTTCCACATCCCGAAAAAGGCATTTTTCCACCTGCTTGGCCACCTGATGACCCTGGGCAACGGTGATGGAGCCGTCAACCACAATGTGCAACTGCATCTGGTAGAGATCCGCCGAGCTTCGCACCTTAAGGTCGTGAACGCCAAGTACACCTTCCACATTAAGGGCGCACTGGGTCATTTTTTCCAGCACCGCGCTTGTGGGGGCAGCGTCTGAAACCTCCTTGACAGCATTCCAGAAAAGCCCTGCCGCCACCTTGATAATGAGAACCGCCACAACCAGGGCTGCCCAGGCATCCAGAGCTGCCAGTCTGGGGCTGATGAGCGCGCCTCCAACGCCGATAAGAACCGCTACGCTGGAAAGGGAATCGCTGCGATGGTGCCAGGCATTGGCCACAATGGCCTGGCTTTTTATGCGCCTTCCCACCCGCAGGGTTGCCTGATAAAGGCTTTCCTTTGCTGCAATGGAGATTGCCGCTCCCAGGGCTGCAAGCCAGGTGGGCTGGCAATGGCTCTTGAAATAAATGTTTGATGCGGCATTTATGGCAATGTAGATGCCTGCCGCTGCCAAACCAAGGCTCACAAGGCCGGTGGCAAGGGTTTCCACCCGGCGATGCCCGAAATGGTGCTTCTCATCCGGTTCTTTGCGGCCAAGGGTTACACCCACCAGCACCACAACATCTGTGGCAAGATCCGATACGGAATGCACGGCATCTGCCACAAGGGCCTGGCTGCGCCCGGCAATGCCCAAAAAAAGTTTCACTCCCACAAGCACAAGATTGACTACAAGCCCCAACAGTGTGACTCTCTGGCCTGCGCGCAGCTCAAGGGATGCCTGGGCGCTTGCGTTATCCTTATCTTTGCCGGGTGTCTTTGCATTCATGATGGCATATTGGGGATAAAACCGCCAAAAAGCAATAGCAGGAGTCTGTGAAATCGCCCATTGGCATTTAGTTCTCCTTCTGGTGAAAAATCAGGGCTGCCCGTAAAAAATATGCCGGTTTTATGTTGTTTAGGCAGGATTTTTATGGCAAAGAAAATAAATCGGACGCTCGATAAATCTTTTTCCGTAACCACAGCAGGCTTTACAAAAGATCATGCACTTTTTTTTCCACAGGGCCAGACGAATTTGCGCCTGTTTTGCGACAGGCCTTTTTTTGCAATTATTCGCGGTGCTGGTGTTTTTTGGGGCGACACCGGCCCTTGCAGATTTACCTGATGATTGCAGCGCAGCCTGTGCCAAAGCCATAATGAGCCTTGCCCTGTTTGATCAAAATCCCATGGATGGTGCAGAAAAACTCTGTCAAGCTGCGAATGCCTGCCCCCAAAACCGCACCATTGTCTTTAACCTGGGCCTTGCCAAATATCGGTTAAACCAGAAGGAGCAGGCCTACAACCTGTGGAAGGGGCTTGCCCAAAGCGGCCCGGCATCTGCCCGGCTTTTTGTGATGCTTGGCTGGACAGCTCTGGAGCTTGGAAAACATGACCAAGCCTGGGAATGGGTTTTCAGGGATGAGCTTCTGGCCCGCTCGGACCCTGGGGCCATTGCCGTTGCTCTGGAAGTACTTTTTGCACGAGGCCATTACGAAAAGGCCCTGGCCCTGGCCTGGGAGCATGGCGAGAACATACCCGACCATTACCGCCGCAAGGCCGAGGAATTTGCAGTTGAGGCATTGTGGCAGAGGTTCAAGGCCGGAGAAAAAGAGGGGGCTGCCAAAACTCTCTCCAAGCTTTCCGAAAAAATGCCCCAAAACCCCAGGTTTGCAACAGCAAGGGATTTCATGGTGGCAGCCCTTGTTGATGAAACGCTTTCAATGCCGTATGCCCAGCCCCTGCCCCATGTTTCGAGGCGGCCTGTTTATCTGGGGGATAATCCCAATTCAGGATCCCCGGATATTGCCAACCTTGAAATAACCCTGCCCCAGACAGGCTGTTCCTGGGCCTTTCTGGCAGGTATAGATGAGTACCGCTATTTTTTGGGGCCTCCCCATGCTGTAAATGATTCGCTCCAGTTAGCCCGTTTGCTTACCAGGGTTTCCGGCTTTGCACCCGGCCCATACCAGATTCGTACTGCCGTTAACAGGGATGCCCAAAAAGAGAACCTTCTGGATGGGCTGGGATGGCTCGCCCAGAAAGCTGCATTCGATACCCGTTGTGGTGTATTGTTCTATTTCTCTGGCTTGGCCCTTCCCCTTATGGACATTGCCGGAGAAAAAGGTGTGGATTTGCTGCTTCTTCCCCATGACACCCCCATCAATTCAGCCGATTCTGAAAGAGGAATCCTGCTTTCCCAGGTTAAACAGATGCTGTCGGGCTTGAAAAATGAAGGCATAATAGTCATTATGGATCTGCGCAGACCCTTCTGGGCGTCAGGCAAAGAGCCTGCGGAATGGGACAGCGCCCTGTTTGAGTGGGATAACACCCTCATGCTCTCTTTAAATGGCGACAGGGCGATCAACAACATTGACAGTGCGCAATCAAGCGCATTTTCATTTTTTTTAATGCACGCCATGATGGGCCGGGCCGACCGGGACCATGACGGATGGGTGGACACGGCAGAGGCTTTTGCCTGGGCCTCATCCCGCATCAGCAGCCTGGGGCTTGACATGGAGCTTAAATGGAGCCAGAGCCGCCCCTTGAGGCTTTCCAGGGTGAATGCTTATGAACATTGACAAAAGATTGAACTGTTTTTCCGGATTGTGCGCCCTGGCCATTTGCGCGGCACTTTTTGTTGCAGGCCCGGCTTTTGGCTGGTCTCCAGGCGAGAGGATCGGCATGGATCTGGACTGGCTGCGGGTGGAAAATCTCCATGAGCACGGTGTTCCGGAGCCGGATATCCCTGCCGGAACCACCTGGGTGGAGCCTGTTACAGGCATGGAGATGGTCTGGGTGCCAGGAGGCTGTTTTCTCCAGGGCACGCCACCAAGCGAGGATGGCCGCTATGAGGACGAGGGGCCGGTTCACGAGGTCTGCCTTAATGGCTTCTGGATAGGCAGGTTTCCTGTTACAAACGCCCAGTTCAGGAAGTTTGCACCAAATCACGATTCCAAAGAATACAATGGACTTAATCTTAATGGCGATACCCAGCCTGTTGTAAATGTGAGCTGGTACGAGGCAATGGATTTTTCCAGGTGGTTGAGCGAAAGATCCCAGGGCCGCTACACCTTCTGGTTGCCCACGGAATCCGAGTGGGAGTATGCCTGCCGGGCCGGCACAAGCACCAGCCGGTACTGGGGGGACGAGCCGGATATGGCCTGCCAGTATGCCAATGTGGCGGATATTTCAGCCCAGGAAATCTGGCCCACATGGCCTATTCACGATTGCGATGACGGCCATGCGGTCACATCTCCGGTGGGCGCGTTCAATCCCAATGCCTGGGGCATTTACGACATTTTAGGCAATGTATGGGAGATGTGTCAGGACTGGAGGGGGCCATACTCCAGCGAGCCTGGGCCGTACTACAATCCCACCGGGCCAAGCTCATCCAAGCAGGGACGCATTGTACGGGGAGGAAGCTGGGACAACAACCCCAATGGAGTGCGCTGCGGCAACCGCAGTTATGCAACCCCCAACTTCAAGCGCTACAATAACGGGTTCAGGATTGTGCGCATCCGCTGATAAAAAACCCTTGATGGAGTCCGGTTAAGAATAGGATGGCATTTTAAGCTTAAAAAACAAAATGTTAATATTTTCAAAGAGCCTTGCAATTAAAACCGGCTTTCATAAAATGCCTTGCAGTCCTTGAGATAAGCTCTGCTGCTGTGGTATCATCCCCCAAACGGCCCTTAAAGGAAGTAAATTCCAAGGGCCGCCCCAATGGCTTCGGATTTTAGACCGGAGCCTTTGAATCCGAGAAAGGCCCGGTGGCTGTTCTTAATGTTGCGGCTGGTGCCTCCTGCCTGCAGGGAATGCTCCTTGATGCGGCAAAACAATTAATTTTAAAGAGGTCTTTTACTGCAATGGACATGGCCGATATTTCAGAACAGGTTGAAAAGCAAAGCCTTGTGCTCCGTCAGGTGGCTGTTGAGGTGGAGAAGGTGATTGTGGGCCAGAAGACCTTCATTGACCGGCTTCTGGCAGGCCTTTTGTGCAATGCACATCTTTTGGTGGAAGGGCTTCCGGGGCTGGCCAAGACCACGGCGGTGAAAACCCTTGCCAGGGCCATTGATGTGGATTTCATGAGAATCCAGTTCACGCCGGATCTTTTACCAGCCGACATTCTTGGCACCCAGATTTTCCGGCCTGATACCGGCAGTTTTGAAATCCGCAAGGGACCGATTTTCCACAATATAATACTGGCCGATGAAATAAACCGGGCACCAGCCAAGGTTCAGAGCGCGCTGCTTGAGGCAATGGCCGAGCGCCAGATAACCATAGGCCAGACCACCTTTGTCCTTGACAGCCCCTTCATGGTTCTTGCCACCCAGAACCCCATAGAGCAGGAAGGCACCTATCCCCTGCCCGAAGCCCAGGTGGACCGCTTCATGCTCAAAATAAAGGTGGACTATCCGGGTGTTGAGCATGAAAAGGAGATAATCCGTCGGGTTCATGCAGGGATAACCGAGCAGAAGGTGCAGGCCGCGGTTTCCAGGCAGGCAGTGCTTGAGGCCTGCCGGGTCGCCTCTGCAATTCACATGGAGGAAAAGATTTTCGATTACATTGTCAATCTTGTGCGGGCCACGCGCTCGCCAAAGGATTTGGGCAAAGACCTGGCCAACATGATCCGCTATGGAGCTTCGCCACGAGCCTCCATTTATCTGGCCATGGCCGCTCGCGCCCAGGCATTTCTGTCGGGCAGGGCCTTTGTAACCCCCCAGGATGTCAAGACGCTTGCTCCGGATGTTTTGCGCCACCGCATAATTGTAAGCTATGAGGCCGAGGCCCAGGGGGTTAGCTCCGATGACATAATCACCCGACTGCTGGAGCGGATCCAGGTGCCATGATGTTGCCCAAAAACGCCCCAGGCCCTGCCGTGGCCGAGACAACGCTCTCTCCAGAGCTTTACACCAAGGTTCGCAGGCTTCATTTTAAAACCCGGTACCTTGCCAACGACATTTTTGCAGGCCAGTATGTGAGCGCCTTCAAGGGCAAGGGCATGGAGTTTGCCGAGGTCCGCGAGTACGCGCCCGGCGATGATGTGCGCGATATTGACTGGAATGTGACGGCCCGCTTTGGAAGCCCCTTTGTTAAAATGTACTCCCAGGAGCGGGAGCTTACCGTCCTTCTGGCTGTGGACTGCTCCGCATCCAACCTTTTCGGCTCGAAAAACCGTTTCAAGATGGAGGCCATTGCCCAGGTGGCGGGCCTTTTGTCCTTTGTGGCCATTCGCACAAACGACAAGGTGGGGGCGCTTTTTTTCTCAAAGGGGGTTGACCGCTTCATCCCGCCAAGAAAAGGCGCGGGCCATGTGTGGCGGCTCATCAAGGAGATATTCACCCACCAGGCCGCAGACAGGGGAACAAATCTCGCCGAGGCCTTGGAATACATCAACCGCGTTGTCCGCCGCCACTGCATTGTGTTTGTGATTTCAGACTTTCTTGTGCCCCTTCCTGACAAGCGCCTGGAGATGACGCTCTCCCTGTGCGCCAAAAAGCACGATGTGACAATCATAAAGGTTTATGACCCCCGCGAGCGGGAGCTTCCCGATTCAGGCTTTTTCCGGCTGGTTGACCCGGAGACAGGCCAGCACATTGCAGCGGATTTTTCAGACCGGGGTTTAAAAGCCAGATGGCGCAATCTGGTTGGCACCCAGGATGCGGCCCTTTCCCGGCTTCTGGCTGCAAACCGTGCCGGGCTTGTGAGCATAAGCACTGACGGCCCCACTGTGGAGCCATTGGCCGCATATTTTAGGGGCCGCGAGGGGCGGCGATGAAAAGTGCGGGCATATTCTCCATGCGTTTTTTTCCCCTTGCCTTGTTTTGCAGCCTTGCCCTGGGCTTTCTTTTTTGCAGCCTGTGCCCGGCTGATGAACAGGCTGCGGAAAGCTCCCATGACAAAGATATTGTTCTGCCCCTTGAAGCGTTTTTTAAGGTGAAAGAAGCCACAACCGGCGACTGGGTGGATCTGGAACTGGGCTTTTCCCTGCCAAAGGGTGCAATGCTTGAAGAGCCTGTCACCATTGTGGGCCTCTCCCCCTTCGCTGTGGAGCAGATAAAGCTCACCCGCAAAGGCCTTGAGGCAAAGGTTCTTGCCGCCTCGCTGGAAGACTGGTCAACGGATTTTTTGTCCATTGCATTTATAGACCCCCAAGGGCAGCCGGGCATTCTCAAGAGCCAGCCACTTGCGCTGAAAATCGTTTCCGGCCTGCCGGACGACCCGGCGGCTGTCCCCCCTAGGCCCATAAGGGGCATAGAGCAGATAAGCCCTCTGCACAAGCGCCTTGCTCCCTGGCTTGTGGCCATTATTGTGGCAGGCACCGCATTGTTTTTATTGAAGCGTTTTTTTGGCGCAGGAAAGGCCCCAATGGCTCTGGGGGGAGAAAAACCCCATGAGACAGCCTTAAAGGAGCTTTCGCGCCTCTCGTTAAAATTGAGGCAGGGCAACATTGACCCCAAGGTTTTTTACTTTGAGTTTTCCCTTGCCTTGAGGGCCTATCTGGAAGGCCTGCGGGGCTTTCCTGCTGTGCGTATGACCAGCCAGGAGATTGCTGCCTTTGTCTCTGATTCAACGGACAGGCGCATTGTTGAGCTTCTTTTTGCGGCAGATGAGGTGAAGTTTGCAAAGGGTGCTGCCTCTGCCCCGACAATGAGGAGCCATCTGGACATGGCCCTTGAATTTGTAAAAAGCACAAGGCCAAAGGAGCCGGAAGCAGAGGACAAAAAGTCGCAGGAAAAGGAGGAGGCATCTCATGGATAGCGAAGGCCTCCGTTTTGCCTATCCGCAGCTTTTGTTCCTTATCCTGCCGGTGGCAGCCTGGCTTTTCTGGGCTTTTAAAAGGCGGCCCAATGCTATTTCCTATCCCATAACAGGGTTTCTGTCCCAGCTTGTGCCTTCCGGACACAGGGCCAGGACCGGAGTCTTTCCAATGCTTCGGGCGCTTGTGCTTCTGCTGCTGGTGATTGCTGCGGCCCGGCCCCAGGCCTACACGGCAAGTCAGGAGATTCTCTCTCCAGGCGTGGATATCATATTGTGCATGGACACATCCGGCTCCATGCTGGCAATGGATTTTGCTCTGGACAACAAGCCCGTGACCCGGCTTGCCGCTGTAAAAAAGGTTGCAAAGGACTTTGTTAAAAAACGGCCCCATGACCGCATAGGAATTGTGGTGTTCGGCTCTTATGCCTTTACCCAGGTTCCGCCCACAAACGATCAGGGCCTGCTTTTATCCCTTATCGAAGACATGGCTGTGGGCATGGCCGGGCAGGCAACTGCCATAGGTGATTCCCTGGCTGTTGCAGGCAAGCGCCTCAAGGATTTGCCCGGCACCAGCAAGGTTGTAATACTGCTCACGGATGGCGAGGAAAACGCAGGTGAGATTGATGCCCCTACCGCAGCCCGCGCGCTTGCGGCTTTAGGCATAAGAATTCATGCTGTTGGTGTTGGCACAACAGGAAGCGCGCCTTTTTTGCAGCGCACCCTTTTTGGGGATCAGTTTGTTTATCGGCAGGTTGTGATGGATGAAGAGGCTCTCAAAAGAATTGCCCAAACCGGAGGGGGCAGCTACTTTGTTGCAACAGACACAGCCCAGCTTGAAGCAATTTACGATGAGCTTGACCAACTGGAAAAGACCGAGGTGAAGGTCAAAAAATTCTTCCACTTTCAAGAGCTTTTTACCTGGTTTCTGGCAACAGCCATTTTGCTTGTAGCCCTTGAGCTGTTTGCCTGGAGGTGGCGGCCCCTGCCATGAGTTTTGAACGAGCCTGGATACTTAACTTTCTCTTTGTCCTGCCCCTGGCAGCCCTGGTCCAGGCCCTTGCCTGGCGAAGCCGCAGGCAGGCCCTAACCGCTTTTGCCGCTCAAGAGCTTCTTGTCCGTCTTGGACCAATGGAGAGCGCAGCAAGGGCGTGGTTGAGAAATGCCCTGGTTCTGGCGGGTATTGCCATGCTCATCACTGCCCTGGCAGGCCCCCGCTGGGGAGAGCGCATTGAGGAGATTTCATCAAGGGGCGTTGACATAATGGTCTGTGTGGATCTTTCCCGCTCCATGCTGGTGGAAGATATCCGGCCAAACCGCATGGAAAGGGCAAGGCGGGAAATTGCGGATCTGCTTTCCGCAGCACAGGGCGACAGGATCGGGCTGGTGCTCTTTGCAGGCAGAGCCTTTGTCCAAAGCCCGCTCACTTTGGATTACCAGGCTATAGCAATGTATTTGAAACACCTTGAGCCAGGCCTTATTCCTGTTATGGGGACAGACCTTGGGGATGCCATTGACAGAGCGGTTGAAGCCTTTGACTCCACAAGCCCTGCCGACAGGGTGATTGTGCTTATCACAGACGGCGAGGATCACGAGGGAAAGGGGCTTGAAGCAGCAAGAAGGGCGGCCCAAAAGGGGGTTCGAATCTTTGTTCTTGGTGTGGGCGACCCTGCCGGAGGCCCCATCCCCGCAGCGCGGGGCGCAGGCTTTGAAAAGGACGGGGCAGGCAGCAACATCCTTTCCCGGCTCAACGAAAGGGACCTTGCCCGCATAGCAAATGAAGGCGGGGGTGATTATCTTCGGGTTGCCGGAGGTGGCTTCAACCTGGAAAGGCTCTACTTTGAAGGCATAAAGAAAAAGACTCAAGACCAGACTGTACTCACGGAAAAAACCGTGCTGCTGGAGCAGAGGTTCTATCTCTTTGTGCTTTTTGCCTTTGCCCTGTTTTTTTTTGAAGGGGTGTTGCGTGAAAAAACTCCTCATCGTATTTTGTAGTGTTGTGCTGTTTGCCGGAGCCTCCTTTGCCAAAGAGGATGCCTTTGCCCTTTACCGGGCAGGTGAGTACGAGGCAGCAGCAGAGGCCTTTGCCCAAAAGGACATGGAAAACCCCAGGGAGCCGCGCTGGCGCTATAACCGGGGGGTGGCCCAGATGCGCGCAGGCCATACGGAAGAGGCTCTTGCAGCCTTTTCAAGCGTTTCTGCCAGGGCAAAGGATAAAAACTTGAGTTACGCCAGCGCCTTTAATGCAGGTAATGCAGCCTTTGAAGAACAGCAGTATTCCCTGGCAGCCGACTACTTTGGCAAGGCTCTTGCTGCAAAGCCAGATGACAGTGATGCCAAGGCCAACCTGGCTCTGGCCCTGTGGCACCAAAGACAGCAGGAGCAAAGCCGGGAAGATGACTCTTCAAAAGACCAGCAGGCCTGCGCTGATGAGCAGCAGGACGGGCAGCAGGATAAGGATGGAGAGAAGGCAGAGGGAGGCCAGCAGGGCCAGCAGCAGGCGAGGGATTCTTCCGGTCAAGATGAAGAAGGCCAAAAGGACGCAATGACCGGCCCGGAAGATGGCCAGAAAGACGGTAAGGGTCTTGAAGACCCGGCTGAAAAAGGCGGCAATCAACAGGATGAGGACTTGACAGGCAGCCTTGCCGCTATGGAGCAGCCCCAAGAAAGCGCCTCTTCCAGGTCTTCTGATGAAAGGCCTGTTGAGAAGATGGAGCAGAACATGGCAAGTGCGCTTCTGGACAATGTGACTGAAGATCCAGGCCTCATGTTCTGGAGAATGCGCCAGGTTTCGCCCCATGCAGCGCCTTCGGGCAAAACCTGGTAGTTGTCGGCAAGGCTTAAAAGCCCCGGCTCATGGTGGATTGAAGATGACTTTACGGGCCACAATTTATCTGATCTTCCTTTTTGCCCTCACGGGCCTTGCGGCCCCGGCTGCGGCCAATGTGGAGCTTGTTTTAAGGGCGGATCGCAGCCAGGCCTTTGAGAGCGACATAATCGAGCTTGTGCTTGAGATGTCCACAACCGGCCTCACCCTTGCCGGGCAGCCTTCCCTTTTCGGCATGGAGAACTTCCGGCTGGTTAGCACCCGCTCATCCACCCAGTTCAACATAATCGGCACCTCCACCCAGTTTTCCAGAACCTTTGTTTACCTGCTTGCGCCAAAGGAGACCGGCGCTTTCACAATAGGCCCGGCCACCTTGCAATCGCGGGGTGCAACCTTTAGAAGCAACACCCTTACAATTACCGTGGAAAAAGACCCGGACATTTCGGGCCGGGACATGGGGCCTCTTTATGCAAAAACAAAGGTGAGCCACCAAAGGGGCTTTGTGGGCCAGGAGATACTTTACACTCTGGCGGTTTATTCCAGCATACCTGTTGACACAATCCGGGTGAGGCTTCCCCAGGCCGATGGCTTGACCCTTGAGGAGCTTAAGGGAACCGAGCGCCGCGCAACCACAAGGGAGGGCACTCTTTATACCATTGCCGAGACGGTTTGGAGCATGACCTTTGACAGGCCTGGAGTTTATGAGCTTGGCCCATCCCGCATGGAAGTTCCGGTGCTTGTCCAGACCCGGCAGGGTGCCGTGCGGGATATGCGAACCCTTTTTTCCGAGCCTGTTACCATAACAATCGGGGATTTTCCCCAGGAGGGCCGACCCGCTGGCTTTTCCGGCCTTGTGGGTAAATTTTCCCTTGAGGCATCCCTTTCCGATAACACCCTTTCGGTTGGAGATTCCACCACCCTGTCAATCCGCTTTTCCGGCATTGGCAATGTAAGGCACATGCCTGATCCGGAATTTGCCCCTGTTGAAGGAATCCGCTCCTATGCAGGGGCCGTGCAGTTTTCCCGCACGCCCTCCATGGAGGGGACCCAGGGTGTAAAATCCGTGGAGTGGGCGCTGGTTCCCCAGGAGCCGGGCAACTTTGTGATTGAGCCAAAGGCCATTGCATTTTTTAACCCGGATTCTATGGCCTATGAGCTTGCGGAATTTGTGCCCCTGACCCTTACCGTCAAGCCTGCTGCCCATGCCCTGCCAGGGCCTGCTACGGATAGTGCAGGCGAGGCCGGAACCTCTGTCCGCAGGGTGGAGCTTCTTGCCCAGGACATCCAGACCATCAACGAGTCTCCCCGTTTTCGCCAGGGGTTTTTGTCAGGGCCAGGCCTTTTACTGGTGCTTGTTGTCCTTCTGCTTCCGCCCCTTGTTTTTATGACACCGATTCTGGTTGCCCGCCATCTTGCCAACAACCGTTCTTTGGAAGGAATAACCGCCTCAAGAAAGGCCCTTTCCCTTTTCCTCAAACAGGCCCGCTCCTTGCCGCAACAGCAGGCCGAGGCCCTGCAAAAGGCCCTGTTGGCCTATCTGGCTGCACGACTGGGCTTGCCGGGCGGCAGTTTGACCCCGGACGAAGCCAGCGCCATTGTTATGCAGGCAGGGGCTGATGCCAAAGATGCTTCCACCCTTAAAAATATTCTGGAGCGCCTGGATGCCTGTATCTTTGGCTGCAAGGACGAAAACTTCTCCGGCCAGGAAAGGGAGGAATTGCTTGCCCTTGTAAAAAGGCTGGACAAGGCCATGAGGGCGCTCTTATGAAACATAACATCCATACTTGTTTGGGATTTCATATCCGGGCGGCAGGCCTTTTGACAGCCTTTGTGATTTTTTGGGCTGTTGTGATTGCGCCATGCGCGGCTGCCTCAACCCAGCAAACCCCTGGTCGGGAGCTTGCCCTCTTTGTGGAGGCAAACAAGGACTACATTGCAGGCCGTTACGAGCAGGCCATTGAAAAATATGGGATTCTGGCCCAAAGCCCCCTGGCCGGGCCATCGGTATTTTACAACCTGGGCAATGCCTACATGAGGGCAGACAACCTGGGCATGGCCATTGCCAATTACAAAAAAGCCAAAATCCTTGCTCCAAGGGACAAGGACATTGACTTTAACCTGCGATTTGCAAAAAACCTGCGCATTGACGCGCACGAGGAAGATGACTTCTCCTTTTTCGGCTGGCTTTTCATTTTCACCCCAACAGAGCTTTTTTGGGTGTTCGCTTTGGCAAACGCCCTGTTTTTTGCGGCTCTGGCCCTGCATCTGCGGCTCAAAAAGGAATGGAGCTACTACCTTTTAATTGCCCTGGCTTTGGTATTTGTTTTTTCCGGGCTTTTTTGCGCTGCACGCCTTTACTTGGCAAAAACCGACAATCGGGCTGTGATAATTGCCCCAAAAGCCTTGGTGCGGGCCGGCCCCCACGAGCGGGATACCCTCTTGTTCGAGCTTAATTCCGGTTCCTTGGTGCGGGTGGAGCGAAAAGAAAACAACTGGCAGCTTGTCAGCTTTACTTCCGCAAAACGCGGATGGGTCAAAAACGCGGACATATTGCCCGTCATGCCCCTGCATGGGGAGCAGCCCTCCCCAATTCATACGGAGCCGCCGGTTCCGGACGGCCAAAAGAAGAACAATACATGAAGGACACACATATAATTCTCAAGGGGGCCAGGGAGCACAACCTCAAAAATGTGGATCTGGTCATCCCCAAAAACCGGCTTGTGGTTATCACCGGCCTTTCTGGGTCGGGC
This sequence comes from Desulfobacterales bacterium, assembly GCA_020060085.1. Taxonomy (GTDB): domain Bacteria; phylum Desulfobacterota; class Desulfobacteria; order Desulfobacterales; family Desulfatibacillaceae; genus JAGVAW01. The sequence goes on from JAGVAW010000232.1 coordinate 14,765, forward strand.
AAGTCCACCCTTGCCTTTGACACCCTTTATGC
>JAGVAW010000096.1 GCA_020060085.1 Desulfobacterales bacterium
AAATCCTTTTTACAACCCACTATATTGATAAAAACGGCTGGTACGACTATTTTAAGACCAACTCCACCCAGCCCTACCGTATTTCCTATCCCTTGAAGATTTCTTATGGCCTGCGCTTTTTGAAGCAGAATATCCCGTCAATTGAAATTCTGGAGTTCCCCTCCTGGCAGGAGTATGAGGCAAAGCTTGCCGAAGGCTTTGATGTTGTGGGCTTTTCCTTTCATACCAGCAGCACCAACCGCGTGCTTAAGATGATTGATTTTGCCCGCGAAAAGGGCATACCCCAGATATGGGGGGGCAACTACGGGGCAGCCAACCCCTTTATTGCAGACCGCTTTGACAAGGTATGGAAGGGCTACTGCGAGTTTGAGATTGCAGAGCACCTCGGCCAGAAGATCGAAACTTTGATTCACCCGCCCCTTGTGGATCAGTGGTGGATAAAGCCCCTGCCTTTCCGTGTTCAGCGGGTGGCCCAGCTTCAGACCCAGAGGGGCTGCCCCATGCAGTGCACCTTCTGCCAGACCCCAAGCTTTGCGCCCAAGCCCACAAAGGTTCCCATAGAATCTATTGACCGGGTTCTGGGCTGGTACAAGAAAAACGGGGTGGACTGGGTGGCAATCCTTGACGAGAACTTCGGCACCTTTGCAGAGCATACAGAGCAGGTGGTGGAGCTTCTTCGCAAGCACAGGCTTTTCTGGAGCGTGCAGACCCGCTACGAAAATGCCTTAAAGCACCTGGATCACTGGAGCCGCTCTTATTTGATGGGGGTGGGCATAGGCATAGAGTGCGTTGATCCGGAGGTGCTCAAGTCCTGGAAAAAGAAGCTTGTTCCCGGATCCATTCTCCACCTCAAGGAGGAGCTTTACAAAAGAGACCGCTACATCTGGGGCTATTACATGATAGGTAATGAAAAGGCCACCTACGAGTCCACCATCGAAGAGATTGAAACCGTTTACAATTACGGTTTTGGCTTTGTTCAGACAACAGCCTTGACCCCCTATCCCGATACAGCCCTTTGGGACGAGATAGACAAAAAATACGGCATATTTGAAAAAGACTGGGACAAATTCGACACAAAGCACCTCACCTGGAACCATCCCAATATGGCTCCCTGGCAGGTGGAAAAACTCCTTGATTATGCATTTTTGCGTATGAACGACTGGAAGCGCTTTTCAGGATTCATCCGCAGCATTTACAAGAGCTATTCCAAGCACCTTGGCTCTTATGCAAGGGGGCTGGCCCTTATCAACTCCTTTCCTGTCAAATCTTATCTCAACCCGATTTTTCCGCCCTTTTTTCCGAAACAGGATTGATAAAAACCTTAAAACTTTAAGCCACAAAGGCTGCCTTACAAGCTTAACATGGTTGCTCGCGAAAGGTTTTTAAGGGGGGTAGGGGAGAGGAATTTTTTCCCTCCCCAAAAAAAGCCCCTCTTCGCAAAAAAAGAGGTTTTGCTTTTTGGCACTGGAAAACTCATTCCAAAACCACCCCAGGGCTATTTTCTGTTTATTTAATTTAATCAATGTGTTGTGAACTGCATGAATACATTTGAATTCCGGCTGCAAAACAATAATCAATTTCATTTCTTGTGTAGTGCTCCATTGTCGTTATATTATATTAAAAGTAGAATCATATGTTTTTGGTTGGAAATGTCCGTGATTAGAATGTTCCCTGGCAATGCTCCGGACAACACACAAAAAACTTCGACAAACCCCAAAACGGAAAAATCCCATAAAGGAGAAAGCATGAATCGAGCAAAAAACTTTTTGGCCCTGGTGCTTGTGTTGTGCCTTTTCATCACTCTAATCCCTGGCGTCAGCCAGGCCCAACCGCGGGAAGTTTACCGCTGGCGGGTTGCATCCCTTGCCCCCCAGCACCTTGGCTATGCCCAGCAGTTCATCAACATTGTTCTTCCCTACATCAAAGACTCCACAAACGATTCTGTCCGCACAAAAATCTACTGGGGTGGCGTGATGGGCAATGACGAGGAGTATTTAGAAAAAATGCGCATAGGCCAGCTTCAGGGAGCAGGCCTCACGGGTCACGGGTCTTCAGTGGCCTGCCCGGAGTTCTCTGTTGTGGGTCTGCCTTTTTTGTTCAACGATTACAATGAGGTTGACTATATCAGGGAAGTGATGTTCTCCACCTTTGATTATTATTTCTCCCAGTACGGATTCAAGCTGTTTTTATGGATAGACCAGGATTTTGACCAGATATATTCCTCCAAGTGGCGCTTTGACACCCTTGAGGATTTCGCCAAATCCAGATTCCAGACTTGGTACGGTGCCCAGGAAATGGCCATGTTAAAGGCCCTTGGCGCCCAGCCCATACCCCTGCCGCCCACCCAGGCTCCCGCAGCCTACCGGACCGGCGAAATAGACAGCAACATAGGCCCGGCCATTTACCAGGTGGGCAGCCAGATGTACACATCCTGCAAGTACATCAACCCCATGAAAACCCGCTATGCTCCTGCAACTGTGCTTATCAACATGAGCGAGTGGCAGATTCTGCCGGTGGAGTACCGCCAGCAGCTTGACGCCCGTCGTGATGCCATAACCGCAGCTTTCACGGATGGCACACGCAAGGACAACCAACGCAGTCTGGAAGGGATGCTCCACTACGGCCTGGAGCTTGTAACCGTGACCCCTGAAAACCATGCAAGAATCAAAGCTGCGGCATCCAGAGTTTATGACGACCTTTCAGGGGAGCTTTATCCAAGGGAGCTGCTGCTGGAGGTCCAGCGCTATCTGGCCTCTTACAGGAAGGGCGAACCCGTGACAGTGGCAACAGCCCAGAGGGCCGCAGCCCAGAGAAGGGCCGCCCTGGCCGCACAACCGGCTCCGGCTGCTCCGGCTGCCCCGGCAGATGCGCGCACAGCTCTTGCAGAGGTGGAAAAGGCCTATCAGGAAAAGCCCCAGGCTTTGGATGAGGAGGACAAGAAAATAGCAACCCCGACACCTGCGCCTCCTCCAAGGCAGGTGACCCAGCAGACCCGCACAACAGCATGGGAAAGCCGCCGCGAGCTCATCCGCCAGGTGCAGACCAAGCTTCAGCCAATGGGCTATTATCCGTCCAGAATAGATGGCATTTTCGGGCCTGTCACCTACCGGGGCATCCAGCAGTACCAGCAGGCAAAGGGTCTTCCCGTAACAGGGGCCATAGATTCCGCGCTGCTTGAATCCCTTGACATAGCACAGTAATCCGGCGCATTAGAATTTGGGGAGGCCTTCTTTGCAACGCAGGGGAGGCCTTCTTTTTTTGCGCAAACGAAAAAAGCCCTTTTTATTAAGAGGGCTTTTTTGTTAGAGTATTGTTTTAAAAGAATAAGGCCCTGCCTGCATCAGCCTGTTTATGGGCAAAGAGAAAGCTTTGACGCCTGCACACCAGCCTGCAATGGGCATTAACAAACCGGGTTTTTTTGATTCAAGCGGTAACCGCAGCAAATCAACTTGAGCAAAAGGCCTTTTTACGGGGATTTTTTTTGGGGCCTTTTGGGGGAATTTTTTGCGATCGGCGAGGTGAAGATGAAAAGAGCTTTATTTTTAATTCTGGCCCTTGTTTTTTTTCTGCCTGCCCCTGCTGCGCTGGCTTACGATGACGGGTGGACGCTTGTGATGGACAGGGACGGCATAAAGGCCTATATGCGCGAGGTTGAAGGCTCGCCCATAAAGGAGATAAGGGCTGTGACAACCATTGCCGCAACCCTGGAAAACATCGGCGAGGTGTTGAGGGATGTGCCTGCAAATGTGGAGTGGCAGGCCTACTGCACCGAGTCCGAGTTGATGAAAATGCACCACCGCAACAAGCTGGATCTCTACATAGCCCTTGGCCTGCCCTGGCCAGTAACCGACAGGGAAATCCTTGTCAGAACCGAAACCCATTATGATCTGGATGCAGGCCGGGCCATAGTGGGCATTTCCACATTTGATGACCCAGGTTGCCAGCCCCGCAGTGAAAGGGTTCGCGTTACTGATTTTACTGGAACCTATGTGTTTGAATACATTGACCGCTACAAGACGGGCATCATCTACACCTACAGGATTGACATGGCAGGTCGCATACCAGCATGGATGATCAATTTCATGGGCAAATACACCCTGTATGACACCTTTAAAAACCTGCGCAAAATGGTTGCAAAGCAAAAATACATCGAGGCAGGGTTGAACTCGGTGGACAGGGAGATTTGTGAGAGCATTCTAAATGATGACAAAAAGGTTCGCACGGTTTTCCGCACCCGGCTAAATGAATTCATCTGCGACCAGAAATTCATTGAAGAGCTTGTCAATGATGACGATATGCTTGTACGCTTCTTCAACCCGGAGGACGGCCTTGCAGAGGTGCTTCTTTTCGGGTGGGGATCTGTGGACAGCAAAAGGGAGGCCATAAGGCAGATCCTGGGGGCATACCTTCCCAAAAAGCTGAATAACCCGCAACTTGCCCGCTCAATGGCAGGTGACGAAAATCTGGTGGAGGCAATTCTGCGCTGCCAGGGGTCGGCCATGGAAATGATAACCGCTGCCGCTTCATCGGGTGACCTGGTTTCAGCTCTGCATTAAGACAAGAGAGCGACAGACGGAAAATCAAGCAGGGAGAAGGCATTCAACAGGCCTCTCCCTGTTTTGTTTTTTTTTGCCGGATTTGCGGAAGAGGCCTCTTTTTCAGGCAGATGCCGTGGCATTAAAAATATACGAACGCGCGTCCCGGACAGGGCCGGGACGCGGTTCGTACATTCCGGATCAGAGTGCGGGGGATGGGTGGGGTAAGCCCTGACCCGGATTAAAGCGCTCAAACCACCAGGCAGTGGTTTTTGGAAGCGCCTTGTGGGCGTATGACTGTTAAAGAGCAAAAACTGCGTTGCATTAGCAGGCCAAAAGGATTAGGCATTCTGCTTGCCAGTTGCTTGCGACAAAAAATCCTGCCTGCCGGGCCAAGGCTGCACCGTTTGCCTGATTGAAAGAATAGTCTTTATTGCGCGCCAAGAAAATGAGGCGCAACACAGATAGACTGTGAAGTGCTTCACACTCAAAACATGAAATCGCACACAGCAAGTTTTTTCTTTACAAAGCATCGCCTTTACACCATCAGGGCCTTGTGGCATAAATCCCTTGATTGACCGCCGGGAAGGCCGACCAAACACGCTGCCTGAAGGCAATAGATTTTTTTGCCCCAAAAGGAGCCGGATATGTTGAGTAAAAGGGTAATTGTGTGCCTTGATGTGAGAGACGGCAAAACCACAAAGGGAGTAAAGTTTGTTGGCAATGTTGACATAGGCGACCCGGTTGAAATGGCGCGGATCTATTATGAGCAGGGCTGTGACGAGCTGGTTTTTTATGACATAACAGCATCCCACGAAAAACGCGGCATAATGATTGATGTTGTGCGCCGCGTTGCTGAAAGCATTTTCATCCCATTTTCCGTTGGCGGTGGCATAAGAAACAGGGAGGATATGCGCGAGGCCCTGCTTGCAGGGGCCGAGAAGGTGAGCGTCAATTCAGCGGCTGTCCAAAACCCCGACATCATCTCCCAGGGGGCCAGAGCCTTTGGCCGACAATGCGTTGTGCTGGGCATGGACGCAAAAAAGGTTGAAAAAAGCGCTGCCATTCCAAGCGGCTACCAGGTTTTCATTAACGGCGGGCGCACCCCTGTAAATCTGGACGCCCGGCAGTGGGCTGTTGAGGCCCAGAGGCTTGGGGCAGGCGAAATATGCCTTAATTCCATTGATGCGGACGGAACCCAACAAGGCTACGAGATCAAGCTTACCCGCATGATCTCGGAGGCTGTGGACATACCTGTAATTGCATCCGGCGGGGGCGGCAGCCCGGAGCACATGGCGGAAGTGCTGACAGAAGGCAAAGCGGACGCCGTGCTTGTGGCATCCATTGTCCATTACGGCACTTACACCATAGGCCAGATCAAGCAGGACCTTGCCCGGCAGGGCATACCAGTGCGCAGCGTTCTTGAGTGAAAGCCCGCCTGTTATCCGGCAAAACCGCTTTACGCAAAAATGCCGGGCCGTTGGGAGTATGTTCCCCAGCGCAATGCCCGGCATTTTCAAAAAGGCTTTTTTACTGGTTCAAAATCTGGTCCAGGCTGTATGCAATGACAGTGGTGGAGGAACTCATCAGCCCCACCTTGACCACTGCTGCCACAAGGTCAAGCTTGCCGTCATTGGTAAAATCGCCAACCGCATAATCTGCTATGTAGCCGGAAACCTCCCGCGTTTCCCAAAGAGGCGAAAGGCCAAGCCCGTCCCATCCCAAACATACAAAGCTGCCCTTTGTGTAATGGCGAAAACGCTCCAGCACACGGCCTGTTGGGCTTGTGTTCCTGACCACCAGAACAGCATCCCGGCCATTTGTGCCCCAGGGTTTTACAATGAGGCGCTGGGAGAGGTAGCGCCGGTTTTCAGTGCCTGGCACATCCATGTAGGTCTGGCTTCCCCCAAAATCCTTTTCGCTGC
>JAGVAW010000021.1 GCA_020060085.1 Desulfobacterales bacterium
GAGGAAGACGCAGCCGGCCTGGAACACCCGGAAGAAAAGGTTTATGAGTAATTTCTGATGGCTTTGGGCAGGGGCCTTTTCTTAAAGGAAAGCCTCTGCCCTTCCACCTTTTTCCAAAATACCCCGGAGATCCTACCTTTTTTAATAACTTTTCTTATTTCCCATTCTTGACAAAAAAGCCTTTGTGCTCCAAAAAATAGCAGGATTGCACAAATTAAACCCTGGGGGGCAATTTGTGTTGCCTGCCAAAAAACCCGGAAGGGCCAAAAGTTTATCCCCTCAAAAAAAGAGCTTTTGGCTCCTTATAAATAAAGCGGTGTCATGGCCCAAGAATCAGAAAAAAGCCCTTCATCGGGCAAAAAGGCTCCTGCTGGCGCAAAGCCTTTCAAGCGCTTCAACATACAGTCCATGATGGTTAAGGTCCTTTACGGGCTGGCCCCATGCATGGTCGGCGCTGTGTATTTCTTCGGCTGGCGCGCGCTTGTGCTGGCCCTGGTGGTTTTTGCCTCTGGCATTGCAGCAGAGGCGGCCTTTACCTGGCGGGCCAAAAAGCCAGTAACTTCCGCTGTTTTTGTAACCTGCCTCATCTACACCTTGAGCCTGCCGCCAACCGTGCCCTTTTGGATAGCAGTTGTGGGCATTGTTTTTGGGGTGATTTTCGGCAAAATGGCTTTCGGTGGCACCGGGCACAACATCTACAACCCGGCAATGGCGGGCCGCTGCTTTATTTATGTGGCCTTTCCTGTTGCCATGACAAACACCTGGGCCGCGCCATTTGAAGGTACCGCCGCAGGCTTTGGCGCATGGGCGCCGGGTGCGGACGCCATAACCAGCGCCACCCCGCTTGCCGCCCTCTACCAGGGCCAGGGAGCGGTGGACTGGCTCAATCTTCTTTTGGGCAACACCTCCGGCAGCCTGGGAGAAACAGGCATCCTGCTCATTGTTGCAGGCGGCATCTTTGTTCTGTGGACAAAGGCAGCCAACTGGCGGCTATTTGCCTCTTACATGCTGGGCGGTTTTTTGGCCACTCTTGTCCTCATCGCCCTTAATGTGCCCAACCCCGGCGGGCTTTTCACCTTCTTTTTGGCAGGCTCCTTTCTTTTTGGGGCATTTTTCATTGTTACAGAGCCCATATCCGGCCCAAAAACCAACCAGGGCCGCTGGATATACGGCTTTGTGGTGGGTGCGCTTGTAATTGTGCTGCGCCGCTACAGCAACTTTTCCGAAGGCGTGATGTTTGCAATCCTTTTGGGCAACACCTTTGTGCCGATTCTGGATATTGCCGTTAAAGGCAGGATGCAAAAAGCAAAAGCCAAGGCCGCAAAATAATGAAAAAGCGCCTTTTTTCAATAGTCTATATGTTTTTTTTAACCCTTGTGTGCACAGGTGCGCTTGCAGCTTTGGAAATGGGCACAAGGGAAAGGGTGGCCCTTAACGCAACAGCCCGGCTACAGAGGGTTATTTTGGAAGTCCTGGCCCTGCCTGTTCCTGCGGATTACAGCCCCAGGCAGGTGAGCGGGCTTTTTGACAACAGGGTGAGGCAGACAAGCATAGATAACCGAAAAGTTTTTGTGGGCCTGGATGAAGATGGCAAAACCCCAATCGGCTTTGCCTTTTCCGCCTCTGGCCCTGGTTTTTGGGGGCCAATATACTCCATGGTGGGAATTGACGCAGACATGGAAAAACTTCTTGGCCTTAACTTTTACGATCACAACGAAACACCGGGCCTTGGCGGGCGCATTACAGAGCAGGCCTTTACAGGGCAGTTTGCCGATATGCCCCTTAATGGGGAAGGGCAAATATTTTTTTCCTTTGAAGGCGCTGGCGGCAAGCCCGGCGTTACAGAGGTGGATGCCATCACCGGGGCCACGGAAACCAGCGTGCGGGTGGAAAAGTTTTTGAACAAGGAGCTGGCGCTTTTTATTGAGACACTGCGCGCCAACCGGCAAAAAATTGTGAGCAGCGCCCTGTCCAAAGGGGATGAAAAGCCATGATGAGGGAATCTTCGGCCACAATCCTTTCCAAGGGGCTTTGGAGCGACAACCCGGTCTTCCGGCAGATATTAGGCATCTGCTCTGCCCTGGCTGTTACAAACCTCTTAATAAACACCTCCATCATGGGCGTGGCCCTAATCTTTGTTACGGCCTTTTCAAGCCTCACCGTGTCTGCGCTTCGCAACATAACCCCTTTGCGCATCCGCATGATGGTGCAGGTTTTAATCATAGCAAGCTATGTGATTGTGGTGGACATGGCCTTAAAGGCCTATCTGCCAGACATAAGCCGGGCGCTTGGCCCCTATGTGGGGCTTATCATCACAAACTGCATAATAATGGGCCGCTGCGAAGGATATGCCCGCAACAACCCGCCCTGGCCAGCCTTTGTGGACGGCCTTGCAAACGGGCTTGGCTATGCCTTTGTGCTGCTTGCCGTGGCCTTTGTTCGAGAGCTTTTGGGCTTTGGCTCGCTGTTTGGCGTAACCGTGCTGCCCGAATCCTTCACCAGATGGACAATAATGGTAATGGCCCCGGCAGCCTTTTTCGTGCTTGGCACCTTTATATGGATAGCCAACACCTACTGGCCCAAAAAGGAGAAATAGCAATGGCTAACCCGGAAGTCAGTGCCTTTGTCATCCTGTTTGCGGCCATATTCACAAGCAACATCCTTTTGGTTAACTTTCTGGGGATGTGCTCCTTTCTGGCTGTGAGCCGGAATGTTCGCTCGTCTTTGGGGCTGGGCTTTGCCGTAATCTTTGTTATGACCTGCACCTCCGGGCTTAACTATCTTGTTTATCAGCATATTCTTGTGCCATACAACCTTGTGCATTTCCGCTTCATTGTCTTTATAATTGTGATTGCAGCCTTTGTGCAGCTTGTGGAAATGGTCATAGAGCGCTACTCGCCCTTTCTCTACACGGTGCTTGGCGTCTTTCTGCCGCTCATCACCGTGAACTGTGCAATTCTTGGCGTCTCGCTCTTTCTTATCATACGCAATTACAGCTTTGTGCAGAGCGTGGCCTACGGCTTTGGCGGCGGAGTGGGCTGGATGCTGGCAATCGTTGCCATGGGCGGAATCCGCGAAAAGCTTAAAAATTCGCCCGTGCCAAAGGGCCTGGAAGGGCCGGGCATAACCCTTATCACAGCAGGCCTCATGGCCCTTTCCTTCATGGCCTTCTCCGGCATGATTCCCATGCAGTAGGAGGCAAGGAAAAGGAAGAGAAAGAGGAAGAGAAACAAAAAATTTTGCGGGGGAAGGGCTTTTTTGGAAAAAAATCCCCTCCCCCGCACCCCCACCCCTTAAAACTTTTAAATAAGAATAACAGGGGGATAAGGCTTGCAAGCCTTCTCCGGGGCTTGTTTACCAAACACATTAAGTTTCATGCCGGCATAGCAGCCGTCATTCCCGCAAAAGCGGGAATCCAGCATAAAAACGAGCTGTTATTCTTATTGAAACAGTTAACGGGGCTTGCAGCGTGCAGAAATACCTGCAAGATTTAAAAGTGTAAAACAGCTCATGGCCGGCTTTTGCTGAAATTAGGTAGCGTAACATATTTATTTATTTCAAGTTTTTTTGAAAGGGGTGCGGGAAAATCGTTTTTTCCAAAAAAAGGTTTCCCCGCAAATCTCCTATCTTTCAATCCCTGAATCTGCTCAAAGGGCAGGCGGTTATGACCCAGGTTTTCATAGGCATACTTGCTGTTAGCGGTTTGACGGCTTTTCTGGCCCTGCTGCTGGAAATGGCCCATGCCTTTGTGCTCAATTACGGCGAGGTTAAGCTCTCCATAAACAAGGGGGACAAGGAGTTCACTGTTCAGGGCGGGTCAAACCTGCTTGGCACCCTCATGGATAACAGCATCTTCGTGCCTTCGGCCTGCGGCGGCAGGGCAAGCTGCGGCCTGTGCAAGGTCACGGTTACAGAGGGCGGCGGCCCCATTCTGCCTACAGAAACGCCTTATCTTGAAAAAGATGAGCAGGAGGCAGGCATCCGCCTTTCCTGCCAGGTCAAGGTCCGCTCGGACATGGCAATAGAGATGGACCCGGACCTTTTCAACATCAAGGAATACAAAACCCTGGCCGAATCCATAAAAGACCTCACCGCCACCATAAAAGAACTGCGCCTAAAACTTGTGGACCCGCCCGAAATAAGCTTCAAGCCCGGCCAGTTTGTGCAGTTTCGCGCGCCGGAGTATCGCGGCAGCCCGGAGCCGGTTTATCGGGCCTATTCCATTGCATCATCTGCAAAAAACAAAAACGAGATCGTGCTTTGCATAACAAAGGTAAAGGGCGGGCTTGCCACCACTTTTGTGCACGAGTTTTTAAAGGAGGGGGACAAGGTTTTCATAAACGGCCCCTACGGCGATTTTTATCTGCGCGACTCGGATAGTGAGATGATAATGATAGCAACCGGTTCGGGCCTTGCGCCGCTTATGAGCATCCTTTACCAGATGGCTGAAGATGGCATTGAGCGCAAGGCCACCCTTTTCTTTGGCACATATCGCCCCAACGACCTCTTTTATGTGGATGAGCTGAAAGACCTTGAAAAGAAGCTCAAGGACTTCACCTTTGTGCCGGTGATTTCCGGCGCAACAGAGGATGACAACTGGAAAGGCGAAACCGGCATGGTAACAGACCCGGTTAAAAAGCTTTTGCAAAAGAGCGAGGCCCCGCGCGAGGCATACCTGTGCGGCAACCCGCTTATGATAGATGCGGCGGTGAAGATATTGCAGGAAAACGGCATAAAAGAAGAAAATATTTACTATGACAAATTCGCTTGAGGTTGGGGGGCGGGTCCAGGGAAAGGATAGCAAGGCGCGCAAGCCGAGCAGGGGCGCAGGTGTACTCTAAGTACATCAAGTCCCCTGCACGGCGCAGCGCAACGCAGCTATCGTTTTCCTGGGGCCGGCAAATAGCGCCTTAAAACTGAAAAGCCCCTGGAGGATTCAGCATGGGAAGCGTACCTTATTTTCAAACACCGGATTTAGAGGAAATCCAAAAGCGGCTTGCCCCATGCGATGACTTCCGCCACGGCTTCATGGGTACTGACCAGCGCCGCCTTGGAGAAATACTCCAGGCCGATAACGCAACCGTCAAAAACCTGGGCCTCACCCACAAAGCCATTGCAGATGCGCTGACCCGCCTCACAGAAGAAGGCAAAAAAGGCCAGGGCCTGCCCGTTACCGTGGATAACAAATTCCTCATCACAGTTGACATGGCCCGCGGCAAACTGCCCTGCCCCTTCGGCGATAAAGGCTTTTTCCGCAAAACCTCCGTAACCCTAAAAAAAATCTCCACAAATGAACAACTCGCCTGGTCAGATCTCGCCCTGCACCTCATCGAAGCTCACGGCTTCTACCAGGGCAAAGGCAGCCCCTTCCGCCTCGACCCCGCCGCCCTCGCCAAAATCCTGGAACTGACACCGGAATAAAAAGAGGAAAAGCAGGGGAAATACAGAGAAAAAATATTGCAAGGGAAACTTTTTTGAA
>JAGVAW010000109.1 GCA_020060085.1 Desulfobacterales bacterium
CCCGGCATTGTACACCGTCTGGACAAGGACACATCAGGCGTTCTGGTTGCTGCAAAAAACGATGCGGCCCATCAGGCCCTTTCCGGGCAGTTTGCCGCCAGAGCCGTGGAAAAAACCTACCTTGCGCTGGTTTTTGGCGTGCCGCAAAAGGATTCGGGCATTGTGGACATACCTGTGGGCAGGCATCCGGGCGAAAGAAAAAAAATGGCTGCAGGCAAGGGCCGTCAGGCCCTCACCCTGTGGCGGGTGGCCAGGCGCTTTGTAGATGCGGCCCTTTTGGAGATTGACATACACACGGGCCGCACCCACCAGATAAGGGTGCATCTGGCTGCCCTGGGGCATCCTGTAATCGGCGACAGCGTTTATGCAGGGAAAAAAAGAGGCAAAAAACTGCCCGATTCCATTGCCGGAAAGACTCCTCTCCCCGGTCGTCAGATGCTTCACGCATTCCGGTTGAGCATCGCTCACCCTGCAAGTGGAAAAAGACTGGTCTTTGAGGCACCCGTGCCCCAGGATATGCAGACTCTTGCCCTGGTCCTGGAAAAGGCCAAAGAAAAAAGCGGGGAAGGGAGCGGCAAGGACCATGTCTGAAAAGCCCGGCTCTTGCCGCATGGCGGTCTGTAACAGCCCCTCGCCCTGCCTGTCCCCGGACCTGGCCCGGCTGCTGGCCCAGGTGAGGGAGCTTTGCGACCTTTGCCCTTCATGCATAAGGCATTGCGCGTTTTTGCAGCAGCACGGCAAGCCCGGCAAAATTGCAGCAGGGTACGACCCGGACAACCCGGCCCACCATGAGCGGGCCTTTTTGTGCAGCCTTTGCGGTCTGTGTGCAGAGCTTTGCCCAAAGGCCGCAGACCCGGCAAGGATGTTTCTACTCATGCGCCGGGAGGCAATGCGCCGGGGCATGGACCATTTTCCGCAGCACAAAGGCCTGAAAGACTATGAGGCATTGGGGTTTTGGCGCCCTTTCTCCTGGTACGGCCTGCCCCAGGGCTGCTCCACGGTTTTCTTTCCGGGCTGCGCCCTGCCAGGAGTGAGGCCCCGCCAGACAAGGCAGCTTTTTTTATCTTTGCAAGACATTGTTCCAAATCTTGGGGCGCTTCTCTGCTGCTGCGCCAGGCCATCTCATGATCTGGGACGCCAAGCCCGCTTTGAGGAGCTTTTCCCTCCCCTGGGAAAGAGCCTTGTTGGTTGCGGCATAAAAACAGTTGTCTGCGCCTGCCCTGGTTGCCAGAAAATATTTGGCGAATACGGTGCGGGCATTGAAGTGATCAGCGCCTGGGAGATACTCGCCCAACAAGCAGATTTTATGCCGATATTGAACGGCGAGCAGGTGGCTGTCCACGACTCTTGCGCCCTCCGCCGGGCTGACAGCGTTCACGATGCTGTGCGCCTGCTCCTTGTAAAGCGGGGCTTTGACTTGCAGGAGATGGATCATTCCCGGACAAAAACCTTCTGCTGCGGGGAGGGCGGGGCCGTAAAGAGCCTCAACCCCTCCCTGGCAGAGGCCTGGACCCGTAAAAGGAGCCAGGAGGCGGACAGCCGCCTTGTGGTATCCTATTGCGCAGGCTGCACGCAATTTCTGGATAAAGGCATGAAAAGCGCTCATCTTGTGGATGCTCTCTTTAGTGAAGACAAGGGCCCGCCCCTGACATCCGCCTTGCCCCGGCAAGCTCTGACATATTTCAACAGGCTTGCCTTTAAATACTGGCTTGGCAGGCGTTTGAACAAAGCGCTCCGCCAGGGCAGCAATCTGGCTGATCTAAAAAAGCAGGCGTATGAAAAATGAAAAAAGCCCCAAAATTTAAGGCAATGGGCCTTTTTGCAATGGCGGGCCTCATCTTGGCCCTGCTTTTTGCAGCAGGATCCTGCGAAAGGCAAAAGGCCCCGGACAGCAAAAGGGAGGCTGCTTCTCCGGCCCAACCTGCCCTTGACGGAGAGCCGGTCACCATAGGGGTTATGGGGCCAATTGAGGGCGATGTGGGGCATTACGGGCGCTCCCTGATTCATGCCGCCCAACTCCTTGCCAAAAAACTCAATGCAAAAAACGGCCTGTGCGGGAGACGGGTGGAGATAATTTCAGAAGACGATTCCTGCCAGCCGGAAAAAGCTGTGGAGGCAGCCGGGCGAATTGTGGAGGCCAACCCCCATGCAGTGCTTGGTCCGGTGTGCTCAACCACCGCCCTGGCTGTGCTTGATATTTACCGGGAGGCGGAAATTGTGGTCATTTCCCCCTGTGTCACGGAAATTCACCTTGCCCAAAGCGGGCTTTATCCCCTTTTTTTTCGCACCATAGCGCCGGATGATGCCCAGGCACGGCTTCTGGCAAACTTTGCCGCCGACTTTCTTGGGGCGCAACGGATAGCTGTGGTGGCCGGTTTTGGGGTTTATGACACCATGCAGGCAGAGTTTGTGGCAGAGTTATTGGATAAGGCCCCCCATGCAGAGATGGTTCTTTTGGAGCTTTTTTCCCCTGACAAGGCCGATTGGGAAGAGCTTGCGGAGCGCATTGGTGCGGTTGGCGCCCAGTCCCTTATCTTTTTCGGCCACTCTGCTGACAGCGCGAAGATGCTTGCGGCCATGCGCGGCAAGGGCCTTGAAACAGCCTTTGTTGCAGACCAGCGCATTGCGGATGACTCGTTTATAAAGGATGCAGGTGATTACCCTGCCGGGGTCTTTGCCAGCCTGCTTCCCGGCTTTTCAGGCAACCCGCTGGCCGAAAAGCTTGTTCTGGAACACAGGGATGTCTATTCTGCCGATCCATCCCCGTTTTACCTGAATGCTTATGCTGCCTTGCAGGCCCTTTTCGATGCCCTGGAAAATTCCGAGTGCCAAAAGGGCTTGTTGCTTGCTGACGCCCTGCGCTCACTAAAGGTGGAGACGCCGTTGGGGCATATCGGCTTTGATGAAAAGGGCGAAATCTTGGGTTACGGTTTTACCATGCACCGGCTGCAGGATGGGAAGTTTGCAGGGCTTGAGTTTTGAATTTACGCTCTTTAAAACGCGTCAGTCTTTGTGGATGATCTCTTGCCGGAAACTCCTGTAATGGCCAAAGCCCCCGGCTTTTCTGTTAGCCCCCGGCTTTTCTTGACACGGGAGGTCTTGAGGTATAAATGTAAGCAAGACAGTATTTTTCTGCATTGTCCCGTGACAGGGAGCGCTTGACTGAATCATTATGTGGTTTTTCCCAATACTCTTGCCCCTTGAATTGCGCCCATGATCGTTTCCGATACTGAAATCATAAGGCTTATTCTCAATGCCGGGCCTATGGTCCGCATGGTTCTGCTTGTTCTTTTAGGCTTTTCCATTGCCTGCTGGGCCATTATTTTTACCAAGATAATGCAGCTTCGCAGGGCAAAGCGGCAGAACGCCCTGTTTTTGGATTCCCTTTGGCGCACGGGCGATCTTGCAAAGTCATTCGCCCAGGCAAAGAAGATGCGCGATTCCCCTATGGCAAGGGCTTTTCGCATGGCCTACATTGAGCTTACCCGCCAAATGGGGCCAAGTCAGCCTGAAGGGGATGGCAATGCCTATTCGGCCCAGGATTTGCCCAGGGCAGGGTTTGGCCTGCGGCTCACCGTGGAGCGCACCCTGCGCCGGGCCACCCAGATGGAGATTTCCAGGTTAAGCCAGTATGTGCCCTTTCTTGCCACAGCAGGCAACACAGCGCCTTTTATTGGGCTTTTTGGCACGGTATGGGGCATAATGAACGCTTTTCACGGCATTGGCTTAAGGGGTTCGGCCACCCTTTCGGTTGTGGCTCCTGGCATTTCCGAGGCCCTGGTGGCCACTGCTGCGGGCCTGGCTGCCGCCATTCCCGCAGTCATTGCCTTTAACCATTTCATGACCGCCATCCGCACTGTGGAGACGGAAATGGGAAGTTTTTCTTTGGATTTTTTGAATATTCTTGAGCGGGACATCCTTTCGGGAAGGGAGGTCTCAGGAGATGGCCGGTAGCAGCCAGCACGGCTCTCTCATGTCTGAAATCAATGTGACTCCCTTTGTGGATGTCATGCTGGTTCTTCTTATAATTTTCATGGTCACGGCCCCGCTTATGATGCAGGGCGTGAATGTGGATCTTCCCGAGACAAGCGCCCAGGCAATGGAGTCGGAGGAGGACAACCTTGTCATAACCGTTAATAAGGATGGCGAAATCTTCCTTAATGAATACAAGACTGATGTTGATGCGCTCATGGACAGGCTTTCGCGGATTTATGCGGTAAGGCCTGACCAGCGGGTTTATCTTCAGGCAGACAGAGCTGTGCCTTACGGTCTGGTGGCGCGGGTGATGGCAGATGTCAAGGCTTCAGGTTTTTCGCGCCTGGGGGTTGTTACCACGCCGCAGGAAAAGGGCGGCAAATCATGAGGAAACGGACGACATGGCAGGCTCCCCGAATTTTATGACGGGCAGCATACCCCTGTCCGGGCCTGATCGCTTGGCGCTTTTCATGGTTGGCCTTTCGGTGCTTTTCCACCTGCTTTTTGCAGGAATCATGCTTGGTGTTTCCAAGCTGGAAACTCCGCGAATCCGGCCTCCGGAAATAATTGACATCAGCCTGGTTTCCTTTCCGGGGCCTTCCGGGCCTTCAGCTGGGGCTGCCCATGGTGCAGGTCCTTCCGTGCCCGGCCCTGCACCAGTGCAAACCAAGACAGCACCGGCAAAGCCCGAAACAAGACCGGAACCGGTTGCTCCGGCCCCGGCTCCGGCTCCAGCCCCGGCTCCGGCCCCGTCTGAACCCGAAAGAATAGGCAGCCCTCCAGACAGCAGGGACTCTGTAAAAACTTCTTTGAAGCAAAAGAGCCTTGATCGGGAAAGAGTTTTGCAATCCGCCGTGGCCCGTATAGAGCAGAGCGTTGAGCAGGGAAGACCCCAATCCGTAACCAGGGCCATTGACGCCTTGCGGGGGAAAAATCTTACCCCACCTCAACCTTCCGGCCAGGCTTCAGGCAGCGGCGGAGCCGGGCCTTCGGGCGTGGCCGTTGGTTCAGGGGGCGGGAGCGCAAGTCCTGGCCTGCTCAATTTCTGGTCCCCTCTTATGGTGGATCATGTTAACCGCCACTGGGCCTACCACGAGTTTCTTGTAGGCGCATCGGCAAACATAAGGGCGGAAGTCGTCATCAAAATAAAAAAGGATGGAACCATTTTGGAACATTGGTTCATGAGCCGCTCCGGCAACGAACGGTTTGATCAGTCCGTTGAGCGCGCCATTCAGAAGATGAATCCGGTTCCGCCCCTGCCACCGGGCTATCCTGGTGAGCAGCAGGAAATAATACTCAACTTCAGGCCGCCCAAAAGCTAAAAAAGCATTAAGGACTGTTATGACCAAAAGCTTTTGCCAAGTTTTTTCCCTGGCTGTTGCAGGCATCTGCATATTTGTTTTTTTGGCTGCCCCGGCCAATGCCCAGATTTATCTGGACATCAACGAGCCGCAGCTGCGGCGCATCCCCCTGGCCATTCCGGATTTTGTGGTGGAGGCGACCCAGCCATCGGCTCCTGCGGCAGCCCGGCAGGGGGAAAAGCTTTTGCGGGAGTTTCTTGATTTCACGGGGTTTTTTAATATACTGCCCCCCCAGGGTTATCTTACTGATCTGGGCCGTGGCGTTACGGAAACCCAGATCCGCTTTTCAGACTGGACAGCTATTGGCGCGGAACTTCTGATTTCCGCCAAGCTGGTTGATCGCGGTGGGCGCATGAGCTTTGAACTGCGTCTTTTTGACACCTTTGCCAACACGGTTATTGCAGGCAGGGCTTATACGGCCCATCCTGATCAGGTTCGGGATGTGATTCGCCGTTTTTCCGCTGAAGTCATTTACCGGCTCACCGGCACACGGGGAATTTTTGAAAGTCAAATTGCCTTTGTGTCCACAGGTACTGGCAACAAGGAAATTTTTTTCTGCGAGTTTGACGGGTACGCGCCCAGCCAGTTCACCCGCGACAGTGTCATAGCCCTTTCCCCTGCATGGTCGTCTGACGGGCGCTACCTTGCCTATACGGCGTACAAGGATGTTGGCCCGCAGCTTTATGTGCGGGATTTGAGCACCCGGACAGCCTGGAACATCGCTCACGGAAGCCTTAACATCACCCCTGCATGGCGGCCCGGGGCTTTTGAAATGGCTGCAACTTTGAGCCTTGATAACAACCAGGATATTTACACATTGACTGGGAACGGAAAAATTATTAAAAGGATGACCAAGGCTTGGGATATTGATGTGTCGCCCACATGGTCGCCGGATGGGAAAAGAATGGCCTTTGTGTCGGAGCGGTCGGGCGGAACCCACATATTTGTAATGGATGAGGATGGAGGGCAGGTAACAAGGCTGACCTTTTCCGGGCGCGAAAACACGGAGCCGGCATGGAGCCCCAATGGCCGTTACATTGCCTACACAAGCAGGGTAGCAGGCCGCAATGAAATTTTTGTTATGAATGCAGATGGCAGTCGGCCAAGGCAACTCACGAGTGGAGGGGGCGACAACGAGTCTGCATCCTGGTCGCCAGACAGCACGCTGATAGCTTTTTCCTCCACAAGGGAGGGGGTTTCGCGTATTTTTGTGATGAACGCCAACGGCATGGCCCAAAGGCGCCTGCTTATTCTGCCAGGACAGCAGAGTCAGCCCGCGTGGTCGCCGCTGATGGCTCAATAAAGGCGTTATGCCTGCTAATCCGCTTCCGCATTGTGCGGATGTGCGGTTTGCAGTTTTAATGGTAAATTAAAGGCACGAGCAATCAACAAGGAGGAAGTAAAATGCAGAAACATTGGGGGATGGCACTTATTTTGATTCTGGCGTTTGTTGCCCTTGGCTTCACCACCTCTTGTGCGGTCAAGCCTAAGGCCGGGGCAAAGGCTGTTGAATGCGGGGTCGCTCCTGAAACAGACGAGTCTGCCAGAATGGTGGGGACCGCCCAGCCGACTGCCGAAGCCATCCGCGAGCAGGAGTTGAGGGCACAAGCCCTGCTTGCCCGCCAGCAGCAGTTCAGAATGGATCAGGAGCTTTTTGAAAGCGAAAGGATTCATTTTGAGTTCGACAGATCCACCATCATTCCGGCAGCCGCTCAAATTCTCAACAGGAAGGCAACCTTCCTCAAGAATTATCCTGATGTGAGGATACTTGTTGAAGGCCACTGCGATGAGCGCGGCACACTGGAATACAACCTGGCCCTTGGCGA
>JAGVAW010000176.1 GCA_020060085.1 Desulfobacterales bacterium
CGCGCCCGAAGAAGTTGCCTCGGCTGTTGTTTTCCTCTGCTCGGAGTCTGCATCCTTTATCACCGGGCAGGTGCTTCATGTTAACGGCGGGCTGTTTGTCGGCTGATTTTTTTAAACCCAGACTCATAAATCCTTAACAAAGGCAGCTTATTTTACCAATATCGGAGGTGTCAGAATATGTCACTTGAAGACAAAATCAAAGCCATTATCGTGGAAAAGCTGGGAGTGGAGCCTGACGAAGTGGTGCCAAAGGCTGCCTTCATAGATGATTTGCGGGCCGACTCACTGGATCTGGTGGAGCTTATCATGTCCATGGAAGAGGAATTTGATTTGGAAATTCCTGATGAGGCTGCCGAGAAAATCCGCACGGTGCAGGATGCCATTGACTATGTGAAGGCTCACACCTAAAAAGCCGCTTAATTTCAGAAAATCCATGACCAAAAAAGGCGGAAAAAATCTTCCTGATGAGAGAAGGGTGGTGGTCACAGGGCTTGGCCTTGTCTGCCCCCTTGGGATAGGCGTTGAGCCAAGCTGGGAGGCCCTTGTTGCAGGCCAGTCCGGGGTTGGCCCCATCACTCGTTTTGACAGCCAGGGCTTTGCCACCACATTTGCAGCCCAGGTGAAGGGCTTTGACCCGGAGGCCTGGCTGCCCAAAAAAGATGCCCGCCGCACCCCGCCATTCATGAGCTATTCCGTGGCTGCTGCCCGCATGGCCATTGAGGATGCAAGGCTTGAGATAACCGAAAAAAATGGCAACCGCATAGGCGTTTTCACGGGTTGCGGGCTAGGCGGCCTGGAAGTGCTGGAAGAAAGCCATAAGACCTTGCTGGAAAAAGGTCCCCGCAGGATAAGCCCCTTTTTCATCCCCCTGATGATAGGCAACATGGCCACTGGGCTTATTTCCATGCAAACCGGCGCAAAGGGGCCCAACTGCTCTGTTGCCACGGCCTGCGCCGCAGGCTCCCATGCCATAGGCGAGTCTGCCCGGATAATCGCTTACGGCCAGGCAGATGCCATGATAACGGGCGGGGTGGAGGCTGTGGTCACGCCCCTTTGCATTTCAGGCTTCAATGCCATGAAGGCCCTTTCGACCTATAATGAAGAACCCCAAAAGGCCTCGCGGCCCTTTGACAGGGAAAGGGACGGCTTTGTGGTGGGGGAGGGGGCTGGCATTCTGGTAATTGAATCCCTGCGCCATGCAAAGGAGCGGGGGGCAAAAATACTTGCCGAAATCACAGGCTACGGCATGACAAGCGATGCCTATCACATGACAGCGCCTGCCCCCAACGGCGAGGGCATGGCCCGCTGCATGGAAATGGCCATTGCCGATTCAGGGCTGGATGTTTCCCAGATAGGTTACATCAATGCCCACGGCACATCCACGCCCTTTAACGACCTGTGCGAAACCCAGGCCATAAAAACAGTTTTCGGCAAGCAGGCTTACAAGGTGCCTGTTTCAAGCACCAAGTCCATGACAGGGCATCTGCTTGGAGGCGCAGGCGGGGTGGAAGGTGTTTTTTCCGTTCTGGCCCTTACAAGGGGGGTTCTGCCGCCCACCATCAACCTCAATTCGCCGGATCCTGAATGCGACCTTGATTACATTCCCAACATTGCCCGCAAGGCATCGGTTCAGGCTGTCATGAGCAACTCATTCGGCTTTGGCGGCACCAATGCCACCCTTGTGTTTGAGCGGTATGAATAATCCGGGTCAGGACATTGCAGAATAAACCCTTTTGAAGCCATGCCCCTTTACGAAACAAACATAAAAGCCCGCCTTAAAATCCGCTGGACGCTTGTAATAGGTTATTGTGGCTATCTTTTCTTTCTCTCGTCTCTGCCCGGCTCGGACACGCCCCCGCCCTTTGCCCACTTTGACAAGATAATGCACTTCGCCCTTTATGCAGTGCTTGGAGCGCTTGTGCTGAATGCCATGCTGCTCCAGGCCCCGGCCATGAGTCCGGGCCAAAGGATAATTTTTGCGGCTGTCATCTGCGCCCTATATGGGGTGACAGACGAAATCCACCAGTACTTTGTACCCACCCGCAAAATGGATGTGCTTGATATGATGGCAAATGCCCTGGGCAGCACCTTTGGAGCCTTTGCCGCACAAAGCTTTGCCAGCAGAAAACTCAAATGACAGAGCAAACTGCAAAACCAAAGCTTTTTGCGGGGAAACTTTTTTCAAAAAAATAACTAATTAAATATATTATATGGCTTAAGGCAGCCTGGAGCAGCTTAAAGATTTAAGGCTTTTTGCGCTAAAAAAGGGCCATATGCCTCAACCTGACTTTCCCAAGAACGACTTCGCCCCTTTCCTTTCAAAGACAAGCCATTGTTATTATTTAAAAGTTTTTGGAGGAGGGGGTGCGGGGGAGGGGGCTTTTTTGCGGGGAGGCATTTAAGTCTTCTTAAAAATTTTCTCCGCCCTTGCTGTCAGCGCCCGGAATCAACTCCGTTTTTGCCGGTCTGTTTTTGGTTGAACATTCTTTTGTCTGCGGCAATGAGAAGCGCATCGAGATCAGGCGCATCATGGGGGAAAGCTGCAACACCAAAACTTAAGGTCACTTTCAGGGCCTTGCCCTCCAGCGTATAAAAGGTGGAAAAGCGCACGGCATCAAGAATTTCAAGGCAGCGCCGACTGGCCTTTTCCCTGTCCTGCCCGGCAAAAAGCAGCACAAACTCGTCCCCGCCGTATTTCACCGCCACTTCACTGCTTTCAAGGCTGGCAGCTATCACCTGGGCCACATCCTTGAGCAGGCGGCTTCCGGCCAGATGCCCGTGGGTGTCAACAATCTCCTTGAAGCTGTCCACATCTCCAAAGGCCACAGCCACAGGCTCGCCATTTTTCCGGGCGCTGGCCAGAAGGCTGTCAAGGGCAGGAAAAAGGTATCTTGCATTGTAAAGGCCCGTGTATTCATCGGTTATGCTCATCTGCTCCACCCTGGCGCAGTGGCAGGCCCGGTCAATGGCAATGGCCGCATAATCGCAGAGTATGGAAAGCACCTGCATATCAAGGGGGGGATTTTCCTCGTCAAGACCCTGAAAAGAACCCGGGTTGACAATCTCCAGTACGCCCTGGATCTGGTTGTTGGAAATAAGGGGGATGGCAATAATGGAGCGGGTTACAAAGCCTGTGGAATTGTCAGGTTTGGGCCAGAATCGCCCGTCCTTTTGGACATTCTTAATAAAAACAGGCTGTTTGTGAATGGCAACCCAGCCTGCCACGCCCTGCCCCGGAGCAAGTTTCAGGCCCTTTAGCTTGTCTGCCTGCTCGCCCACGGCAATGGCAAAAAAAAGCCCGCCATCAGATTCATTCTGCAAAAGCAGTGACCAGTTGGCTGCCGGAATGTGCTCGCTGACCTTTTCCACAATGATTTTAAGCACCTGCTCAAGAGTGGCCGCGCTTGTGAGAAGCTTGCCGACCTCCACGCAGGTCATCAGGGCCTTTGAAGCATCTGCCTGGGCTTTTGCGGGCATTTGAAAAGAGCCTTCCCTGCCTTGGGGCTTGCAGCAGATAAAGATGCCAAGGGCAAAAAAACGGGTCGGCCTTTTTTTGCAGGCCGACCCGTTGCAGGTGCAGTTTGAAAAGCAGCGCGATTTTATCGTGCAGCCCAAAAAACTATTTCAGGAAAACCTGCTCCACGAAGCGGGCCATGCCCAACGGAGTGGAAAGCTCTTCCTCGGTGGTGGCAAAACCGCAGCCACCCTTCTGGGCCACCTGTTTTAACAGGGATCCGCCTTTTTGGTCCGTGCCTATCTGCACAGTGTAAATGCAAATGCGATCCCCATAGGCTTTTTTCAGCTTGCCAGCAGCAGCCAGTGGGTCACCGGCATCATTGATGCCATCGGAGACAACAATAATGGCAATGGGGCCTGCTGAATAGCTCAAATCATCCACAGTCATCATTAGGCTGTTTCCCAAAGGTGTGCGGCCCTGGGCGTAATTTATCTGCTCCATGGCAATCTTGAAGGTCTCCTGGGTGTAAATGCGCGGGCCGTACTTCAGAGCTGTTTTGGGCGAAACAAGGCTGGGAGTGGCTCCCACAACCCTTATCATGCCCATATAACCCAGGTCAGGAACTGTGAGGCCCAAATTCATCACCGTATCCCAGGCCCTCTGGAAGCGGCTCTGGCCCCGGAATACATCCACTTTGGCCATGGACTGGGTTGAATCAATCAGGATAAGAAAGTTGTCCACCTTCTTGTCAATCTTGCCCTCCTTGACAGCAGGCCCGAAATCATAGGGTTCAAAGGCCGGATCGGGCTGGTGCGCTGCACAGCCTGCAAAGAAAAAAACCACCAGGGCAAGAATCGCAAGCGTTGTCAGACTGCGGGCCATAAATCCACCTCCTTCTTGAATGCGTTACAATTTGGCTGCTTGTTGCTGCATCTTGAAAAACTGGTTTAAAAACAAGAAAGGGATAAAAAACCCTGCCTTGCTGCAAGGGTCTTTTCTTTATAGTACCCTTTAAAATCTCTAAAAAAAACAAACCCCTGCCGGATTATAGGCAAGACTCTGCAAGTTTTTTACGCTAAACAAGTACTTTATTGCAAAACTCTTTTAGCATCAATGCCGTGACAATACAACAGGTAAAGGGGGTTTGAAGAAAAAATTTGCCCAGGGGCACAGGGCAGGAAACTGTAATGTCAGACTCTATTCAAAAAATCGGCGGGCGGGCAGCATGAAAGGGGTTAAATTTTTTTCCCATCCTGATATTCGTCAAGAAGCTTTTCCGCTTCCTCCAGGGAATTGGCCGTAACTGAATTGATTCCGCTGCTTTTGGCCCGGCGCTCCATCATAAGGCGTACAACCGATGAGTTGGCCACCCGCACGGCAAAGTCTGCACCACGATCCACCATTGCCTCCTGGGCCTGGAGTATTATCTGGCCAAGTTCCTGATTCACAGGTACAAATTCGGTTAGATCCGAAAGCACTGTGAAACCGGGCAGCAGCTTGTTTATCTCTTTGTGCAGAACCGAAAGGATGGTTTTTTCATCATCAGGGTCGGGCACGCCCAGCTTGATGTAAAGACGGTTTTTTTGTTTATCCGCACGGATGGAAAACATTTTTATCCTTTCTTTTGCATCAAATTGGGCCATGTATTTCATCAGGTCAAGCAAGCGATTTTTTTTGTCAGCAAACCGGCATTAAGACCTGTCAAAAAATCGCCGTTAGCCTCCTTTTCGGGCAGCACACATCCAATAAAAACTCCTACTAGTCCGCTGCTGCTTACCCCAAAGGCTCTTAACAGGCCATTTACCGGGCATTTAAATCCACCTGATCTTGCGGGCCAACAAACCCTTGCGCTTTTCCCTATCAATAAGTTAAGAAGGGTTATATTGATTGTCGACAGAGTTGCCCTGTTTAACCGCGCTGCTTTACGCCCCTTGCTCCTGGCTTTTTTTGGGCAGCCTGCAACCCCTTGGCAAAGCTTGCCTTTTTGGCCCCTCAACCTTCAAGGGAGGCCCCATGAGAGCGCTTGCCCTAATCCTTGCCGCCATTGCTGCAATATCCTGCGCTGCCGGTCCGGCTGCCCAGGAAAAAAGGGTGTTTGAAAATACCCGTGTTGAGCGCATCCATGCTCCCCGCTCCACCTGGATTGTGGGGCCGCAGGAAGGCTCGCCACCCGGCCCGGCCCGCTTTGAGCTTCGGGCGCTGGTGGAAAATGATCGCCTGCTCTTTATTCAGCTTGCCGTGGATTCGGGTGATTATGCCTGGCGGCTTTTTTCCGGCGCTGCCGATGAATTTGGCAATGAGCTTGATTTTGTCAGCCTTAACCAGCACAGCTTTGATCCTGACAGGCGCACGAGCTTTCAGCAGGAAACGGAAAAATGGGCTGTACGCCTTTCAAAAAACCGGCTGGAGGAAGCAGCCCAAAAGGGGCTTGTTGTTGAAGCCCTGGGCAGCAAGGGTAAAAGCCGGATTTCTGTAAAACCGTCCTACATACAGGGTTTTTTGCGCAAGCTCGATTTCTACCTTGCATGGCCCTGACCGCAATTGCCCGGCCCTGCCATGTGATAATCAAAGTATTTGTTTTGGCTTTGCAAGTTCCTTATATAGGTAATGGACAAAAGGCGCACTTAAAATCACCGCCCAAAAAAGGCCCATAAAAATGCCCCTAGCCCAAGCCAACAACATCTCCTTGCATTACGAGGTCATGGGTTCCGACAACGGCGTCCCCCTGCTTTTAATCATGGGCCTGGGGAGCCAGGGAATCCGCTGGCCGGACAGCTTTTGCAAAATGCTTGTCAACAAGAGTTTAAAGGTAATCCGCTTTGACAACCGGGATGTGGGGTTGAGCCAGAAGCTTGACAACCTGGGCCTGCCGGAAATGGCCCGCGTTCACGAAACCGCGCCCTACACCCTTTCGGACATGGCAAAGGACGCGGTCGGGCTTTTAGATGGCCTCGGCTTAACGACCGCATCCATTCTTGGTCTTTCCATGGGCGGAATGATTGCCCAGATAATGGCCATTGAGCACCCGGAAAGGGTGGCCCGGCTTATGAGCTTTCAGTCAACAACAGGCGCAAGCCATCTGCCAGGTCCAACGCCCGATGCCTTAAAGGCGCTTCTGGATATGCCGCCTTCAGACAAAAACGGCTTTCTTGACCATATGGGCCATGCCTTCAAGGTTTTTTCGGGAGGCTCGGCCTTTTTTGACGAGGATTTGGAAAGGCGCATAAACGCCCAGTGCTTTGACCGGGGTATCTTCCCCTCCGGCACGGCCCGCCAGCTTGCGGCGGTCCTTTGTGCGCCGGACCGGAGCGCAGCCCTGGCCAATGTTCAAGCCCCCACCCTTGTTCTTCATGGCACCCACGACACCCTCATCCCTCCGGAGCATGGTGAGGACACGGCCCAAGCCATACCGGGGGCGCGGCTGCATCTGGTGGAGGGCATGGGGCACGGCATGTGCTATCCGGCTCTGTGGGAGCCTATTGCAGATGTCATTGCCGGGCACATCCATAATCCGGATTCCTTTTAACACCATGAAACAGCCTTTGCTTCAGACCGGAGTTCTTTCCATGTGCAAAAAGCACCTTTGCTTTTCTGTTTGTGCGTTTCTGGCCCTTATTTTTTTGTCAGCGCCCGCATTTTCAATGCCTTATGAAAAGGCCGCCTCTGCCGCCGGATTGTCCGTTGACCTCTATTTTGTGCAGAACCACGGCCAGGCCGATGAAACAGTTCTCTTTTACAGCAAGGGGCTGGACAGCACGGTGCTTTTTCTGAACAGCGGCATAAGCTTTTTTGTCAAAAGCCAAAACAGGCGGCTTTTGCTTTCTCCCCTTGGCCAAAACAATGCTTCTGTTTCCGGCCAAAGGCCCCTGCCCGGCCTGGTGAACTATTTTAAGGGTCAAAACCCGGCTGACTGGAAAAAGAATCTGCCTACTTACAGCGCTGTCAGTTACGCAGGCCTGTGGCCGGGAATTGACTTGCTGTTCTATCCGCAGGGCAGGCTTTTGGAATACGATGTTAAAATAGCCCCCGGCGCAGATGTGAAGCAGGTTGTTTTTGCCGCAGAGGGGGCAAGCGGGCTGGAAATTCAAAAAAACGGCGACATGGCAATTTTGTTTGCAGACAACAGTTCCATGATCCAAAAAAGGCCCATCGCCTTTCAGGAAAATGGCCGGGAGCAAATCCCCGTAGAGGCTGCCTTTAAAATCCTTGCCCAAAATGGGGAAGGCAAGGCACCAAGTTTTGGCTTTGAACTTGGCCCCCACGACCCGGCCCTGCCTGTCACCATTGACCCGATTTTGGACTGGTCAACATATCTTGGCGGCAGTCAGGAAGACTTTGTTGCAGGCATTGCAACAGACGATGCCGGAGGCGTGATTGTGGCCGGCCACACGGCAGGGGGCTTTCCGGTTACCGGGGGAAGCTACCAAGAAGCCTTTCAGGGCGGCAATTTTGACATTTTTGTTGCCAAGTACAACAGCGAGGGGAACCTTGTTTTTGCCACCTACCTAGGCGGCAGCGGAATTGACAATGCAACAGGAATAGCCGTGGATGCCCAAAGGGGTGATATTTATGTGTGCGGCCATACAAATTCAAATAACTTTCCGGTATTCAACCACTATCCCGGCGGCAACGCTTTAAAGGGCGCGGAGGATGCAGTCAGTTTCAGGCTCAACACCAACGGGGATGTGCTTTTCTTCTCGGCGTACCTTGGCGGCTCCGGGAAGGACCGCGCCAAGGCCATAGCCCTGCCGCCCCCGCCAGCATCCGCAGGTCTTTTTTACATTGCAGGCTGGACAGACAATGGCTCCATGGGCGATTTTCCCGTAACAGATGGCTCGCCCCAGAGGCTTTTTGGCGGCGGAAGCAAGGATGCCTTTGTGGCAAGGATAAACCACCCGGCGGACAACCAGCCAGCAGGTTTGAATGGCTGCACCTATCTTGGGGGAAATGGCGATGACATTGCTTATGGCATTGCCGTGGATTCGGGAAATGTCTTTGTGGGCGGCAAAACAAGCTCGACAGACCAGTCCATCAAGTCTCATTTTGCAAATGTTCGCAGTATTGACGGCCAGCAGTGCAGGGGAACAAGCGAGAACAACAACTCCGCCTTTGTTGCAAGGCTTACCCCAAACATGGATGCGGTGCCTTTTTGCTCCTGCTTTGGGGGAGACCCCTCCCAGGGCACTGCGGATCAGGCAGTCCTGGCCCTGGCTGCGGACAATCAGGGCTTTGTCTATGCCACCGGCTATACCTCCGCCCCAGGCTTTCCTGTCACCCAGGGCGCTTTTTCCAATGCCGCAGCAGCAGGCACAAGCGCCTTTCTTTCAAAAATCAATCCCCATCCCAACCGGGAGGGCTTTGAATACAGCTTTGTCTTTGGTGGTTCCGGCGCAGACAAAGGTCAGGCCATCGCTCTTGACCCGGAGGCAAGGCCCTATGTGGGCGGCCAAACAGCTTCGCAAAATTTTCCTTTGGTCAGCCCCTATCAGAATGCCCTTGCCTCAAACAAGGCCGCCTTTGTGAGCAAGTTTGACGCTTTGGGCAGGTGGATGAGCTTTTCCACCTATATGGGCGGCAAGGGCGCAAGCGAATCATCCATCACCGGGCTTGCCATAACATTCCCCCCCACCGTTCTTCATGCGGGCGGCAACACAAACGCCGCAGACTTTCCGGTGAAGGACGCCTGGCAACCGGCAAATGCCGGGGGGCAGGACGGCTTTGTCATAAAGTTTGAACCCTCGCCTGGGGATACAGCCCCCAAAAAGGCTGATATTTCGGATTCCGGGTCCGGCTCCTGCTTTGTGCAAAGCGCCAGAGGCTTTTAGCCCGGATTTTTATGAAAAATGTTGCCTGTCAGGACATATAAAATATTTTCAGATAGATAGGCACATCTTTTGGGGAGCATAAAAAAAGCCCGGTTTAAAACCGGGCCTTTTTTATGAGCTTATACGGGACAGGCGGCGGATGCCGAACCTCAAGGGCAAAATTACCGCAGCAACGCACAATATGACCACTATTGCAAAGGATATGACAAACCACCATATTTCCAGGGAGGAAAGGACGCGGGTGGAGAGTCCGGCCCGGACAATCCTGTAAACAGGCCCTGCCTGAATGATAATCACCGCGCCGATAAAGGCGGCAGAAAGAATCATGAACAGCAGGCCCCCAAAGCTTGTGACAGACTGGGCCGGATTTTCGGACTGGAAGTCCGGGTAGGCTGCGCCAAGGCCTATGCCAAGGGCAATGATGCCGGGCACCACCATAAATATTGTGGATACTGAAAGAGCCATCATAAAGGGGGTGACAGACAACAGCCTGTTGGTGGCGATTATTAGAAATTCGGACAAGAGAAGAAGCGGCGGCAGGTAAATGAAAAACTTGACCAGCAGAACGGTCCTTATGGAAACGGGCGCGGCCTTGATAATCCAGAAGGCGTCCTTTTCCAGGCTGACAGCAGGATAGACAAACCGCGCGGCCAGGGCTGTCATGACAAAGGCTGCCAGGCCCATGTTTAAAAACGCCAGGGTGTTTTGAAGGTAATCTGCCCTAATGGGGGCCTGCTCGATTGGCAGCACCTTGAAATTGTAAAGGTAGATGGCAATGAGCGCACCCATGAGAAAGACCTGGGACCACTGGGTTGAGTCCCGGAAAAAGGTTTTCACCTCCCGCACAAAAAGCGCCCTTGTGGGCCCCTTCCAGAAGCCAAAAGGCCTTGTGCGCCAGTGATTAAGGTTCAAAGGGCCTGGGGTTCTTGTCTTGGCGGTCTGGGACTTGCTCACTCCCCGGTAATAAGCGGTCCTGGAAATCCAGACAGCTATGTAGGCCAGGGAAAGGGCCGCGGAAATGGCCAGGGCATTGTGAAAAAGCATATTGCCCAAGTTTCCGGCAAGGGCCTCTTTCATGCTGTCAAAGGCCCAGGTGCTTGGCAGAAAAGGCGATGACGGCGTTTGCAAAGAGGCCATGTAGCGGACCAGGGAAAGAGAGGCATCCGGGTCCACAAGGCGCTCCGGCCTTACCAGCCGCAGGGCGACATAGGCCACCAGGAATATGCCTATTCCCAAAAATATCAATATGCTGCGGAAACGGTTGGCAGGCAGCACCAGCACCACCACCATTACCGCAATGGCAGAAAGGGCAGACGCAATCACGCAAAAGGGAAGCAGTGCCGCCAGAATGTTGAGATAGAAAACCGGCCCCTGGGAATAGACCATGCCGTATGAGAAAAAGACCGGCAGCGCATAAATGGCCACCATCCATGAGCTGTCGATGGTGCTTTCAATCCACCGGGCCGTGAATATGCTCTGGGGACTCACAGGCAGGGCGTGGACAAGGTGCAGATCCCTGGAAAGGTAGAGCTTTGAAAGGCTTGTCACAACCCCGGAAAAAAGCAGCAAGGCAAAAAAGGTGGGAAAGACCATTGACAGGAGCTTCAAGGCCAGTATGTCTCCAAAGCCTTCCTCGCCAATGCTCTGGAAATAGGTGAGAACCCTGTAGAACAGGGCGAAGATGCCCAGCCAGAAGCCCAGGCCCAGAAGCCCGAACAAGGCAAAGCGCCATGAGGCGGTGGGGTCCTGGCGGGAGAATGCAGCCCGGCGGGCTGCCAGAAGCCTGGGCCGCAAAAGCGTTAGAACCGGATTCATGCTGCCTCCGGCTGCTCTTGGGTGAGGCGCAGGAAAACCGCTTCCAGCTCGCCCTCTTCAACAAGGGCCGCCTTTTTAAGGTCGCTTGTGTTGCCTAAAGCAATGAGCGCGCCCCGGTTGATGATGCCTATGCGATGGCAAAGATCCTGGGCAACCTCCAGGGTGTGGGTGGACAAAAAGACAGTTGTGCCTTTGGCAGCAAGCTCCCGGATGAGATCCTTGACAAGCCTTATGCCCCGCGGGTCAAGCCCCACCATAGGCTCATCCACCACAATCAGTTGGGGATCATGCAGCAGGGCCGAGCACATTATTATGCGCTGCTTCATGCCGTGGGAGTAAGAGGCAATCAGCTCGTTGCCCCACTCGTTAAGGGAAAACATCTTCAACAGGCCATTGGCCTTATCAGGAAAAATCTTGTCATCCACCCCGTACATGTCCCCCATGAAGCGCAGAAACTCCATGCCGGTTATCTTGTCGTAAAGAAAGGGCCTGTCAGGAATAAAGCCGATGATTTTTTTTGCCTTTTCCGGCTCCTTTGCCATATCCTTTCCGTCAATGAAAATTTTCCCGGAAGTGGGGATAAGCAGGCCGCCCAGCATTCTTATGGTGGTGGTTTTGCCAGCCCCGTTGGGGCCGATAAAGCCGAACACCTCGCCCTTTTGTATTTCAAGGGACAAATCCTTGACCGCATGCACATGGCCATAGCGCTTGTTGACAGATTCCAGCCGAATCATGGTTTATGCTCCACAACTTTCAATTTTAGCCTGCCGATAAGGCCTACAATGTCTATCTGCTGCTGGGCATCGCCTGCGGCAAAGCGCAGATGGGTCACATCCGCCGGAAACTGGCCCAAAGCTGCATCTGCGGTTACCCACCTGCCCAGGTAAAACGAGTTCCAGGCATGGTAATAAAAGCGGCCCCGCTGATAAACCAGGCCTATTTCCATTTTGGCGGGTATGCCTGCGGCCCTGGCAAGGGCTGCCACCAAAACAGCGTGCTCATTGCAGTCCCCCACCCGGTTTTGCAGGGTTTCAAGGGCATCGGGCACAGAAAAAACAGGCCGCTTTTCAAGGGCCTCATAAACCCAGGCAACTATTTTTTGGGCCTTTTCCAGAGGGGTGTCATCTTCAGATACAATTTCTGCAAGCACTTCCTTTATTTGGGGCGCATCCGCCTGGATAAACGGCGTTGGCTCAACAAAGGTCCGGCCTGCTTCAAACACAGGGGGCGGCCCGGTGTATAAAGCGGCCTGGGAGATGTCCTCCTTTTCAACAACAAGACGGTTTGCCGAAAGGCTCTGGCGCACTCCATCAAGCCCTGCAAGGGCTGCTGTCGGGGCATCAATTTCAAGAGCCAGCAAAACAAGCTGCTCCGGGTTTTTAAACGAAACATTGCTGGGCACAGAGGCATACTCGGTGAGATCAACCGTGGTTTTGGCAGCCTCATCTGCTGCAAGCATTGCATCCTCTGGGGTTGTCCGCTCCAGGCGCAGGCCTATCGCCCCTTCCTCGGCAAGGACTTGTCCCTGTTCATTTATCCAGGCAGTCTGCTTGTTGCCCATAAAATCAATGGACAGCTTTTTTGCATTAACCCGCTCACGCATAACGGTTATGGTTTCCGTGCCGATCATGGTGAGTATTGCCGGGCGATGCCCTGTGGTGGCAGGGTCGAAAACAGGAAAGGATATGGACTTGCCCGGCTCCAATTCTGCGGCCACGGCAGCATGGGTGAGAGCCGAGCCAAGATAGGGCCGCTCCCGCATGGGTATTTTTGTGCGGCGCTCGTCAGGCCCCTGGCCGGTTACAAGCACCAGGGCGTCATCTTCCATTTCCCCCCTTGCAACAAAGGAGAAAAGACCTGAAGACAGCCTGAAGGAAAAGCGGTCAAGGGTGAGATCCGGGTGCAGAATGCCCGTGGTTATGAGGCCTATCTCCTGAATCATGCCCATGGCAGAAAGGCGCATGAAAACCTCTTCGGAGAGGATGTAGCCCCCCTGCTCGCGGGGCAGAAAATCCCGCTTGGCAAAGCCAATTTTGCTGCCGTGCTGATAAATGTTCATCCACACGGTCTGGCCTGCCATCTGCTGGGCCATGCTTTGAACAGCCTGGGTATCTGGCCCCTTGGTCACAAAAAGGTTCAGCCTCACAGCCAGAAGCAGGGCAAAAATTAGTATGAAGCCTATCCCTGCCGCCTGCTTCCAATTCAAAAAGCGCCTCATCATTGTGCTGCTTTCTCTGGAGCTACCCAGCCTTTTTTAGTTTTTCATACACCTGCTGCACCTGCAAAAAGGTCTGCTCAACAGAGCCGTCATTGTAAATTATGTAATCCGCCGCCTTTTGGGTTTCCAAAACAGGTGCCTGGGCTGCGATTCTGGCCCTTGCCTGCTCCAAATCCAGGCCGCGGGCCACCACCCTTTCAAGCTGAATTTCCGGGCTTGCAGACACACAGATGACAACATCCACAAGGCTTTTGGGGTCAATGCCTATCTGGGTCAGCAATGGTATCTCCTTTAATATAAGTGCTTGGGGGGCGCTTTGCAAAATGCTTTGGGTCTTTTTTATGTCCGCCATAAAAACTTCGGGGTGAACAATGCTGTTTAAAAGCGCACGCTTCTTGCTGTCTGCAAAAATTTCCTTGCCAAGCTTTTCCCGGTTGAGGGTTTTGTCCGGGTTCAAAACCCCCTTTCCAAATTCCTTTAAAATCTTATCATGGGCAGGCAGGCCCGGTTCCACCACCTCGCGGGCAAGCTGGTCATAATCAATCACATAAGCACCGAGCTTTTCAAACATTGCAGCAACAGTGCTCTTGCCTGTGCCTATGCTTCCGGTAAGCCCTGCTATCATTATCTTATGCCTTTCTTTTTGTGCGGACGATTTTCTGCCAGAAGAAAAAGCCCGAATGCGGCAAAGCCTGCTGCTGCGGCAATGGCGCTTGCCTGAAAAGCCCTTGCCGGGCCGGAGGTCTCGTAAACAAGGCCGGTGAGGAGAAAGCCCACAGAAAGCCCCAGCCCGTAGGTCATGGCATTGTTAACCGCCTGGCCCAGGGTGCGGGCTTGCGGGCCAATGAGCTTTTCTATGTAAAGGATGCTTGCCACATGAAATGCGCCGTAGGTAAGGGCGTGCAGCAACTGGGCTGCCAGGATGACCGGCCAGGAGGCAAAGGAGGCAAGAAGCATCCAGCGCAGAACCGCAAAGGCAAGGCTGGCAAAAAAAACTGCCCGAACGCTGATTTTGCCGAAAATGCGGCCTGAACCAAGCATCACAAGGACTTCCGCAAGGGTTGCCAATGCCCAGGCAGCGCCTATGAAAAGTCCGCCATAGCCCAAACCCTCCAGGTAGATGGACAAAAATCCATAGTAAGCGCCGTGGCTTAACAGCATGAGAAAGGCGCAGATTTGAAAAACAACAACTTCCGTATTGGCAAAATGCCTTAACAGCGAAACCCCGGTTACAACCGGCCTTGCCTTGACCTTGGGCATGGCAGGGGATACCAGGGCCTGAAGAACCGACCCGACAAGGATGACCGGCAGAATTATCTGCACGCCCCATATTCCGATGAGATTGCCCACGGCCAGCACAAAAACTATGAAGCTGATGGACCCCCAAACCCTCACAGAGCCGTAGCGGTTCCTGTTTGCGCCCAATATTTCCATGGAAAAGGCTTCCATAAAGGAAACCAGGGGCGAATAAAAAACCGAATAGGCAAGGGTTATGGCAAGCATGGGATAAAACTGGTCAGACACAAAATACAGGGCCACCATGCCTGTGCTTGCCGCATTTGCCAGGATGAAGATTTTGCGCCGGGCAGCAAACCTGTCTGCCAGAATGCCCCAAAACAGAGGCATTACCACAACAGCAGCGGTTTTCACGCCGGAGAGAACGCCTATCTGCCACGGGGAAAAGCCAAGATGGTGGCAGTACAGGTTAAAATATGGCAGCCATACCCCCAAGACGCCAAAATAGCAGAAATATAAAGCCCCCAATGCCCTTGCAGGATGAGTCTTGAAAAATCCCCGGGTTTTTCGGGCTGTGTTTTTTTGCCCCATGAATTTTATGCCTTGCAGGAAAAAGAGCCTCCTTAAATTTGGGAAGCTAAAAAAATATAATGGAACAGGGTGCAAAGTTCAATAAATTATGGTTCCGGCTTATAAGGTGCGGGAAAAGGAGGGAAAGAACTTTTCCGGAACAGCTAAAAAGCCCTTAAACCCTGGGGCAAACATAACAAGCGGCTGATTTGTCCATAATCCTTGGGGGTTTAATCCGAATGTCGGCGCACAAGGCCAAGCACATTGGGGATAGGCCGGTATTGCGCTCCGCCAAGCGAGATTGCTCCTGCAGGGCTTTTGATAAAAAGGGAGGCCTTTGAGCCGCCCTCCACATACACCATCCTGCTTATGTCAAGGGAAAGCTCCATTATGGCGTGGCTTATATCCCTTACGGAAGCGGGCGTATCGCAGTGGATAAAAAGCACCCGGCCCCTTGTGTCAATGCAGATTCCGGCCACGGTATGCCTGGGGCCGTTATCCTGCCAGCCCACAGGGCCGTCCGGGCCTATCATGCGGTAATTCTGTATGACAGTATGGTATTTGGCGATAACCCCCTGCCAGTTTGCATCTGTCCGGCGGTCAACCATCTGCACTGCGGGAAGTGATTGCTCTTTGGGATTAAAAACCAGAAATGCGCCATAGGAAGGATGAATTGTTGCGTTGTTGATGCTGTTAAAGTTTTTCATGTAGGCAGTGGAGGTGAGAAGATCCTCCTGGTACATACTGGCATTGATGCAGGCAACAAGGTTAAAAAGCTCGGCCCAGTTTCTTGGAGTTGCCGGCTCCATTTCCTTTTCCCGTGCCGAAAGCAGAGCAAGGCCAAACAGGGCCGGGTCTGCACGAAGAACTGTCAGGTTGGGGTAAGGGCTCTCAAGAATGCGAAACCGGCCAAGCTCAAGGCCTGGCTCAAGGGTTTTCATCTGCGCGTGGGCTGGCTGAACCAGCACAAGGGCTGCAAAAAAGAGCGCGGGCAAAAAAATTGCTACAAAACCCGGCAAGGCTCTGACAGATAGGAACTTTTTCCCTGTGCAAACCATGCTGCTCATAAATAATATCCTGCACAAAGGCCGGCCTGAAATTTTAAGGCACCAGCCACATAACGGTAGCGTCCTCATCAGTGCTCATGCGTTGCAACACCCCTTTTTCATCCACAAAAAACTGCATGGGCCGCCTTACCCCGGTAAGCTCAAGCAGGTTAAGCTCCTTAATCTGCCCGCCCACATCAGTCATCTGCAAGCCCCTGTATTCAAGAGCAAAGGGTGAATTGGGCCGGGCAATTTCCACCTGGGTGCCAAGCGGATCAAAGTAGGAATAAAAGACAAAACGCCGTCCCTTTTCCCTGGGCAGTTGTGTAACCAGTCGAAAAAGGGCCGACTGGCTCACAGTGCCGGGAGGATAGTCCAAGGAGACGCTCATTCCTTGCGCATTTTGGACAGCAGCCTTGCCGTCTGTAACTATAACTGTTTCGGTTTTCGGGTCTGCTCCCTGCACCTGGGCAGTCAGTGTGGATTGTTTAAGACCCAGAAAGGAGTTTTTCTTTGAGATTGTGACGGCTGCTGTCCTGCTCTCCCCAACAACGAGGGTGTCATGAAGGACCACAGAATCCGGCATAAGGCTCACACCAATTTCAAGCAGAAAGGTGCGGGAGGGGTTGTTGCCCTTGGGATCTGCCCCCAGACCCACATTGTAGGTAAGAGTGCCCATTTGCTCCAGGGCATCAAAATCCACTTTCAGTTCAGCCAGGGGAATATCCTCTGTTTTTTGACCGCACCCTGCTGCCAACAGAGCAATTATGCAGGCAATGACCAATAAAGCCAACGACCATCGCACAGCCATCAAGCCTCCTTCCCCAGTTAAAAGCCGAGCTTGTCATGGCGAAATACACCCCAAACTCCGCGCAGTCAAACCCCTGCCATCAACAGTTGTAGCCTGATATGCAAATATCCCCCAAAAAGATTGAAAGATATGCCAACTCCCGCATCTCAATAAATTATAACCCAAGGGCCTGCTTTGGCGCAAGAAAAGGGATTTTGCAAAGCATTGCGTTAAGGGCTTTGTGTAAAATCCAACTTTCAGGGCAAATTGCAAAACTTAAAAATTTATTTGCAGGGTAAGGGGGATGTATTGCCGGATGCACAGCAAGTTTAAACAGGCCTCATTTATTGCGCAATAAAAGTTGCGCAATAAAAAAGGAGCCTTGACAGGCTGGCCAAAATCCTGTTAACAAAAAACTGCTAAATCGGGTGCTCTAAAAAGGGCATAAAAGGGAAGACGGTAAAAGCCGTCGCGGTCCCGCCGCTGTGAGTGGGGACAAAAGCCGCTTAAAAGCCACTTTCCGGTTTCAAGCCGGATGGGAAGGCGCGGCGATTAGGTAGATCCACGAGCCAGAAGACCTGCCCGGTTTTTGATACCCGTACCGCGCCGTCAGGAGCACCGGTCGGGGCTGCGCTTAATATGCGCGGCGCTTTTTACAAGGATGAAGAAGCTGGGTGCAATCCTTGGGCCATTTTTTTGGCCCAGGGATTTTTTTTTGCCCCTTTTGTCCAAAGCTTTGCCTGCAATAGACGGCAGCAGAAATCAAGGCCTTTGGACGAACAAAAAAAGAGCAGGGGAGGAATGCTCATGGAAAAGCCATTTAAACTGTTTGTAAAACTTGCAGCAGCCCTTTTGCTGGCAGCAGCCATGTTGCCCGGCGCAGCCTTTGCACTGGCCACACTGGAAGCCCCATACGATGTGCGAAATCTGGATGACCCGGCCCCTGCTGTTAAGACCTGGCACAGCTCCATTGCCCATTACAATGGAGGGATCATCTACGCTGGAGATGACGGCAAAATCTGGTCCATGAACATTGGAGACGGAACAAGCACCCTTGTTTGCGACACAAGCTCCCTGTCCTCTGCCTGGAGCGCACCCTACGGCTTTGCTGTTGTGAGGGGGGATCATCTTTATTTCCACGACAATGGAGCCAACCCGGCCCGCCTTTACCGGATAGACCTTTCAGGCGGCTTGCCCGTTGCTGTTGCTGCTGTGGAGACTCTGGATACCGGAGCTTTGGGAGCAATTTTTGCCATTGCCCAGAACCCCTTTACAGGCACAGTATGGTTTACAAGCGGAGATTTTGCCGCAGGTATGCTCTACCTTTACGAGGTGAACAAGGCCTTTGACACTGCAACCCAAAAGGCTGCCTTTGCCGCACCCAATGGTGGAGCCATCGGCCCGGTTGTTTTTCAGGCCCCCCAGACAGCCCTTGTGGGAGAAGCGTTTTTTGGGGCCAACGGCTTTTTTCACCTTGTGAACACCGCAACAAGCGCTGTCACCGTTGAAAACTTCATAACCTTTGAAGGCGGACTTGCCGCAGCCATAAACGGATACGGCAATGCAATTTACGCGGCTAGCGGAGACGGCAACCGCCTCTACCGCATAGAGGAAAACCGCAAAATACTAATCCAGACCCTGCCCGGTGCAGGCGCATGGGGCCTTGCCTTTGACGGAAACGAGCTTTTTGCGGCCGATATGGACGGCCTGGATTGGGCCGCAGGCGGAGCGGTGAGCTTTCTTGCCCTGGACGGCGGGTCCCAGCTTGTGGCCGAGGTTAACCTGCCCGATGCAGTGCCTGCTCCGGAAAACTGGAACGGGTCCATAGGCTATTACAATGAGCGGCTCATCTATGCTGCCAATGACCGCAATGTCTATGCCTACAATATCCGCACAGGGGCCTCCACCCTGGTGCTCAATGCAGATGCCCTTGCCGGGCCGTGGGCAGCAGTTTTCGGCTTTCTGGTTTCAGGCAATTACCTTTACTTCCACGACAACGACTTTCCTGCCCAGAAGATTTACCGGGCCAACCTGGCAGCCCAGTGGCCCATAGCAAATATTGATGAACTGGATACGGGCGCAGACGGAAGCGTATTCTCCTTTGCAGCCAACCCCTGGGCACCAGCAGGCGAAGATCGCTTGTGGTTTACCTCCGGCGACTGGTCGTTTGATCAGCCAAGCAAGCTGTATCTTTACAGCGTGGCAAATGACTTTTCAGCAGTCACCAAAAAGGGAGAGTACCTTGTCCGCATTCAGGGCGCAGCAGGACCCATCATCTTCATGGGGCCAACTCGACTGCTTTTAGGTGAATCCGTCCCCGGCGGCAACGGCTACTTCCATATTGTGGACACAACCACCGGCAATATAGAGCTTGCCGACTACTTCACCATTCCCGGCGGCCTTTCGGCTGCGGCTCATGGAAGGTTCTTCTCCATCTATGCAGCGTCCGGCGATGGCGGCACCGTGTATCACCTTGCAGCAGATACGGCAGCCCCTGCTGTACAGCATGCCCAGGATGGAATACGGGGCCTTGTGTTTGACGGATTGCGGCTTTTCCTGGGCATAACAGATGTCAACGGCAAGGCATATTTTGCCCGCGCAGGCATTGCCCTTGCCCCGCTCCGTCAGGCTGTGAACAAGGACATGGGAACATCGGATTCATCCACCTGCTTTGTGGGGGCTGTCAATGCAGAGGGCACAAGCGGCAACAGCCTTTTTGCCGGGCTTGTCCTGATTCTTGCAGCCTGCCTGCTCTTCCTTTGCATCCGCAGAAACCGGGCGGATTATTAACAATAAAAAACCGGGCCAAGGCAATTTGCTTTGGCCCGGTTTAACGGAATTTTTTTCATGAGATTTTTTTGCCTTATTTTTTTTGCCTGCATGGGACTGGCAGCCATGCTCTGCCCGGCAGGCCTGCTTTTGGCAGGGGAGAATCCCCCAGAGGGCTCCCGGCTGCACATGGACGAGATGGTTGTAACAGCCACCCGCCAGGATGACATTATCGCCGGGCTTCCCAAAAGCGTATCCGTGATAACAGCGCAAGACATCGCCCTTGCCCCGGAGACAAGCCTTTCCGGCCTTCTGGCAAGGGAGGTAGGGGTTGTTGCAAGCAGCTTTTACGGCCATGACCGCTTTGCCGGGGTGGACATAAGGGGCATGGGCGACAGTTCAGCCAGCACCGTGCTTGTGCTTGTGGACGGTTTTCGCATAAACCCGCCGGATCTGGCAGGCCCGGACTTTTCCGCCATTGCCATAGACAGCATAGAGCGCATTGAAATACTGCGCGGAGCAGGCAGCGTCCTTTACGGGGACGGGGCTGTGGGCGGCGTGGTTAACATAATCACCAAAAAGGCCCCGCAAAAAACTTCCGGCAGCGTTGGGGCATCTGTTGGAAGCTACAATTCATACGGATTGAAGGCCCAGGCAGGCGGACGGGCAGCAGGGCTTGGCATTGGCGCAAACGCCAGCCTCAAAGAGACGGACGGTTTTCGCGACAACTCTTTTCTTAAGGCAAAAAACGCCTCCATAAAGCTGGACTATTCCCTTTTTGAGCGCATGAACCTTGTGGCGGGAACTTCCTTTAATGAGGATGAATACGGCCTGCCAGGCCCTTTGGGGATTGAGGATGCAAAGTCAGGCTCCTTAAGGCGAAGCACCCAATACCCGGATGATGCCGGCAAAACAAGCGAAAAGCGTGCAAGGCTTGGCTTTGACCTGGATCTGGGACAATGGGGAAATCTTATTGCCCTGCGGGACTGGCGCTGGCGGGAAAACAGCTTTGTGCTTGGCTACACGCCTCTTCTTCCGCGCGACAGGCAGACAGATGCCATTGACGAGGCCAGCAACAACCTTGATCTGCGCTGGTCCCTTACAAAAGAGGTTTTTGGCCGCGAAAACCGGCTTGTGCTTGGCGGAGAGCGTTTTTTTACGGACTATGTGCGCGAGCAGCAGTCGAGCGCCAGCCGCCAGAACAGCCAGATCACTGCCTGGGGCCTTTTTGCCCACAACCGCTTTAAAATCAGCGATACCCTGGCTCTTTCCGCAGGCTTTCGCCATGCAATCAACGAAATCACAACCAGAACCGATAATCTTGTGCCGTTTGGCGCATCCAGGGTGTGGGTGGGCGGGCCGGTGGAGGAAAAAAGCGTTTCTCACAATGTTTACGAAGCCGGCTTGACCTGGGATATTGCCAACAATGCCATGCTCTTTGGCAGCTTTTCCACAAGTTTCAGAAACCCCAATGTGGATGAACTTGCCCAGGCAGCAGGGCAGCTTGTGCCCCAGACCGGAAAGCATTTTGAAGTGGGAGGCCGCTACCGGGCCGGATTGAGCGCGGAGTTTTCTGCAAGCCTTTTTTACACAGTCATTGAAAACGAAATTTATTATGGCCTGGACCCCAATACCCTGCTTGCGGTCAACCGCAACTATTTTCAGGACACAGTCCGCCAGGGCCTTGAGCTTGGTGCAAGGGCATATCCAACAGAAAAGCTCTTTGTGTGGGCCAACTACAGCTTTGTGGACGCCCATTTTGAAGGATCAGGCCGCCCAATCCCCCTGGTTGCGGCCCACAAGGCGGATGCCGGTATTGAATGGCAGGCCCTTTCCCAGCTTGTTGCAGCCCTTTCCGGCAGCTTTGTGGGAGAAAGAAGGGACGGCAATGACACGCAGGATTTTAGTCACCCCAGGCTGGATAGCTATTTTTCGCTGAATGCAAAGCTTGTTTACGATTTTTATGGGGCCAGGCTTTCTGCCGGGGTCTTAAACGCTTTGGACAGTCATTTTATGACAACCGCCTACAGCGGGCGGGGCTATCCCATGCCGGGCCGCAATTTTTACGGCTCTGTTGAGTTTGACTTTTAAGAGGCAATTTTTGCCGGGCATAAAAAACCATGAGCACGAAAAAGACTGCAAGAATCTGTTTTCCGGCTGTCGCGCTTATTCTTTTTATGGCGCTGGCAGGAATTGCCATTGCCGGGCCTTATTCTCCTGCTGCGGGCAAACCCGGCAGCAATGCCGTGCCCATGAATTCAACGGAAATTTCCGCCTGGGCCTCCTTTGTAAAGAGCGTGGAGTTTGGCAGCCATCTTGACGATGCCTGGAAGAACACGGCAAATGCCCTTGGCCCTGCTTCGGGGACTTCCTTTGGCGTAGTGAGTTTGGGCCGGGGAGGGCGCATAACCCTTGGATTCAACCCGCCCATTGCAAACGGGCCGGAATGGGATTTTGCGGTTTTTTCCAACAGCTTTTCAGATACATTTCTTGAGCTTGCCTTTGTGGAGGTCTCTTCAGACGGGGTCAATTTTTTCCGCTTTCCCAATACCTCCCTCACCAAAGAGCCTGTTGCAGGTTACGGAAGTGTTGACCCCACCAATGTGGACGGGCTTGCAGGCAATTTCCGCCAGGGTTTTGGCACGCCCTTTGATTTGACGGATCTGCTCAATGCGCCAGGAGTGTGGGAGGCCATTGCAGAGGGCAGGCTGGATTTGGGCAGCATTGCCTTTGTGCGGATTGTTGACATTGTGGGGGACGGCTCTGCAAGGGACAGCAGCGGCAACCCCATTTACGAGCCTTACCCGACATTCGGCAGCGCGGGCTTTGACCTGGATGCAGTTGCAGCGCGCTACACAGCAAACGCCCAGGCACAAAACTCCCCACCTCTTGCTCCAGTGCTTTTGTCGCCTGCCAACAATGCAGCCCAGGTGGGATTCCCGGCAATTCTAAAAACAGGGCCTTTTGCTGACCCGGATTTTGGCGACAGCCAAGCCCTTGCCCATTGGCAGATAAGCAGCTCCCAGGGCCAGGATTTTGAGGATAAGCTTGTGTTGAACGCGCTCACCCCCCTGCATCTCACAACCCTGGAAATATGGGCGCCCCTGCTGAATGCGGGCCAGACATACGCCTGGAGGGTACGCCACTTTGACAGCCGCATGACTCCTTCTCCCTGGTCGGAGACAGCCCTTTTTACAACAGAGGTTCAGGGCGGTATCGGCGTTCCAGATCGGAAGAG
>JAGVAW010000103.1 GCA_020060085.1 Desulfobacterales bacterium
AGCCTATTGGCTCCACAAGGCCGGGGGCTTCTTTTAAAAGGCGTATGCGCTCGTGAACCGAGTCCCAGGTGAGCTTGAATTTGCCGTCCTTGAGATAGCGCAGGCCACCGTGAACCAGCTTGGAGCTTCTTGATGATGTGCCCCAGGCAAAGTCCTTCTGCTCCACCAAAAGGGTGGAAAGCCCGGCCCGCACCGCCTCGCGCAAAATGCCCGCTCCCGTGATGCCGCCGCCGATGACAACAAGATCATATTGGCTCTTGATATTTTCCAGGCTCATTTTAACTTGCTCCAGAAAGCTTGTTTATAAGCAAATTGCAAAACCTCTTTTTGTGGCGTTAAAAAACGCCATAAGCTGCAATCTGCTTTCCCCAGGAAAAGCCCGCCCCTGCAAATAAGTTTTTAAGTTCCGCAATTACATCCCTCTTTTAAGCCCCCTACTCCAGCAGCTTGCCGGGATTCATGCGGCCTTGGCTGTCCATGTGAGCAAAGGTCTGTTTCAAAATCTCCATGCCTATCTTGCCCTTTTCCGCTGGCAGGTATGGGGCATGGTCCTCGCCCACCCCGTGCTGGTGGCTTATGGTACCGCCCATTCGGGTAATTACATTGCTGGCTGCATCCTTCATGCGTTTCCAGCGACTAAGGGTTTGCTGCGGTGTTTTGCCGGGCCGAAACACATAGCTTGTGTAAACCGATGACCCTGACGGGTAAATGTGGGAAAGATGCGTGAAAACATGAACCTTTTCGTTTTCTTTGGCAGCGGCCTCCTTGATGGCCTGCTCAAAGCCCTCCATTGTGAGGGTTACCTTGTCCCAGGTGACCGCTGTTTCCAGGGTGTCAACAACATAGCCAGCCTCCCACAGGGTGTTGCGGAGATAAGGTACCAAAAAGCGCTTTTTCTTCCAGGTATTGCCCATTGTCTGGCCCACCACAACCCCGCCGTGCTTGCGGATTATGGACTTGGCCTGGGAAAGGCCCGCATTTGCAAAAGCCTTTTGCCCGGTCAGGCCAAAAAGAATCATGCAGGCACTCTTTGCAGATATTCCCCGCAGGCCAAGGTATTTTTTAACCAGGGCAGACTGGGTTTCGTGGCCTGAAAGGGCAAGCTGGGTGACTGTTTCCACAGGGTTTGAAAGCCGGATCATGCAAAGGGGAAGCCGCGCGACAGCCATATTCCGCACAGCATTCACGCCTGCATCCCAGCTTGGAAGAAAGGCCCCGTAAAAGGCCTCGAACTCCGGCAGGGGGCTTACCCGAACCTTTGCCGTGGACAAGACACCCATGCGCCCTTCGGAGCCAAGCACCATCTGACGGAGATCCGGCCCGGCTGCGCTGGCAGGATGGGGCAGAAGCTCCCAAAGGCCCTTGGGTGTGACCATTTCTCCCCCTGCAAAAAGGGCCTCTATGCGGCCATAGTACATGGACTGCTGGCCGGAGGAGCGGGTGACCACCCATCCGCCCAGGGTGGAGCATTCAAAGGACTGGGGATAATGGCCCAGGGTGAACCCGTGGGCTGCAAGCTGGGCTTCCAGATCCGGGCCTCGCACACCTGCCTCAAAAAGGGCAAGGCTGCTGCCAGGATCTATCCAGAGCAGGCGGTTCATTCGCTCCAGGGAAAGGCATAGCACAGGCCTTTCCCCTGGCCTGGGGGTAAGATGCCCCACAACGCTGGTGCCGCCGCCAAAGGGAATTATGTTTATGTCCTTTTCTGAA
Source organism: Desulfobacterales bacterium (assembly GCA_020060085.1). Taxonomy (GTDB): domain Bacteria; phylum Desulfobacterota; class Desulfobacteria; order Desulfobacterales; family Desulfatibacillaceae; genus JAGVAW01. The sequence continues at coordinate 1,711 of JAGVAW010000103.1, forward strand.
GCAAAATCCAAAAGTTCAACAATGTCCTGGGTGGTCTGGGGATAGGCAACGCCATCCACAAAGCTCATTGCCTCGCCGCTGCGCAGGGCCACCCAGTCGGGCAGGCTCTGTCCGTGGGAATGCACAAGCCGCTCCATGCTGTCAACAGTGACAAGCCTGTGCTCCGGAAGCCGGGAAGGGGGCGCATTTGCCAGAAATTTCTCCAGGGGATAGTCTTTTGAAGGCGCAGTTTCGCCCACCCACTCATTTAAAAGGGCCTTTCCGGCCCGTGGCAGTTCCATGGTGGTGTTTTCATCGCCCCATCCATTCCATCGCAGCATGGCCTTTCTCCTTTTGCATTGCAGGCTTTTTGCGCCTGCCTTTATTGGTTTGTCCGGCTGCTGCTCACATTCAGCCAGATGTCCAGACTCTCCTGCATGGCCTTGCGGACCTGGTCTTCAACCTCTTTCAAATCTTGTGCTGCAACTGCCCTTTTAAGCCCGGCATAATAGGCAAGGGAAGCCTGCCTGCCTGTTGCAAGGCCAAAGTAAAAAACAGCCATTGCCTGAAAAAGGCCTGAAAAGTCATTTAAAATAAGCCCGTATATGGGATTATTGGAGCATTGGGCCATGAGCCTTTGCAGGCCCCAGTCATAACGGGCAAAAAGGCTTGCCTCGCTGCCCGGCCCAGGTGCGGATTTTAAGTATTCCAGAATTTCGTCAGGGGAGTTTTGCACTGCCCTTATGGCTATGGCGGGAATGAGGTCCCTGCGGATATCCAGAAGGTTTTCCACAAAGCCCTGGGGCATATATTCAATGTAGCGGGCAAGGGTTGCCAATAGCTTTAACCCGCCGGTTTTCCAGTAATCGTTAACAGTTGTGGCCTTGCCGTGGCGGATTGTTATCCAGCCCTCGGCAGCTATCCGGTGCAGGTTTTCCCGCAGTGTGGGCCGGGTTATGCCTATTTCCTGGGCAAGCTCCCTTTCGCCGGGAAGGCTTGAGCCTGGCGGATAGGTGCCGTCAAGAATGCGGGTGAGCAGGGTATCTGCTGCAAACTGGGCTGGTCGAAGGGGTTTTTCCGTGTACATGGGTGCCTCCACTGGTAAGAGGTCATACCAGTTTGAGCGACCTTTTGTCAAGGGCAAAGAAGCGTGGCCAGGCTCAATATCTTGGGCATGAAACCTTTTTGGAACCTGTTTTTTGCAAACATAAACCCGGCATTAACGCAGGAAAAAATTGCCTTGAGGCGTTTTTTTTGTTTTGCTATTAAAAGTTTTAACCTTCTCCGCGGTCGTCTGAATCCTGTTTAAGGAAAAGATGCGGCAAGGCGGCCTTTTTTTCGTTCAACAAAAAGCTTGCTCAAAATTTAAGGAGAACCCATGAAACCGATTTTGATAATGCCCTGCCTGGATATGAAGGAAGGCCGTGTTGTGAAAGGTGTTCACTTTGTGGACATAAAGGACGCCGGGGACCCGGTTGAAAACGCCCGCTTCTATAACGAGCAGGGGGCTGACGAGCTTGCCATGCTGGACATTGCCGCCACCCTGGAAAACCGCAAGACCCGCCTGGAATGGGTCAAGGCCGTTTCCGGCGTCATTTCCATACCTCTTACCGTTGGCGGGGGCATAGGCTCAATAGAGGATATTGAAATGGTTATTGAGGCCGGAGCCAGCAAGGTTTCCATGAACAGCGCGGCTGTAAAAGACCCTCAACTGGTTGAAAAGGCCTCACAAAAATTCGGCGCAGACTGCATAACAGTTGCCATAGATGCAAAAAGAAACCCCAAAATGCCCTCCGGCTTTGAGCTTGTGGTTGCCGGAGGAACCCGCGCTTTGGGTTTGGATGCCATCCAATGGGCGCGCCAATGCCAGGGCCTTGGCGCAGGCGTTCTTCTGCCCACAAGCATGGACGGGGACGGCACCCAAAAAGGCTATGACCTGGAATTCACAAGGGCAGTAGCAGATGCCGTGAATCTGCCCGTGGTGGCCTCCGGCGGCGCAGGGGAGCTTGTCCATTTCTACGAGGCCGCAGTTGAAGGCAAGGCTCAAATTCTTCTGGCAGCTTCGGTCTTCCACTACCGCACCTTTTCCATCCGCCAGGTAAAGGAGTACCTGAAGGAAAAGGGCCTTCCCGTTATTTTGTAGGCAGATATTTGCAAAACCTTTGACCTTGCGGCTTATTTTAACAGGAAGGAACTTTAATCATGGCAGAGGAAATTCGAGCGGAAAATCTGGATACAGCCGCTTTTATTGAGGAAAAAGTCAGCGAGATAAAGCAGGCTGTGGGGGATGATCTGGCCATCAACGCCCTTTCAGGGGGTGTGGATTCCTCCACTGTAACCATGCTTGGGCACAAGGCCCTGGGCAAGCGTCTTTACACGGTTTTTATTGAAAACGGCCTGATGCGCGATGGTGAGGCCAAAAGGGTTGTTGACCTGTTTGCAGCCCTCAATGTGCCTGTGAAGGTTATTGACGCAAAGGCGGATTTTTTTGAGGCCCTTGACGGGGTGAGCGACCCGGAGGCCAAGCGCGAGGCAATAACCCAGGCCTTTTATAAAAAGGTGTTTGGCCGCATTGTTAAGGAAAGCGGGGCAAAGCACCTGCTTCAGGGGACAATTTTAACGGATGTGGATGAGACGGTTGCAGGCATAAAGCGCCAGCACAATGTTTTTGCTCAGCTTGGCATTGATCCGGAAAAAACCTTTGGCTACAGCATAATCGAGCCGCTAATAAGCCTTCGCAAGGATGGCGTGCGCAAAGTGGGCCAAGCTTTAGGCCTGCCTGCCGAGCTTTTTAGCCGCATACCCTTTCCAGGCCCTGCCCTGGCAGCAAGGGTCATCGGCGCTGTCACCCAAGAGCGCATAGAAACCGTGCGCCAAGCCACAGCCATTGTGGAGAGCCTGCTCAAGGACTCCGGGGCCTTTCAGTACATGGCAATTCTTCACGAGGACAAGGTAACGGGCATGAGGAACATGCAGCGGGATTTTGGCCAGCAGATAGAGGTGCGCTGCTGGGATTCGGTTGATGCCCGCAAGGCCACCCCCACCAGGCTTCCCTTTGAAACCCTGGAAAAAATCGCTGGCCGGATTCTCGACGAGGTCCCCGGCGTTGTAAGCGTCACCTACAACATTGCTTCAAAGCCACCCTCCACCATTGAGGCTGTTTAGGCAACAAAAAAAGAATGGATTATTGCCAACCGGCCTGGGTAGGCTGCCGACAAGACCGACCGGCGGATTATGGCCCTTGCCACAGGCCTCTGCCATGCTTATGTTATACTAACGAGGTGATGTAAAGCCTTTCAAGCTTTTCGGACCGGGCGTTGGTCGTAGAGACATCCAACAGGGAGGAAGACCATTATGAACAAAGTTAAAAAGGGACTTGCCCTCGTGGCGATTCTTGCGCTTTTTTCGGCTCTTTACGGTTGCGCCGCGGACGGACAGCCAACCCGCACGGCCAAGGGAGCGGCCATAGGCACTGCGGCAGGTGCTGCCATTGGTGCGGCCATAGGCTCCACCCA
>JAGVAW010000077.1 GCA_020060085.1 Desulfobacterales bacterium
AAAGAGAACCCACTTGGTGGATTTGCCCACATCCTTGCCTGCTTTTTCTATCATCTCGTAAACCGTTACCTGGCTTGCCCCCTGGAACATGAGCTTTTTAAGGCGCTCCGGCGGAATGGCGTCATAGGCAAAGAGGAAATAAAGCACCTCCGGGGTGAGTGTGCCCCGATGGGCCACAAACAGGGCTGTTTCCAGGCCCACGGACCCGCCGCCGATGACCGCCACCTTTTTGCCCAAAGGCGGGCTGTTTTTCAAAACATCCCAGGCATTGAGAACACAGGCGTCATCCAGGCCCTTTATGGGCGGCTCAAGGGATTTTGCGCCTTCAGCCACAATAACATGATCCGGCTTTTCCTTTTTTATAAGCTCAAGGGTGACCTTGGTGTTCAAATGCACGGGGATGTTGAGTTTTTTGAGCATTGCCCGGTAGTAGCGCACAAAGTCCCAAAGGTCGTGCTTGCCAGGGGGCGCACCGGCAATCCAAAGCTGGCCGCCGATGTCATCGGCCTTCTCGAAAATCTCGACATTGTGGCCTATCTGGGCTGCTGTGACTGCTGCCTCCAGACCGCCGGGGCCTGCTCCGGCCACCAGCACCTTTTTGGGGGATGAGGTTTTTACAATGTTGCGCTCCGCCTCATAGCTGGCACGCGGATTGCCTATGCAGTAAACCGGCTTTCCCGAAAAAACCTGATCCGTGCAGCCCTGGGAGCAGGCAACGCAGGGGCGTATTTCATCGGCCCTGCCTTCCTTTGCCTTCTGGGGCCAGTAAGCGTCTGCAATGAGAACCCTTCCCAGGTTGACCATGTCTGCATAGCCTTCGCGGATTATGGTTTCCGCCAAATCCGGGGCTGCAATGCGGTTGCTTGCCATTACAGGAATGTTGACTGCGGTTTTGACATTGAGGGCCAGAAAAGCGTAACCGGCCCGCGGCAGCTCCATGGGAAGCTGGGGAACCTTTGTCTCGTGCCAGCCGCCGGTTACATTCAAGGCATCCACGCCTGCCTTTTCGTAAACCTGGGCAATCTGGCGGGCCTCCACCTCGGTGTTGCTTCCGGGTATGAAGTCATTTCCGGCCATTCTTATGGTCATGGGGTAATCCGGGCCTACTGCCTCGCGGATTTTTTCTATCACCTCCCTTGGAAAGCGCACCCGGTTTTCAAAGGACCCGCCGTATTCATCCTGCCGCAGGTTTGTTAAAGGGCTTAAAAACTGGGTTACAAGATACCCGGCGGACCCGATAATCTCCACGCCATCAAAGCCGGCCTTCTTTGCGCGCAGGGCCGCATCCACAAAGGCTTTTTGCACCGTGCGGATGTCGTCCTTTGTCATTTCGCGCGGGGTGGTTTTGGAATAGGGCGAATAAACAGGCGAAGGCCCTATGGGAGTTTCCATGTTTATTAAAATGGGGTGGGAGTAACGGCCTGCATGGAAAAGCTGAATCCACGAAACAGCGCCCTCATCCCGGATTATTGTGGTGAGCTTTTCAAAATCGCCTATTGCGGAATCATCGGCAAGCGAAAGGGCCAAAAGGCCTGATCCGATGAAATCCACCCCCACAGGGCCGATGGTTACAATGCCAGCGCCCCCTGTTGCGCGCTCCTTGTAAAAGTTGTAGTAGCGGTCGTTGAGCTTGCTGTCAAAGGAGTAAAGAAGCCCCAAAGCCGGATACGCAATGCGATTTTTTATCTTTGTTTTATTGATGGTGATGGGCGAAAAAAGATGTGGATACATGATTTTCTCCTTAATAAATCTGCTGCAAAAATGGGCTGGTTAAGGGTAAAATCTTAAAACCTGTCTAAAAAAACAGCTTTCTTCTGCGACTGGCTGCAAAAACCCTTGGCAAAAGCGTTGGGCAGGCCAAAAATAATTTCTTTGACCTTAAAAACCTACTATTTGGCGGACAGACCGGCAAGAGGAAAATGCTTTTGTGGCCAATTCCTTTTACAAATTGCCTGCGGCCTTGACCAGCAGGCTGCCGGTGTGTAGATAAGAAAAGCTCCAAAAAAACGGAGGAATGCGTTTGTTGCCGCAAGCCCCTTAAACCCCTAGCTTGGTAGATGCCATGCAAATTCACTTTATTAAGGCGCGAGATCTGCCTGACCTGTGGTTCCAGGCCGTGCACGATATTTTGGACAAAGGAAGCCGCTTTGTGATTGACCGCGGCTCTTATGCCGGCCAGACCCGCCTGGAATACGACTATTTTGTGGGGCAGGTGGCGTATCCGGGAACCCTGCCGCTTCTGCCGGACATTCCGCCTGCCTGCGGCATACCAAACCCTGTGGAGCACGACTATATCTACGGCGGCCCGGGCTACGAGTCATCCTACATCGAATACCTTATGACCCCCACAAAGGCCCCAGGCGAATCCTACACCTATGGCGAGCGCCTCACCCGTGCGCCCATAACCGGCGAAAAGCTTGCCTTCTGGCAGGCTGGCAATGATCACATAATAGATATCAGGGAGCCGGACGGCAAAATCCTTTTCGAGCACAATGGCCAGCTCTGCATAAACCAGATAGAGTGGGTCATAGACACCTACCGCCGCTTCGGGCACCGCAACAACCAGATGGTGCTCCAGGTGGCCCACCCTTCAGACATTGCTCTTCTGGACCCGCCCTGCCTGCGCCACATTGACACGCGCATACAAAATGGCAGGCTCATCTTCCATGTTTATTTCCGAAGCTGGGATCTCTGGGGCGGGCTTCCGGCAAACCTTGCTGGCATTCAGCATTTAAAGGAATACATGGCTTCTGAAATAGGCGTGGCAGATGGAGAAATGACTGTGGAGAGCAAGGGGCTGCATCTTTACGGATATGCGGAAGATTTGGCCAAACTCCGCTGCTTGAAGGATTAGGTCGGTCCCAGGAAAACGATAGCTGCGTTGCGCTTCGCCGGACAAGGAGCTCGATGTACTATCAGTACACCTTCGTCCTTGTCCGGCTCGCGCGCCTTGCTCTCCTTTCCCTGGAACCGCCCCGTGCGTTTGTGGTTGAGAAGAAAAACAACCACCGCCTTGCCCAAAGCGCCCTGGACCCGCCCTTTGCGCTGGTGGGGTGGAGGAAAAGAAAAAACAAAGCTCCCTGGAACCGCCTTGTACGCTTGTGGTTAAGGAGAAAAACCACGGCTCCCCGGCTTTGCCCTGTACGCTTGTGGTTGAGGGTAAAAATGGTGCAAAAACAGTAGGTTGTGTGGTTCTTGGCGCAGCGCTTTGGCTCACCCAGCGGTTTGCTCTGCGGCCTGTTGGGCGGCTTTTTCCAGGATGTGGACAGCAAAGATCATCATGGCAAAGCGTTTGTCTTTTGTCTGGCCGTGAAAGAAGCGGTAGTAAATCTGTTGGGCAATGACTGCCAGCCGGAAAAGGCCGAAGGTGAAATAAAAGGGCCAGTTGTCAATGGCAAGCCCGGTCTGCTGGCGGTAGTAATCCACAAGCTCAAGGCGGGTCATGGCTCCGTCAATGTTTGTGGGCATCATGCGAATCTTCTCCACTTCCGCAGGGTCGTCCTTTTGCACCCAGTAGGCCAAAGAGCAGCCCAGGTCCATAAGGGGGTCTCCTATGGTGGCCATTTCCCAGTCCAGCACGCCGATAATTTTAAGGGGGTTTGCCGGGTCCAGCACCACATTGTCGAACTTGTAGTCCCCGTGGATGACCGCAGCGCGGGCTTGGCCGACAGGCCGGTTTTTATCCAGCCAGGCCATTATGTCCTCAAAGTCCGGGGCATCGGGCGTGCGGGCATCGCGGTAGCGCCGCGACCAGCCGTCCACCTGCCGGTCAACATAGCCCACAGGCTTGCCAAAGTCCTCCAGGCCTATGGCTTTGTAATCAAGCTTGTGCAGGCTTATGTGGATGTCCATAAGCTCTTTGCACAGGGCTGCCGCCTGCTTTGGGGAAAGGTCAAGGCTCTTTGGCAAATCCTTGCGCAGGATGATTCCGCTTATGCGCTCCATCACATAAAAAGGGCAGCCCATTACAGATGGGTCTTCCGTGTAGGCCAAAGGCTTTGGGCAGTATGGAAAGACCGGGTGCAGGGCAGAAAGGATGCGATATTCCCGGCCCATGTCGTGGGCTGTTTTTGCCTTTTTGCCAAAGGGCGGCCTTCTTAATACAAGCTGTTTGTTGCCAACGCTCACAAGATAGGTGAGGTTGGAATGACCTGACGGGAACTGGCTTATGGAAACCGTACCGGACAGGTCTTTTATGCTGTCCTTTAAGAACTGCTCCACCTTGGCTGCATCAAGCTGCTCGCCTTCCCTTGTCTGTTTTGGCTGGTCTGTCAAATCCGCAGGGGTCATGGAGAATCAGTCCTTTTTTGCGTGAGCTGAATTTTTAACCGGCTGCACAAAAGCCTTCACCCAGTCCAGAACAAAGCTGGCGTATTGCTCAACAGATATCTGCCTGGAGCGGTATTTCCACCTTTTCACATACCACTCCTGAAGCAGGGCCTTTATTAAAGCTGCGGTCATGTCCGGGTCTGTGGGGGCAAAATCGCCTGTCTGCTGGCCTTCTTTTAGAATTGCTGCATAAACCTGCTCGGTCATCAGCTCGCTGGCAATGGCATCCTTTTGCTGCTTTTTCTCAAGGTTTTTTGCTTCCATAAAGGAAAAGTAAAACCAGGGCTGCATGATTTCGGAAAGATAAAGATGGGCGATTATGCCGACTTTCAGTTTTTCTGCTGGCGAAAGGTCCGGGCGTATCTGCTGGGCCAGAACCCGCTTTGTTATGCGGCGGCCCTGCTCCTGAATCATGGAAAGAAGCTCGTCCTTGCTGGCAAAATACGAGTAGAGGGCACCCATGGAAAGGCCGGCGCCTTCGCTTAAATCCCTCAAGCTCATGGCGTGGAAGCCCTTTTTGTTGCTTATGGCAAGTGTGGCATCAAAAATTTTACCCAGGTTAAGGATGACCCTTTCCTCTTTTTTTACCTTTATGGTCTGGGCGTTTTCCAAAAAAATTTCACGGCATATCTCGCTTTTGGAAAGGGAAACCAGATTTTTGAATTCAACAAGGGTCATCATGGGCTTTTTTCCATCGGCAACAAGGTGTTAGGGCATTGAAAAAAATCAGATTTGACCTTTTTATGCCCCTGGCCGCCTTTTTGTCAACCTGGCATATTTTGAACTGGGCAGGGGGCAGATATGCTTATTGGTTGTCCTGATCTGCCTGCCCGGTGTCCTGTTCTTGTGTCTCCTTGCGGGCCTGGTCCAGGGCATCCAGAATGGCCTGATGCTCAAGGGGATGATAAAGCCAGGCAAAGAGGCCTGGGATGATTGGGGTATCCGGCAAATCCCCGTCATTGCCTTCAAGGGCTATGGCAATAACTGCAATGTCCGGGCGCAATTCCTTTATTTTTCTTGTGGCCTCGTCAATATCAGGCACCTGCTCCCGGCTTAAAATTATTGCATCCAACTTTTCTTTGGGGCTTTCCTCCAGAAAGATCAGAATCCTCTCCACGGAGCTTGCCTGAATCATGCTTTTTCCGGCGGATTCCAGCCTTAACCTGTGGGCTGCAATGGAGCCGCCTTCATCATCCACAAAAATAACATTGCCCGAATCGCGCACCCGCATAAAATCGTTGTAAAAAACCACCAGCATAAGGCCGATGAGCAGGGCAAGCCCCACCTGGGTTGCTATTTCGCGTACCTTTATGCTCACGGGTTTTCTGCGTATGGCCTCAATTGCAAGGAAGAGCAGGTGCCCGCCGTCAAGTATGGGTATGGGTAAAAGGTTTATAAGCGCCAGATTGACCGAAAGCACGGCAACCAGATAGAAAAGGTTGACAATGCCTGCCCTGGCCTGACGGCCCGTTTCCCTGGCTATCTGTATGGGGCCGCCCATTGCCTTTATGGGCACCGTGCCGGTGAACATTTTGGAGACAAACCAGCCGGTGAGCCTTACCCATTCCCAGGTTTCCTTGCTGCCGTAAACAAAGGCCTCAACAGGGCCGGGCCTTCTTATCTGCCCGCCCTCCACTCCTATGCGGTAAAACGGCTGGGCTTCTCCTAAAATGTTACGGCCCGGCACCTCGTCTGGCATAACCGAAAGGCTTATTACCGTTTCATCGCGCAGAACCTCCATCTGGATGGGCCTGCCTCCGGAATTGGCGATAAGCTCGGCCATTTTGCTCCAGTCCTTCACCTTTTTTCCGTTTATGGAAAGGACCTTATCCTGCTCCTGAATGCCTGCAACGGCAGCCGGGGAATCCTGGCTAACCCCCTCTATTACCGGGGACATGATTCTCAATCCCCCGAACTGGAACATCATCCAGAAAATCAGAAGCGCCAGCAGCAGGTTGAAAAGGGGGCCGAATGCGGCAATGAAGGCCCGCACAAAAACAGGCTTGTGCGAAAAGGAAAGGGCTGCCTGCTCCGGGCTTATGTCATCAGCAGGGTCCTCTCCCACCATTTTTACATAGCCGCCAAGGGGTACAGCCGACACCCGGTAGTCGGTCATGCCCCGCTTGAAGCCGAAAAGCCGGGGGCCAAAACCCAAAGAAAAGGTCTCCACCCCCACCTTGAAAAGCCGGGCAAAAAGAAAATGCCCAAGCTCGTGGGCAAAAACCAGAAGACCCAAAACCAGTATGAAGACAAACAGGGTTGCAAACATTATTTGGTCACCGTCTTGGCCGCAAACTTCCTTGCCCAGGCATCTGCATCAAGGATGTCGGCCAGATTTCTCCCGGAGCCTGGCCTGTGGGCATCCAGGGCAAGGGAGACAATGTGAGGAATTTGTAAAAACGCGATTTTTTTATTCAGAAAGGCTTCCACAGCCGCTTCATTTGCAGCATTGAGCACGGCAGGGCAGGTCTGCGCCCTTTCAAGGGCATCAAAGGCAAGAGCAAGACAGGGGAATTTGCCTGTATCAGGCGGCATGAATGTAAGGGGGGCAGTCCGGTAAAAATCCAGAGGGGGCACAGGAAGCGCCAGCCGCTTTGGGAAGCTCATGGCATAGGCAATGGCGCAGCGCATATCGGGCCTGCCCATCTGGGCGATGACCGAGCCGTCTAAATACTCCACCATTGAATGGACAATGCTCTGGGGATGCACAAGAACCGCAATCTGCTCATTTTTCAAATCAAAGAGCCATTTTGCCTCGATCACCTCAAGGCCCTTGTTCATCATGGTGGCTGAATCAATGGAGATTTTGGCCCCCATGTCCCAGTTGGGGTGGGCCAGGGCCATTTCCGGTGTGATGGAGGCAAAATCCTCAACAGGCGTATTAAGGAAAGGCCCGCCCGAAGCAGTCAGCCAGATACGGGAAAGCTCGTCCCGGTTGTGGCCTGCAAGGCACTGGAAAATGGCTGAATGCTCGGAATCTATGGGCAGTATGCGCGCTCCGGAAAGCCTTGCCCTTTCCATGACCAGGCCTCCGGCCATGACCAGGGCTTCCTTGTTGGCAAGGGCCACGGTCTTGCCTGCATCCACGGCCGCCAGGGTGGGCACAAGGCCTGCTGCGCCAACAGTTGCAGAAATTACGGTGTCAACACCCGGCAGGCTGGCGGCTTTTGCATAGCCATCCGGCCCGTAATCTATGCGGCAGGTTTTGTTTCCAACCAGGGCAGAAAGTTTTTGTGCCTGCTCCCTGTCGCGCACCACGGCCATTTCCGGCTTAAAGGCGGCTATCTGGTCTGCAAGGGCTTTTATGCTTGTGGATGCGGTGAGAGCCTTGACGGAAAACTTTTCCGGAAAATTATTCGCCACCCAGCAGGCGTTTTTGCCTATGGAGCCTGTGGACCCGAGTATGCTCAAGTTTATCATGGAACAAGCCGCCCTTTGCCGGGCCTTTTTGGTTGCAAAATGCCGGGTTCCGGGCCAAAAAGCGCCCCTTTGCCGGTCATTTTCAGGATGCGGCTGCCAGCATGAAGCCCAGCACCACAGGGCCCGTGAAAAGCAGGCCGTCTATGCGGTCGAGCATTCCGCCGTGGCCCGGGAAGAAAATGCCCGAATCCTTTACATTGTAGCTGCGTTTTAGCATGGACTCGAAAAGGTCGCCTATCTGGGTGGCAACAGCCGCGCAAACAGCCATTGTGAGCATAAAACCCCAGGAAAGGTCTGCCATTGCAGGCACAATAAGCTTAAAGACAACAACGACAATTATATCTGCCGCAATGCTGCCTAAAGCGCCCTCAACTGTTTTGGCAGGGCTTATTTTGGGAATAAGCTTGTGTTTGCCCAAAAACTTGCCTGCATAAAATGCGCCCGTATCTGAAATAAAGGCCAGAAAAAGCACCAGAAAGAGCCATGAAACCCCGTCTTCCGACGCCCGGATGAGAACAATGGATGTGAGCATACAGGGAATGTAAAGTATGGACATGGCCTCTTTTACAAGAAGATCAAAGCCGTTTCTCCCCTGATTGTAGCGGATGATTGCCCTGGCGGAAAAGGCAAAGACTGTTACCCACAGCAGTACCAGCATAACAGGAAAAGCTCCTGAACAACCGGCCCACATTATGCACGAACCAATTGCCACAGCCAGAAGGTAGCCTAAATCCGCTGGGCTTTTTGTGCCAACAAAAAGGCTGAAATATTCCCACAGGGCTAACGCCCCCACAATGGCTGCAAGAACAGTCACCGCGCCTGCAGGGGCGGAAAGAAAAAACACGATAAGTACCGGTGCCACAAAGGCAACGGTTATCCAGCGTTTGGCATGGGAAGAAAGACTCATGAGGACTCCGCAGCACTAATAGCGCTCTTTGAGGGAGATTCTTGCCCCTCCTGGGCCTGGCTGCCGGTTTTGCCAAAACGGCGCTGGCGGCCCGCAAAATCGCGCAGAATTGAAAAATATTCTTCAGTAGAAAAATCCGGCCAAAGGGTGGGCGTGAAAAAAAACTCGGCGTATGCAATCTGCCACAGCAAAAAATTTGAAATCCTCACCTCTCCGCTGGTGCGTATTACAAGGTCAGGGTCGGGCATATCTGCCGTGTAAAGGCAGGCTGCAATTTGCCTTTCGCTTATGGCCTCCGGCGCAATATCGCCATTTTTGGCCTTTGTCGCCAGAGTGCGGGCTGCCCGGAGCAGTTCCTCGCGGCCCCCGTATGAAAGGGCCAGGGAAAGCACCATGTCATTGTTGGCGCTTGTAACTGATATGGCCCTGTCCAGGGCCTTTTGAACATCAGCAGGCAGGCGGGCCTTGTCGCCCACAACATTTAGGCGGATGCCCTTTTCCAGCATAAGGGCCTGTTCGCTTTTCAAAAACCTTTTCAACAGGCTCATCAGGGCGCTGACTTCCATCTTGGGGCGCTGCCAGTTTTCCGTGGAAAAGGCATAGAGTGTGAGATATTTTATGCCTGCCTGTCGGCTTGCCCGCACAATGCGGCGCACAGCGTCCGAGCCTTTTTCGTGCCCCTGAATCCGGTTCAAAAGCCTTTTCTGCGCCCAGCGCCCGTTGCCGTCCATGATTATGGCAACATGGCAAGGAATCTGTGAGGAATCCAGGCCAGGGTCCAAATCCGGTTTTGGCGCATTTTCAAAATCAGAATTCAAGGATTTCCTTTTCCTTGGCAGCGCAAACCTTGTCTATTTTCTCGATGTGCTCGTTTGTGATTTTTTGAACCTCGTCCTGGCCCTTGAACATTTCGTCCTCGGTTATATCGCCGTCCTTTTTGAATTTTTTAAGGCTTTCGTTTGCTTCGCGGCGGATGTTGCGAACAGCCACCTTCTGCTCCTCGCACATCTTGTTTATAACCTTTACAAGTTCTTTTCTGCGCTGCTCGGTAAGGGCCGGAATGGAGATTCTTATTATTTTGCCGTCATTGTTGGGAGTAAGGCCAAGATCCGATTTTAATATGGCCTTTTCCACATCATTTATGACCGAGGCATCCCAGGGGGCGATTGTGATGAGGCGGCTTTCAGGCACGCTTATGGTCGCCATCTGGCTGATGGGTGTCGGGGTGCCGTAGTAGTCCACCCTTATGCCGTCCAGCAAAGACTGGGATGCTCGGCCCGTGCGGATGCGCAGGAGATCCTGCTGAAGGTGGGAGATGGACTTCTCCATTTTTTCGCTGGATTCTTCGTAAACAAGCTCTAGCATATTGCACCTCGCCAAAGCAGCCGGAACCGGGCTTTAATGGGAAAAGGCCCGGGTCCGGCTCAAGAAGGGGTGGCCGCAAGCCTCATTGGGCGGAGATATAGGTACCTACGGATTCACCGCACACGGCTCTGCGGATGTTGCCTGCTCCAGAAAGGTTGAAAATCTGAACCGGCAGGTTGTTGTCCAGGGCCAGTGAAATTGCGGTCATATCCATGACACGGAGTTCTTTTTCCAGCACAAAGCGGTGCGTGGTCTTTAAAATGGGCTTTGCATCCGGCACCTTTGCAGGGTCTGCATCATAAAGTGTGTCCACGCGGGTTGCCTTGAGCAGTATCTGGGCATGAATCTCCTGCGCCCGAAGCACGGCTGCCGTGTCTGTGGTGAAATAGGGATTGCCGGTTCCGGCTGCAAAAATCACCACCCGGCCTTTTTCAAGGTGGCGCAGCGCTCGCCTCAATATGTAAGGCTCAGCCACCTGGGGCATGGTTATGGCAGACATCACGCGGGTCTGCATTCCCTTTTTTTCCAGGGCATCCTGCAGGGCTATGGCGTTTATGACTGTTGCCAGCATTCCCATGTGGTCTGCGCTTGTGCGATCCATGCCAAAGGATGATGATTCTATGCCCCGGAAAATGTTGCCTCCGCCGATGACAAGGGCAAGCTGGCATCCCATATCATGCACGCTGCGGACTTCATCAGCCACATACGAAAGATAGTCAGGGCTTATGCCAAAGCCCTGATCGCCCATCAGGGCTTCGCCGGAAAGCTTTAGCAGCACTTTTTTGTATTTGGCGCAGGCCATAATAATCACTCACCCAGGGCAAAGCGCGCAAAGCGGCGGATAATGATGTTTTCGCCGGTTTTGCCGATGACCTCGTTGAGGTAATCCTGAACCGTAAGATCCGGGTTTTTGACAAAGGCCTGATTCATCAGGCAGTTGTCGGCCAGAAACTTTTTCATCTTTCCGTCAACAATCTTGTCGGCCACATTTTCAGGCTTGCCCATTTCCAGAACCTGGCCCTTGTAAACCTCGCGCTCTCTTTCGATTACCGCCGGGCTGACCTCTTCGGGTCTTACCGCCAGGGGGGCCGTGGCTGCAATGTGCATTGCAATATCTTTGCAGAAGTCAAGAAAGTCGGTGTTCTTGGCCACAAAGTCGGTTTCGCAGTTTATTTCCACAAGAACGCCGATTTTGCCGCCCATGTGGATGTAGGACTGCACCGAGCCTTCGGAAACGCTCCTGCCGGCGCGCTTCTGGGCTGTAGCAATTCCCTTTTTGCGCAGAAAGTCAATGGCCTGTTCCATATCGCCACTGGTTTCTGCAAGGGCTTTTTTGCAGTCCATCATACCTGCGCCTGTTTTTTCGCGCAGCTCCTTTACCATGCCCGCT
>JAGVAW010000116.1 GCA_020060085.1 Desulfobacterales bacterium
GCCTATTTCAATGTGCCAAAGCATCCGGGCCTGGATGATGAGCCGGGCAAAACCCCGGTCATTTTAGACGAAAAGCGAAAGCCCAGCGCGGCCTTCACCATGCTTGCGGCTGGCAACAGCCTAAAGCGCGGCACAATGCAGGTGCTAATAAACCAGGCAGATGCCATGATGCGCCGGGCAGGCGCAAGAGACCCCCTGCGCCATTACACAGGTGTTTATGATGCCCTTTTTGCCTTCAAAAAGCTTTTGGGGGTTCTGGTGCGCCCCTGCCTGGAGATAAACAACCCGCGCTGGCTGGTCGCCGACAGGCCAGACGAAATCATAAGCGACCACCTTGCAGGCATGGCCCGCCTTGTCTCGCGCGAGTTTGGGGATTTCAACCGCAAGTCTGCCAGAATTCTCCATGCTTTAAGGGCCGGGGACTGGTCAACCCTGGCAGCCTGGCAGGTGGCAGAGCGCCTGGGCCTTGTCACCGAGCTTTTGGATGCTGTTTACATTTCCGCATCCGGGTCCATTGAAGCCCTTGGTCAGATAAACATTCTTGGCGAGGACAGCGTGCAGCTTGTGCTGGAAACCATTTACAAGGGCCTGGACAAGGCCCCTGACGAAGCCTTTGAGCTTTTGCAGCAAAAGGGCGCAAACCTTTATGCCCAGGGGCCGGATAATGCCCAGGTCATGGCTGGTGTGAGCAGCCCCATTGTTGAGCAGGTGGAGTTTTTTGCCCAAAGGGCGCGCGTAAACAGAAAGATGAAATCATTCTTGCGGCGGGCCGCCAGTTTTGACGAGGCGGATTACGCCATTGTGGCCAAGGATTTTGCCATTTCCCAGGCCCAGGCTGTGGAGCTTGTGAGCCTGCTTGCCTCCTGCTTTGACAGCAGGGGCAGCTTTTTAAGGGATTCCTTTGAAAAGAGCATTCCCGCCTTTTGCCGCCACGAAAAAAAGGTTTTTGCCTTTTTGTGGCATTATTTGAAGGAGCAGGTGGCAAAGGAGGATCGCATTGCCCTTTTAAACAGCCTTGGGCTTCTCATAAACCGCATGAAACAGCCTCAAACCGGCCTTGGCGTGCTGGTGGAAGGCTTTCTGCGCGACCCGGAAACCATCACATTTTCCGACCGCAACGCCCTTATGCTGGCAAACCTGCTGGTCCGGCGCTTCAACAAGGAGCTTTTAAAGGACATCCGCATGACACCCGAAGAGGTGCTCAATGTGCAGGACGGCCTTGACCCGGACGCCACCGGCTTTGTGGCCCAAATTCTGGATGATGAAAAGGAGCGCGTTTTTGTAAAAATCCGCACAATTCACAAGGGCCTTAAAACTGCCTTGAACCCCTACACATGGCACGATGCCATGCCGCTTGGCTATCTGCTCACCCTTGAAAGGGAGGCCTATATCCTGCTTGGCCTTGTGGGCGGGGATGCAGCCTCCTCGGTGCTGCGAAGCGCCCTGTGGGAGTACGGCAACCCGGACTCGGAAATTTACTCCCTGGCAGAAAGGAAGGATCAGCTTGTCTGGCTCTTTCACCTGCTGCAAGTTATTGTGCGGGGCGTGGGCAGGGTGGGCCAGACCCTTGATGCGGCCCTTCTTTCAGATATAAAGGCAAGAGAGGCAGAATTTGGCGTGATGGCTGCAACGCACGGGATCAGGGAGCAGTTGAGGAAGTTGCTTGAATGGGTGGAGAAGGCCTCGGAAAACCTATCGTGAAGGGCGGCCCCAGGCGGGCGTGGGCTGCGTTACGCTCATTTGGCAAGCAAGTACACCTTCGCCCTTGCCCTGCGACTGCTTCCGCGGATTTTCATGCTTTGCCTTCCCTTTATTTTGGCAGGCAAGCAAATTGGATCAGCGAAGCATTCTCATGACTTCCTGCATATCGTTCCACACGGCACGCTTGGCCTCTTTCTGGGCTTCTCCGCCCTGGCGCAGAAGATAGGATGGGTGGAAGGTGGGCATGACCGGGAACTCACCGAAAAAGCCCAGTTGCCCCCGAAGCCTTGTTATTGGGGTGGAAACCCCCATAAGCGTGTGGGCGCTCACTCTGCCAAGGGCCACTATGACCGTAGGCTGGATGCTCATAATCTGGCGCTTGAGAAAGGGGATGCAGGCTGCAATTTCATCGGGTTTGGGGTCCCGGTTTCCGGGCGGGCGGCACTTCACCACATTGGCGATGTAAACGGCCTCCCTTGTGTAGCCCATTGCAGCGATGATTTTTGTGAGGAGCCTCCCGGCCTCGCCCACAAAGGGACGGCCCTGTTCGTCCTCTTCTCTGCCTGGTCCTTCGCCCGCGAACAGAATCTGCGCCCTGGGGTTGCCCTCGCCAAACACAAGGTTCGCCCTGCCTTTGCACAGAGGGCATCGCCTGCAATCCCCAAGGTCTGCCTGGATCTGCTCCAGGGTTTCGATGGGGTTTGAGACGGCCACGGGTGCAGGGGGCGCCTGGGGCTGGGCTTTTGGCAGGGTGCGGGGGCCGGGAGGCCGGTTGCCTTGGGCCGGAGCGCCTTTCCACCGGGCCAGAGCCTGTTGGGAAGCGCTGTCAAGCTCAAGACCCAGAAGCCCATCCTGACGCAAGGCCAGAAGCAGATGGGCGCGAAGCGCCTTCACAGCCTCAACAGCCTGGCCAACAGGGTCTGTTTCCGGGTTTTTGGAGCCGAATCCGGCCATCCTTACTCGTATCCTTTTTTACGGTATATGGTTAATGCCCGGTCAATGACTGCATGGGCAACAGAGTCTTTGGACTGGGAGGCAAGCCGGTCCGGGGGGGTATCCGGGTAAAAGCAGGTGACTGTGTTAAAGTCTGCGCCAAAGCCTGAATCCGATACCCCCACAATGTTGCCCACAATCATGTCCAGATTTTTCTTCTGCATTTTTTGGGCGGAATGCTCTTCCAGTTTCTGGGTTTCAGCCGCAAAGCCCACAAGCACCGTGTTGCCCTTTTTCCGGCCAAGCTCAAAAAGTATATCCGGGTTGGCTGCAAGCTCCAGGGTCTCTATCTGGCGGGAGTCCTTTATCTTTTGGTCTGTTGCAGCGGCTGGTCTGTAGTCGGAAACAGCGGCAGCCTTGAAAACCATGTCCTGGTTGGCAGCGTATTCATTGACGGCAGCGGCCATTTCCAGGGCCGTGGTCACACGGATTACACGCATATTGATGGGGTCATCCATCTCCACAGGGCCGGTTACAAGGGTGACACAAGCTCCCCGGTGCTCGCAGGCCCTGGCCAGGGCAAAGCCCATTTTGCCGGAGCTTGGGTTGCTGATAAAGCGCACGGGGTCCATGTACTCGCGGGTGGGGCCTGCTGTAACAAGCACGCGCTTTCCGCCAAGGTCCTTTTCCGTAATCAGGGCTGCCGTGCGATCCAGAATTATTTCCGGGTCGGGCATTCTTCCCTTGCCTTCATCTCCGCAGGCCAGAAAGCCGATTCCAGGGGCAAGCACACAGAAGCCGCGCTTGGCAAGAATCTGGAGGTTGGCCTGGGTGGCCGGATTCTCGTACATATTTATATTCATGGAAGGTGCAACAAGTTTTGGTGCAGTAACCGCAAGCATGAGGGTGGAAAGCGGGTCGTCTGCCATGCCGTTTGCAAACTTGGCTATGCTGTTGGCTGTGGCAGGGGCCACAACCAACACATCGGCCTCTTTGGCAAGGGCAATGTGGGCTATTTTCCCTTGGGAATTGTCCTGCCACATATCATTGTAAACCGGGTTTTCAGACAATGCCTCAAATGTCAGCGGGCAGACAAAGCGCTCTGCGGCGCGAGTCATGACAACGCGCACATCAGCCCCGGCCTGCTTGAAAAGCCGTACAAGGTATGCGGCCTTGTATGCAGCGATGCCGCCCGTTACCCCTAAAACAACCCGCTTGTTCTGCAACATTGAGGGAAAGATCATGTTGCAAGCTCCTATTTGAAAAGGCCCAAGGTGTCTGACGAAGCCTGGGGGGAACCAACTTCAGTGGGTGCGACCCATATTTCCACATTTGTGGAGAAACTGCCTTCGGTTACATTGATGACGCACATGCGGCCGGGCTTTGAAAAGAGCATGATGGAGCGGGGCGACTTGAATGTGCTGATGAGCGTCCAGTTGTCCTTTATCATGTTCTTTTCGAAAAAACCCAGAAGCCTGCCAAGCTCCACCTTGCCGGAAAGCACAAGCACGCCTGTCGAAAAGCCTTGGGCCTGATATATAAAGCTGTCCTTGCGGGAAAGGGAAAGTTCCGGCGGAATGGAGACATCTCCAAAATCGTAATAAACCGGGCCGGGTTCCTTAACCTGGGACTTGGCATCCAATTTGGAGGCGCAGCCTAATGGGCCGCCGGCCAGCAAAAGCGCCATCAAAAGAGCTGCCAGGATAAATCCCGCCTTTTTTCCTGAAGACAATTTTTGCATTTTTTCATCCTTTCAGTGGAATTTACTGAACCAAGGCATTTTCTTTTATGAGATTAACTTTGGAAGCGATATTGAATTTTACCCTGCAAGCCCGGCAAGGTCAACAAATCGGGCAGGGGACTTTGGTTGTGCAACGCTAGATTAAATTGTGTACCAAAACCGCTTGGATTTCAAGCCCCGGCTTTGTTTGCAGGCCTGGCCGCCTTTTTACTGCCCATAATATCCTGTTTTGAGCCAGGGCCTGGAAAGGGCTGCTGTTATTGCAATGGTTACAAGAAATACAACGGCAAGGGCAAGGTGGCCCAGATCCGCAACAAGCAGGGTGTCTGGCGAAAAATGAATATTATGGAAATTTTTGAGCACCCGCACAATGCCTGTGGCAAAAATACCCGCAAGTATTGCAAGTCGCAAAAGTCCCGACATGGAAAGGGCGGGGCGCCTGCCAAAAAGCCAGATGACAATGGCGTACACGGCAAGGGCTATAAATAAAAAGGCAAAGGCCTCGTGCAGGGCGTGGGTGAAATAGAAGTCTGCGCTCCATTTAAGGCCCGGCAGGGTGGAAAGCCCGTAGCGGGCATATATGGGCAACTGACCGAATCCTGTGAAAACAAGCCCAAGTATGCAAAGGCCCCATAGCCATTTGTAGAGGCGGCCAAAAGCTGGTTGGTTTTGAAGTTGCATATTTTACCCCTTTGTCTGGAATTGGCGATCTGTTGGTGATTAATCCCTTGAATTTTTAAGCTTCCCGGCAATTGATGCGCCTGCTGCCAGGGCACCTGCCAGGGGAGCCAGCAAAAGGGCCTTGCCAAGATTCTCGGATATGGCCATGGAGTTTTTAACAGAGGCCAGATGGGGGCCAGGCTGGGCCTGCTCCTTTAATGCCCTGTCCAGAACTTCAAATGGCACAGGGGAGACATAAAATGTGTTGGTGCCGCCGTTTTCGGTGTCCCCGTAGATGAAGCCGTCATAATCCTTTGCAATGGCCCTTGCCTTTTCCAGCATGGCCTCTCTGGGGCCGATATGCTGAATCTGTTCCGGGCATATCTCGATGCAGGCGGGCAGTTTTCCTTTGTCAATGCGGTCAAAGCAGCGGTCGCATTTAAACAGCACGCCATTGCCTGCAAAGCGCGGCATCATCTTCAAATAAAGCCCAACGCCTGTCTGGCGCTGGGGAATTTTCCAGGGGCATACGGCCTTACACTTGGCTCCGCCAAAGCAGATGTCAGGATGTATGACAGTGATGCCATTTTCCAGTTTGCGGGCAGCCCCAAATGGGCAGAGGTTGGCGCAGGGTGGATTCTGGCAGTGCATACAGCGTCTGGGGATGTGAATAAGATAATCCTTCCCCTTATAGCTCACATCGACAGTCTGAAGGAAAAGCCAGTTGTAGGGAGTCAGGCGGCTGTCAACATTCTGTTTTTCCGACCAGTCCTCTACCTTGACCCGGTCTTGGGGACTCATGGCCGGGAAGGGTTTTTCGGGCCTGGGAAATTTGAAGTTGTTGATGGTGCGGCAGGCATCCACGCACGCCCCGCAGCCTATGCAGCGGCCTATGTCCAGAACCGTGGCAAGCTCGGCCCCCTTTGGAGAGGCGGCAACAGCCCGTGGAGCGGATGCGGCCAGGGCAAGGCCTCCGGCTGAAGCAGCCGCCTTTTTCAGAAAGCTCCTTCTTGAAATGTTGCTCATGGCTTCCTCGCTTGGGTGGTAATGATCATGGGGAAAGAATTGGTTCTGGGCTTGAATTCTCCGTTAATCAGCGCTTGTTGCAGGCCATTTGCTTGACATGGTGCAGTTGGCCTTAATCTATTGCAGGGGCAAATTTTCAGGAATAAAGGCGCTTTTTGGGTCTGCAACCTGCAGGTGCAAATCCCACTGGGCTTTTTGGGCGCTTTCAACCAAAAGCTTGCGCAGGGAGTGAACCATTGTAGGTGAAAGGGTAAGGGTGATTCCCTGATTGTTCTTGTCGTGCAGGCCCATCACCTTGTTGCCGTCAGGAGCATGATTGAGCTTTATCTGGGAGACAAGAAGGGGCGTTTGCCCCAGGGGCAGGGCTGCATCCTGGGCCTTGAAAGGGGTTTTAAAATCGGCCTGTTCCAGGGCTGCTTCCTCTTCAAACTGGCGGACAACCTGCCGGGCCGCTGGCTCTACCCGGAGAGTTTTTTCCGGGTCCTGGCCCAAAAGCTGGTCAAGCCCCCCCCAGAGCAGGCGCACCATGCGCCTTGTCATCCACAGGCGGAACTCGCAAAGGCCCTGCTCTGCCTGGCTGGTGAGCCGCCACAAAAGGCGGTCCTCGGTGGGGTCAAAGCTCACATTCATTTGCTGAAGACCGGACATATTCCACCTTTTATAGTGCAATTCCACATTTTGCAGGCCGGGGGATTTGTACCCGGACCGGCCTGCGTCAATTTTTCATCATGTAAAAACTAGTGTCGTTCCCGACATATTCAAGAGGAATTTTTCGCCGAATGCTTTTTCAAAGGCTGCCACAGCGTTTCTGCCCGTGCAGTGGGTGGGGATTACAAAGTCAGGGTCAGCCTCTTTCAAGGCCTTTATGGTGGGCTCAATCACAGGTGCCATTACAGGCCCGGAAAGGTGGAAGCCGCCCATTACAGCGTGGATTTTGTCTATGCCCGTGACCTGCCTGGCATGGGTCAGGGTGTTGGCAATGCCTGAATGGGCGCAGCCCGAAAGGATGACAAGCCCCTTGCCCGCAAGATTGGCCACAAGGGCTGTGTCGTCTTCAATTGGGTCCCACACGGC
Source organism: Desulfobacterales bacterium (assembly GCA_020060085.1). GTDB lineage: Bacteria > Desulfobacterota > Desulfobacteria > Desulfobacterales > Desulfatibacillaceae > JAGVAW01. The sequence continues at coordinate 7,136 of JAGVAW010000116.1, forward strand.
GTTTCCATTTTCACCCTTGTAAAAGGCGTTTGGCATACCCTTTTCAAAATCGTTTTTTCTGGGAATTTCCCCAAGAAATAGAACCTCGCCATCCATTAGAAGCATCGGCTCCTTTGTTTCTTTAACCTTGAAGCCTGCTTGAGCCACATCCTGACGGGTGAGGGCAGGCATGTCCACCTGAAAGCCGGGGAAGGGCTCCAGGTAGCGGTTTGGCTTGAAAGCCGAAGGATGCACCACAAGAGGGGTGCCGGGCTGGGATATTTCCAGGCCCAGAAGCTTCATGCCTCCAAAATGGTCGATATGGCCGTGGGAAAGGGCTGCGACCTCCACCTGGCTCATGTCCAGGGAAAGGGTTTTGGAGTTTCTGGCAGCAGCATCAGCCGACATTCCAAAATCAAGCAGGGCCATGCGGGACTTGCCTTTGTCCGTGACCCTGATTACAGCGGAAAAGCCGTGCTCTGCAAGTATTGTGTTTGCAAATGTGGTCCCGCGCAGCGGCACGGCCCTCAACACAACAGCGGTGCTGTCCATGGAGGTGAGGTCCACATAATTGTCCTCAAGGGTGATTATCTCGACCTTCTCAACAGGTTTGGGGGTTGCGCTCATGGAATCTCCTTTCCCTGCTGTCTCCGGTCCTTGAAGGGCCGCGGCAGCCTTCGTTTTTAGGTGATTGCCTGTCAGGCAAAGTTATTTGCTCCCGGCAAGGGGCATTTGGGTGCGCCTAACACCCCAACAGCCGATCCTGCCCTTTTCCATAAAACAAAAGCCCTCGCAATAAAAGGGTGAATTTTGCCTGGAAGCGCAAAGGCCTTTTTTGTCTACACATCCATAGCGGAGGCCTCAAGATTATTTCCTAATAACAAATTGTTATCACAATATAAAAGGTTTGAAAAGAGAAAACTTCGGAGTTGCCGTCCGAAGCCATGCCTTGTTGGGCTGCAAATGCCCGGAAAGTTTCCCCCCAAAAACATTGTTGGCCTGGCCTTCTATTCCAAGCTGCTTCCGCGGGCCGGAATGAAGGCAATCTTTTCCATTGATTGTAACTTGCGGTCTTTTAAAGCAACTGCGGGGAGAAAGCCATTAAAGGTTTTTCTCCCCGCAGTTTTTATCGGCAGGCCAAAGCATACGGCCTGCTGTGAAGAGGAACAAAACCTCTACTGCTGCCCTGCCTGAAATGTAGCATAGGCCTTGTACCAGAGGGTGATGTCAATTGTGTTGATGCAGCCGCTGTTGTCCATGTCTGCGGCGGGGATGTACCTGCGGTTTCCCACGCACACGCCCATGAGCGCACGGATGACCCGAAGATCCGAAGGGGTAAGCTGCCCGTCCCCGTCCACATCTCCGGCAATCGGCCCCTGCTCCACATAGGTTCCTGAAGTGGATGCAGTCTGTCCGTTTTCAACGGTGACATTCTTGGAAAAAGGTGTGGTCCATCCTGCAACCGGCTGGAAATCTACCACATAGGGGCCGACCGGCAGGTCATTGACCGTGGCACCGGAGTTCTGCCACACTCCTCCGCCAACCCGCCATTTTGCTCCGGCATCTATGGCCCCTTGGGGGAGTATGTCCGCTGTGACGGATCCCACCTGCTGCACATAGATTCCGGTGGCTTCTGCGGTCTGATCCTCTTCAACGGTGACATCCTGGCTGGCAGGGGTGTCCCAGCCGTTGACGGTCTTGAACTCAACTGTGTAGTCGCCTACTGGCAATTCATCCAGCGTGTCTCCGCTGTTTTGCCACTCCCCGTCGGCAATCCTCCACTGGGCGCCTGCCATCCTGGCCCCTTCCGGCTCAATGGTCACGGAAAGGGAGCCGTTTTGGGTCAGCAGTTCCCCTCCAAAAAACAGCACCAGCAAGTCCATGTGCCAGGGCATTGTGTCCCCGTCACGGGAGGAGCTGATTTCTTCCCCCCCCCACCAGTCATTGTTTTCCTTGAAAAGTATTTTGCCGCCATCCGGGCTCCACCAGGGCCGGGTGTCCTGATAGCCCTCCGTGAGCTGAATTGACTGAAAACCCTCGCCCATAACGGCTACGAAAAGGCTTTGCTGCGGGTAAGGCAGCTCCCCTTCATCCCCTTCGTCCCCTTCATCACCCTCTTCAACAAACAAGGGGCCAAAATCTCCACCGTCTCCTTCTTCAGCCACATAAGCAAGGGCAAAGCCTCCGAAGTCGTTGGGCATCCAGGATGTGGGGCCCTGAATTTTGCTCCAGGGCGTTCCGTCACCTTCATAATGCTCGACAAGCGTGAAAGATCCCCAAAATTCCCCACCACCAACATTCACCACAATGCGGTGGACTTCACTATCGCCGTAGGGGTCTCCTTCATTGCCGGTATACCCCTGGTAACGGCCGTGGTAGGCAATCAAAAGCATTTCCTCGTCTCCGAACGAGGCTATGTTTACTGAAGGCCAGTTTTCGCACCATTCATCAAAAGGAACCTCTTCATCAGGGGGAGAAATTCTGAATATGGGCAAAAGCGGCTCTATGGGCTGAACACCCAGGGGCTGGATGTCGCCCCCGTTCACTTCCGGGGGGGGCGGCTGTTCGATGTCGTTGATCTCATCCAGCAATACTGCGTAAATACGGGAGTCTCCCCATCCCTCGCTGCCGGAGAAAACAATGGCGGAAAATTCAGAATTTTGAGCCCATACATGATGATGTGTGCGGTAC
>JAGVAW010000090.1 GCA_020060085.1 Desulfobacterales bacterium
GGAATGGCCCTTTCCCAGGCCTTGAGCGACAAGCCCCAGCAGACCCAGGCCCTGTGGATGGCTGCATTCGGCCTGGGTGCCCAGGTGGGGGTGCTCATGCCTTACAGCCGGGTTCAGGAAAACGAGGCAGACCACCTTGGCCTTGTTTTCATGGCCATGGCCGGATACAACCCCAATGCGGCTGTGGATTTCTGGCAGCGCATGATGGCCAAAAAACAGGGTGGGTCAATGCCCGAATTCTTGAGCACGCACCCTTCGGATACAACCCGGATAAACAACATAAAAAGCCTCATGCCAGAAGCCATGCAGTATTATCGCAAATAGGAAAAAGCCTTTAATCCGCCTGAATCAAAAAAAACCCGTCAGGGCAGGCATAAAAGGCTTGGCCTTGACGGGTTTTTCCTTTTCTGCCGGTTAGTTGTGACCTTACTGATCTCCGATGAAAAAGGGCCTGAAATCGCTTTGGGGCCTTTGCAGGGCCTTTTCAATTTCGGCCAGCAGACGGGCCTTTTCAGCAGGCAGCCTTCCTTCAAGGTTTATATAATTGGTGTAGTGGTCGCTTGTTATTTGAGAAGTGACAGTAAGGTTCTCAAGCATAAGGCGGGTTTCTTCAAGCACCTCGTGGGGGGATAGCATGGCAAAGCGCCCGGCCTTCACATCCAATAGCATGGGCGTGTTTATTTTGGGCACAAAGGTTCTCAATCTTATAAAATGAGAATTTATGCGGTTTAACACCTCTGCTGTTTGCTGCGCGTGCTGCCTTGTTTGCCCCCTGCCGCCCAAACCAAGCACAACATAGAGGCTCAACTCAATTCCGGCCTCAATGGCCCATCTGCCTGCCTGTACGGCGGTTTTGGAATCAAAGCCCTTTTTCACCTGCCTTAAAATGGCGTCATCGCCGCTTTCCAGCCCTGCATGGATGCGGCAAAGGCCTGCCTCGCGCAGGGTTTTAAGCCCAATAAGCCCTTTTTGGAAAAGATACTGGATGGAGCCGTAAACCGTTATGCGGGCTAAATTTGGAAAAAGCTCGCCCGCCTTTTTGCAGATTTGGGCCAGGTCAGCGGTTTTCATGGCAATTGTGTTGCCAGCAGGAAAGAACAGGGTAGAGACATTCTCTCCGTAAACCCTGCGCGCCTCGCAAAGGTCTTCAACTATGTCCTCAACAGGCCTGGCTTTGTAGCGGGGGCCTTCCTTATAGACCATGCAGAATGTGCAGCGGTTGTGGGGGCAGCCAATGGTTGCCTGAACAAGAAGAGAATCTGCCTCGCTTGGCGGGCGGTAGATGGGGCCTTCATACCTCATGGGTTTTCTTTGTTTTGGATATGTCTGGCAAAGGCTTTGATTTCCTGGTCTGTAAGAAGCCGCCACTGGCCGCTTGGCAGATCCCCCAACTTCACATGGGCCACGCGCACCCGGTGCAGGGTTCTCACCTCGTTGTCCACGGTTCTGGCCATGTGGCGTATCTGGCGGTTGCGGCCCTCCTTTAAGGTTATGGCAAATTCCTTTGCCCCAAGTCTATCCACCTTTGCAGGCCTTGTCTTGCGGCCATGAACAATCACTCCTTTTGCAAGGCGCGCCAAATCGCTATCTGAAATCTCCTTTTCAAGGCCCACCTGGTATTCCTTTTCGTGGTCATAGCGGGGGTGGGAGAGTTTAAGATGCAGATCCCCATCATTGGTGAGCAGGATAAGCCCGGTGGAATCCTTGTCCAGGCGGCCCACAGGGTAGAGGCGGCCAGGGATTTTGACAAGCTCTGTCACCACCCTTTGGCCCGGATGCTCGCAGCTTGAAACAAAGCCCTTGGGCTTATTAAGGGCCACATAAAGAGGAGCAATATCTGCCCTGGCCGGTTTGCCGTCACAGTCCACACGGTCTGTCACCGGGTCCACAAGGGTGCCCATTGCAGTCACAACCTTGCCGTTTATCCGCACCCGGCCTTCTGCGATGTATTGCTCGGCCTTGCGGCGGGAGCATATTCCTGCATGGGCCATAAACTTTTGCAGGCGCACAAGCCCTGTATCCGCCTCCGTTTTTTTTGGCGGGCCGGTCTTTTTGGGCGGCCTGCTCTTTCTTTCCGGCAGGGGCCTGCCTCCCTTTTTCAATTCTCTTTTCATGTGCGGTAGTCCGCGTTAATTTTCACATAGTCATAGGTCAGGTCGCAGGTTATGATAAAGCTGCTGCCCTTCCCAAGGCCCAGGTCAATTTCAAGGGCAAACTGGGGGTTTTTCATCACCTGGGAGGCCTTTTTCTCTGCATCCTTGCCCAGGCCCATGCCCTTTTTCACCACCTGCACTTTGTCAAAGCTCACAGAGATTTTTTCCGGGTCCACATCTGCCCCGCTGCGCCCGGCTGCGGCCAGAATCCGGCCCCAGTTGGCGTCCTTGCCGAACACGGCGGTTTTCACAAGGGGGGAATGACCCACCGCATCTGCCACGGCAAAGGCCTGGGCATCGTCCTTTGCGCCAACAACATTCACCGTGAAAAGCACTGTGGCCCCTTCGCCGTCTGCCACCATCATCTTTGCCAAATCCAGGCACACGGCATCCAGGGCCTTTTGGAAGTCTTTTGCGCAGGCAGAAAGGGTCAGCCTGCTTTCTCCGCTTGCCATAATCAGGGCCGTATCATTGGTGGAGGTATCCCCGTCCACACTTATCCTGTTGAAGGTCTTTTCCACGGATGCGGACAGGGCAGCACCAAGCTCATCAGGGCTTGCGATAATATCTGTCACGATAAAACAGAGCATGGTGGCCATGTCCGGGCGAATCATGCCGGCCCCCTTGGCAATGCCCATTATCATGGCGCTCTTGCCCTCGTGTTTTATGGTCTGCCTGCTGATTTTGGGCTGTCTGTCGGTTGTCATTATGCAGCGGGCAAAGTCGGCAAACCCGTCGGGCCTAATGCTTGCGCAAAGGCCTGGCAGGGCTGCCTCAATTTTGTTCATGGGCAGATATGAGCCTATGGCCCCGGTGCTTGCCACAAGAATGCTCTTTTCATCAGCACCAAGCGCCCTGGCTGCAATGGCCGCGGTTTTGATGGCATCATCCATACCCTGCTTTCCGGTGCAGCAGTTGGCGCAGCCTGCATTTGCCACAACAGCGCGGCAAAAACCCTTGGCAACACGGGCCTGATCAATAAGCACGGGTGCAGCTTTTACCTTGTTGCGGGTAAAAACTCCGGCCACAGGCACGGGCTTATCGGCTGCAATGACACCCAGATCAAGTGTGTCTGCCTTTTTTATGCCAGCCGCCGCAGCGGCTGCGACAAACCCGGGGCATATAAGATTTTTTTCAGTCACAGCTTTTTCCCTTTGGGCTTTTGGCCCTGATAGAATTCTTTTTTTGATCTTGCCGCGGGCCTTGTGCAAAAAAGCCTTTCTGCAAGTTTAGCGCGGCTTTGCCTTCAACACAAGCTATTGTGCAGCCTTACCACGAAAGCAAAAGGCCGCAAAGGGGAGGGCCTTGCCCCCTGCGGCCTGCGCCTGCACCCTGGCAGGGCCTTTTATCAGAGGGCCTTCAACCGCTCAAGGTTGTTTCTGGCAAACTCTATTGAGGGGTCTATGGCAAGGGCCTTTTCGTACCAGACAATCGCCTCGGCAGTCTGGCCCATGTCCCGGTAATTGGAGGCGATGTTGGCGTGATCAATGGCCGATCCCGGATCTAAAGCAAGAACCTTTTTGAAGGCATCTATGGCTTTTTGATGCTCCTTTAGCGCAAAAAGGCAGTAGCCCATAAGGTTGTAAGTATCGGTGCGCTCATCATCAAGGGAGCAGGCTTTTTCAAGCAGGGTCAGGGCTTTTTTAAGCTGGCCGCATTCCTTCTGGGCAATGGCAAGCCAGACCAGCACATCAACAAGGTCCTCCTCTTCGGGGCCTCTTTCCAGGGCTTGTTCCAGGGCGCTTATGGCCTCCCTGGGCCGGTCAAGGGCCATAAGCTGGGTGCCCCGGTAAAAGGCAAGGTAGTATTGGCCGGGCAGTTTTTGCTCCATCTGCTCCAACCGGGCAAGGGCAGCTTCCGGCGGGCCGTACTTTGTGAAAAGCTTTGCCAGAAAAAGGCCCACAGAGCCATTCCGCGCCCGCTCGCGAAAGCGCGTACCGGGAATTATTGTGTAAAAGGCGGGGATTTTAAGCTTTTCATGCGTGGTTTCAATGGCATAGGCGTGAAGGCCCTGTTTGGCAAGGGTGCTCACAAGGTTATCAATTTCAACCTTTATGTTGGGGTCTGAAAGGTCTGGAAGCTCGGAAATGGAAACGGTTTTTTTGGGGTTCAGCAGAAAATCCGCCTGATCCAGGCTCTTGAACTTGGGCAGGCCGCTTGCCACATAAACCCTGTTGGAATTGAAATCCCCGGAAAGCTGGGCTGTTTCCGTGAGCGCCCGGTTAAGGGCCTTTTCCGGGGAGGCGGTTGTTCCGGCTGTCCACACCATCTCGCTTGAGCGGTTCAAGGTGATAGGGTCAAAGGCTAAAACCCCCACAGTGGGAATGCCCGTATCCAGCGAAAAATCCGAAAGATAAACCAGAATGCCCGCCTGGTCGTATTTGGCCAGCAAATCTTTTGCAATGGGGTCTGCAATACCCGTGCGGGAGATGGCCGGGACATCAAGGTTAAGGGTGGAAACCCTCTCGCTCACATGGCGCTCCACCACCTCGCATATTCCCTGGCAAAGGGCCTCTTCCGTACAGTTTCCGGCGCAGGTCCCGTTAAATTCGTTTATGGCAAAAAACCAGTCAACAGGCACAAGGCAGGCCTTGTCTGCGGCTAAATCTGTGGCCCATGCCCAGCGCTGGGGAAAATCTGCAAAAAACTCAAGCGCTGCCTGGCATTCATCAGACTGGTCGTTAACGGAAAGGGCGATCTGGGAAAGGGGCATGGCATCTGCGCCCAGGTTTTTGTGGCTGTCAAAAAGAAAATGGGCAGGGTCATCCAGAAAGGCGTAAAAGGAAAACCGCTCGGCCAGCTCCATGACCGCGCTTGCACGGGCCTGCACATCCGTGCCGCCCTTTCCCATCTGCTTGCGTATTCCGGTGAGCTTTCTGGCATCTGCCCCATACATTGAAAAATACACGGGAATGCCAAGCCTGCCGTTGTCCACCCGGACTGTTTTTTCAAAGATGTCCAGATCAACGCCTTTGAGTCTTTGCTCGAAATTTTCCAGGGTTTTTTCCGGGGTTATTACTTTTTCCTGGTCCTCATGGTGGGTTTTAAAAGCATCGGAAAGGGAGATTTTTTTCATGGCATCCTTATTTTTTTAAAGCGCGGTTCAAACTGCCTGTTGTGTAGCCTTCCAGATCAAGGGCCACATGGTTAAAGCCTGCCTTTGCAAAGGCCCGGACAATTTTTTGCCGGTTTTTCGGGCTTAAAATTTTTTCAAAGTCCTCCGGCTGGGCCTCAATTCTGGCCACAGGGCCGCAAAAACGAACCCGAAAGCCGGAAAAGCCAAGCGAAAACAGAAAATCCTCGGCTGCCTGCACCTTCTGGAGCTTTTCCAGGGTTATAGGCTCCCCATAGGGGATGCGCGTTGCAAGGCAGGCCATTGGCGGCTTGTTCCAGGTATTTAGCCCCCTTGCCTTTGAAAGTTCGCGGATTTCCTCCTTGGAAAGGCCGCATTCTGCCAATGGCGCGCCCACTCCAAGCTGGGCTGCTGCCCCCAGGCCGGGCCGGTAATCCTTGTGGTCATCCTTGTTGGCCCCGTGCACAAGGGTTGGAAAGCCTGCATCCAGGGCTGCAAAACTCAATTTTTCCAACTGGGCCTTTTTGCAGAAAAAGCAACGCATGGGGCCGTTTTCCACAAAATCGGCAAGGGAAAGGGGATCATCCTCCACAAAAATGTGATTCACCTTGAGCGCGGCTGCAAACTCCCTTGCCCTGCGGATTTCATCGTGGGGCACAATGGGCGATACTGCTGTCACGGCAAGCACATTGCTGCCAAGGGCCTCGCGGGACGCGGCCAGCAGGTAGGAGCTGTCCGCCCCGCCGGAAAAAGCCACGGCAAGAGGCCCAAGGCCTGCCAGCAGCTTTAAGAGGGCCTTTTCCTTTTCCGCGCTTTTATTATTCATGGGTTTAAACCCTACTTGGCCGATAGGTTTTCCTGCAAGGGGTTTGTAGCCGCACAGGCTGAAATGGTCAAGGCTTTTGGCGATCTTTGCCCTGCACAAAGCGCTGTGCGCCGTTCACGGTCTCCCCGCTGAAAATAACATTCATGCCCTTTTCAAATTCCAGGGCCATGGCAGCGTCAAAATCCATTGAAAAGCCCTCCAGGGCTGCCAGCCGGTCGCTTCTCATGCAAAGCTGGGGAAAGGCCGCAATTTTTTCCGCCAGCTTTCTGGCTTCTGCCAGACAAGATCCCACAGGCACCACACGGTTTGCCAGACCCATTTCAAGGGCCTCCTTTGCACCTACAGAGCGGCCCGTCAAAATCATGTCCATAGCCCTCGAAAGCCCGATAAGCCGGGGCAGGCGCTGGGTGCCGCCATCAATGAGCGGAACCCCGTAGCGGCGGCAGTAAACCCCGAAAACTGCATCCTCCTCCACCACCCTTAAATCGCACCACAGGGCAAGCTCAAGGCCCCCTGCCACAGCATAGCCGGAAACCGCAGCAATGACAGGCTTTTTGAGCTTCATGCGGGTTGGCCCCATTGGGCCGTCATCGCGCAAATCCGTTGAAAGCCTGTTTGCCCGCAAGGCGCTCTGCTCTGCCACCGCACCCAAATCCGCACCGGAGCAAAAACATCCTCCCTCACCCCAAAGCACGGCCACAAGCGCACTGTCATCGGTTTCAAACTGGCGGAAAGCATCTGCAAGGGCATCGGCAGTGGGCCTGTCCACAGCATTTTTCACCTGGGGGCGGCTCAATATCACCGTGAAAACCGGCCCGCTTTTCTCCACACGCACACTCATAAAAGGCCTCCTGTTTCAAAGCTTTTTTGCGGGGAGGAACTTTTTTTGAAAAAAAAAGTTCCTCCCCGCACCCCTCCTCAAAAAAACTTA
>JAGVAW010000119.1 GCA_020060085.1 Desulfobacterales bacterium
GCCCCCGGCCCGTCATTCCCGCGTAGGCGGGAATCCAGAATAAAATTGGGTTGTTATCCTTATTGGAAAAGGCCCTCCAATGGAAAAGGCCTTACTCCATGGAAGCAGAGCCAAAGCCTTTGACTGCGCCCTGCATAGAGTCAAAGCAAAACAGCGACAAGACCTTCGACAGCGTCATGGGGCCTTAAATGACGGCTCCGGCTCCTTGAAACCGCCTTGTGCGTTTGGGGTTGGGAGGGGAAAAACTCTTTTTCTTGCCGTAAAGCAAAGTGCGCCTTTCTTTTGCAGGAGTGTAAGGTCTGGCTCCGGCAGGCATTCCATGCTAAATAATAATTTTGGTTTTTGCGTTACCAACTGCACCTTTGCGGAAAAATTGTATCCATGACCCGTTTTCTTTCAGTCAAGGGCAAGGCTCTGCCTCTGCCGCTGTTTCTGCCGGTTTTCGAGCTGGACAACCCCTTTGTTGACATTGATATGCTGGGCCAGGATTTTGGCTTTGGCGCCATAATGACCAATGCCTTTTTTTTGTACAAGCACAGGGAACGCAAAACCGAAGTTCTCGACAAAGGCATACATGAATTTTTGGGTTTTGATGGAATTGTGGTCACGGATTCAGGGGCCTTTCAGCAGTTTTCAGGGCCGCTGTATCTCAAGAACAAAACCATAGTGGCCTTTCAGCGTGACATTGGCGTGGATGTCATCTCGCCCCTTGATCTGATAACCCCGCCTGGGGACAAACGCACGGTGGCCAGCAAAAAAATGCTTGCCACCATAAAGAGGATTGGGCAGGTACTGCCCCTTTCCGGCGAGTCCACACTCATCGGCGTGGGCCAGGGTGGCCGCTTTCTGGACTTGAGAGGCCAGGCAATGGAAATGCTTGCAGAACTTGGCGTTTCCTACGCAGCCCTTGGGGCGCTTGTGCCATTTTTCAACAGAAACCACGATATGGAATTTGTTGGCCGGGTGATACGCCAGGCAAGGGCCATTTTGCCCAAATCCGTGCCCATACACCTTTACGGCGGCGGAGACCCCTTGGAACTGCCCTTTTACATGGCTTTGGGCTGCGATATTTTTGATTCCTCGTCCTTTGTGCATTATGCTTTGGGCGGCTGGTACATGACTCCATACGGCGCCTTGAAGCGCGAGGAGATGGATTTAAAAAACCCGCCCTATTTCTGCCCCTGCCCCCAATGCTCCCAGGGCATTGAAAAAGTTTACCAAGACAAGGTAAGCCTTGCCCGGCATAACCTGTGGGCCATTGTCCACACCATGAAAAAAGCCGGCGGGCTTCTAAAAGAGGGCCTGCTGGACGAGCACCTTATGCACATTGCCGCAAGGCACATGGAGCTTTTTCCTTCAAGCCGTCTGGCTGGCTCCTGGCAGGCCCTTGAGCTGGATAGGGAGGCGTAAGGCATGGCCCCTCTGCATTCCGGCGCTGGAGAAATAATAGAAAAAGAGGTTTTGGCTGCCTGCCGTATCTACAAAATTGATCCTCAAACTGCCCGAAAAATCTTCACGGAGCTTTGGGAAGCCTTTCCGAATTTGGATGATGCCCTGAATGCAGGCAAGGACCCCTGCCGCCTTGCAGCCTACAAGCAGTTTGTAAAAAAGGCACGCAAGGGGATTTATTACCAGTTGCGCCGCTACAAGGGCGATTCGGGCAGCCTTGCCCAACTTTGTGAGCTTTTGCGGCAAAATGAAGGAAATCGCCCGGACAGCGGGCCTGTTGCTCAAATTGTGAATGAGCTTCTTGCTGCCCATGTCTCCACCGCCGAGCGCACACCTTATTATAAGGACTTCTACGGCAATTTTTTTGCGGCGGTTAGCCCTCCCAAAAGCATTCTGGACATAGGCTGCGGCCTGCATCCATTGTCCTACCCCTTTTTTTCGGAGCAGGGCAAAAAGCTCTCAATTTACATTGCAATGGACAAAGACACGGAGGTCATCAGGGTATTGAAGGCCTTTTCCGGGTTTGTGAGGCCCGCAGCCCTTGTGCCCATTTGCGCGGATTTGGAAAAGGATTCCTGGGAAGAAATTCTGCCCCCAGGCACCGCCCGTTTTGAGCTTGCCCTGGCCTTAAAGCTTGTGCCGGTTTTAAAACGCCGTCAGCCTGCGGCTCTGGCCAACCTTGCAAAGGCTCCGGCAGATAAAATGCTGGTTACGGCAAGCAGCCAGTCCATGACCAAGAAAAGGGAAATCGCCCGCAGAGAAAAAAAGGCCCTGCAAGATTTTGCCACCCTGGTCTGTCGCAGTCCCCAGGCGCTTTTTGAAATTGAAAATGAATTCGGTTTTTTTCTGTAAGGGCAAGGTGTTAAGGTCTGCTTTTCGGGTAAGTCCGGCAGCGTGGGGACAATCGTGACGGGCCTTAAATAAGGCAGGTAGAAAATGCACAGTCGCCCATAAATAAATGCCGACACCTTTATAATAAACAAAGGGTGCCGGAGGGCAAAGGACCTTTTTTATTTGCCGGGAGGAACTTTTTTTCAACAAAAAAGTTCCTCCCGGCAAAAGCGAAAGATTTTATGACTAGCCCAGGCTAACCGGCTGCCGGAAGCTTTCATTCCATCGGATGGCCTGCAGGCCTTTGTTTGCGCCGCGTGCGGGGCCGGGGGCTTTTGGGTTTGCGGTCTGCCGCATTTTTAGGAAGTATGATCAGCTTGCGCAAAGCCCCGCTTCCCTTTGAAAGGGTTTTAAGCTCCGAATCCTCTTTAATGAGCAGATGCACAATGCGCCTGTCATGTGCATTCATGGGAGCAAATGCAGCCTGCTTGCCCGTGGCTTTTACCCTGGCCGCCATTTTAAGGGCCTGCTGGCGCAGGTTGTCCTCGTGGCGGGCAATGTAACCGTCCACATCCACCTGCACCCGGAGCCGGGTTTTCCTGTCGCGGTTGGCAATCATTTCAACAAGATACTGCAAGGACTCCAGGGTTTGGCCGCGCCGCCCGATGAGAATGCCTGCTTCAGGTCCTTTAACAGCCAGAGTTACCTGGTTGGCACCGGCTGCCTGTACGGAGCAGGAGAAATCCGCACTGACAAAGCCTACCAGCCTGCCAAGAATTTCGCAGGCTGTTTTGGCATCTGCCTCTATTTCGTCAGGGGTCAGGGCTGCCGTTTGAGCAGACTCGCCAGGGCCGTGATTTTCCAGCTCATCCTCATCAATATCCTTTTCAGGATCAATATCGGGTGCTGCGGCCTCACTACCTTTGGCAGAGAGCTGTCTGTTGGGGGCAGGCCTCTTTTTGCGCTTGTCGGGCCTTGCCCTGCGGCTTTTTTTTGGGGGGGCCGCTGGCTTGCTCTCTGTTTCTTCGAGGGCCTCGCCGGGCATTTCCGGCTCAAAAGCTTTGCCGGAGACCTTCTGCCCTCCCTGCATTTGGCGGGCAGGGGCATCGGGCAGGTTCATGGCTTCAGGGTTTAAATCCTCTGCATCAAGCTCTGGCAGATCGGCAAGTCCGCTTTTTTTGCGAACAGGCCGGAGAGGCCTTTGGGGAATGCTGTCTGCCGGTGCAGCAGGGGTTTTTTGGGCGGGCTGCTTTTTGGGCTTGACCGGCTCGGCGGTTTGCTGCCTGCCTTTTGTCTTTTTGTTGGTCGAGGCAGGCTTTTTCCCCTGGGGTGTCTTTTGAGCCTGCTTTGCAGGAGCAGCTTCTGCTTGGGGCTTGTCTGTTATGGTTTCTGCCGCCTTTTGGGGAACACCTACCCGTATACGGGCTTTTTTTACTCCCACAAGGCCAAAAATGCCCGAAGAGCCGTAAGACAAAACGCTGTATGATAGCTTGTTTGCAGGAACCCCTAATTCTCTGCTCGCTGTTTCCAATGCCTCGGCCTCTGTGGGGGCCTCAAATTCCTTGTACCGGGTCATGGGGTATTCTCTCGAAAATTCTTAATCCGCCTTTTTCTGGATGTAGTACTGCTGGGCCATGGACAGAAGGTTGTTCACCAGCCAGTAAAGCACCAGCCCTGAAGGAAAGCCGATAAAGATGAAGGTGAACACAATGGGAAGAGCCATCATCATTTTGGCCTGCATGGGATCTGCTGGCGGCGGCGCCATTTTCTGCTGCAGAAACATGCTTGCTCCCATGATCAGGGTGAGAACCGGAAGGCCCGGCGGCTCGATAAAGGGGATATTCAAAAAGGTGAACAGGCGATCGGGTGCAGACAGGTCGTTTATCCACAGCA
>JAGVAW010000022.1 GCA_020060085.1 Desulfobacterales bacterium
GCGCTATGCAGACAACCCTTATGCCGTAATCTGCAAACTCCCTTGCCGCGGGCAGGGTAAGGCCAGCCACCGCAGCCTTGGATGCCGCGTATGCTGCCTGGCCTATCTGACCCTCAAAAGCAGCAACCGAAGCCGTGTTTATCACAACGCCCTTTTCGCCGTCTGCGTTGGGTGCGTTTTCCATCATTTTAACCGCAGCAAGGCGCATTATGTTGAATGTGCCGCTCAAATTTATGGCAACCACCTTGTTGAACCTGTCCAAAGGCAGTGGGCCTTTTTTGCCCACTATCTTGCCGGGAGTTGCCACGCCCGCGCAGTTTATGACCGCATGAAGAGCGCCAAAGACCTCCACCGTGCTGTCAATGGCACTGGCAACGGCCTCCTCGTTGGTAATATCAATGGCAAAGAACTTGGCATTTTCGCCAAGCTCATCGGCAAGGGCCTTTCCGCGCTCCTGGTCCATATCAAAAATTGCAACCTTGGCTCCTGCCTTCACCAACTCCCTGGCAGTCGCCTCCCCAAGGCCCGAAGCCCCGCCCGTAACAAGCGCCACACAACCGGCAATCTTCATAGAAAAAATCTCCTTGCGTTTAAAATATGGTTAATGATGTGAAAAAAAAACATTTTTGCGGGGAGAAACTTTTTTGAAAAAAAGTTTCTCCCCGCACCCCTTTTCAAAAAACTTTAAATATTTTAAAGGCGTTATATAATAAAATAAGGTGAAAGGCCACCGAAAAACCAAGGGGGTTTGCTAAAATTTCAAAAGCCAACTCCTGAATTGAACCAATGTTTTTATCAGTGCTGTAAAAGTTGTTTTGTCGCATAACTAACCATTATCATTATCTAAAAGTTTTTTGGGGAAGGGGTGCGGGGGAGGGGGCTTTTTTTTAAAAAAGACCCTTCCCCCGCAAAATTATTTTCATTTCATATCTGTTCTCAAATGCTTTCCCGCACCTGTTTCACCACGGACTCCACGAGGTTTTTGATTTCCTCCAGGCGGTTTTGGGACAGGGCTTCAAAGCGCAGCACCAGCACGGGCTGGGTATTGGAGGCCCGCACGAGGCCCCAGCCGTCTCCAAAGAGAACCCGCACGCCGTCAATGTCTATGACGGCAAAGCGTTCGCGGAAGTGTTGGGTGACTTTTTCCACCACTGCAAACTTCTTTTCTTCCGGGCACTCGACCCTTATTTCCGGGGTGGAAAAGGTTTTGGGCACATCCTGTAATAGTGCTGAAACTGGGTCGGATGAGGCTGCAACGATTTCCAGCAGGCGGCAGGCTGCATAGGTGGCGTCATCAAAGCCAAAAAAGCGGTCTGCAAAAAATATGTGCCCGCTCATTTCGCCTGCAAGCTCGGCCTTTTCCTCCTTCATTTTCTTTTTTATAAGGCTGTGGCCGGTTTTCCACATTATGGCCTTGCCGCCGCGGGCTGCAATGTCATCATAAAGGGTCTGGGAGCATTTGACTTCGGATATGATGGTGGAGCCGGGCTTGCGGGAAAGGATTTCCCTGGCAAAGATTATCATGAGCTGGTCGCCGTAAATCATGGTCCCGTTTTCATCCACAGCGCCTATGCGGTCCCCGTCTCCGTCAAAGCCTATTCCTAAATCCAGCTTCTTTTCCTTTACAAGGGCGATGAGGTCCTTCATGTTTTTGGCAACCGTGGGGTCTGCCGGGTGATTTGGGAAGGTGCCGTCCATGTCGCAATAGATATCGAAAACCTCGCAACCCAAAGCCTTGAAAATTGGCAGGGCCACAGGCCCGGAAGTGCCGTTGCCAGCATCCACGCCTATTTTGAGCGGCCTTTTTATGGAGATGTTTTCTGTTACGAACTTGAAATATGCCGGGTTGACATCCTCCTGGGTTTGAGCGCCCTTGCCTCCGACAAAATCCTTGTTTTCAATCAAGGCGCGGATTTCCTGAATCTGGCTTCCGTGCAGGGAGTCTGTGCCGTCATTGACCTTGAATCCGTTGTATTCCGGCGGATTGTGGCTGGCCGTTATCATGACCCCGCCGTCAGATTTAAGATGATGGATGGAAAAGTAGAAAACCGGGGTGGGGACAACGCCTATGTCCACCACATCAAGGCCGCAGTCGCAAAGCCCGGCAATAACCTGTTTGGCGCATTCGGGCGAAGAAAGGCGGCAATCGCGCCCCACGGTGACCCGCTTTTTGCCGCGGCGGGCAAGATAGGTCCCTGCTCCCTTGCCGATGAGAAAAGCGTCTTGGGTTGTGAGGTCCTTGTCGATGATGCCACGGATGTCGTATTCCCGAAAAATGTGGGCTTTCATAAAAAGCCTCCCTTATTGGAGTGAAGTTAAAATCTGAATATTTTTATCGGGCTGTCTGATTTTTTGCCTCTGTTCTGGAGCATCTACAATATTTGGCTTGCCAAAACGCCTGCGCCAAGCAGCAGGCAGTAGGGGGCAAAGAGCCACAGGCCCCCGCGCCGAACAACCTTTAAGAGCAGGGTGAGGGCCACCCAGCCGGTGATGGCTGCCACAAAGGCCCCTGCCAGAAGTGCCGGAACCTGGGCTGTGCCGGGGGCCTGGGAATCCAAGACTTCCAGCAGCAATGCGCCGATAACAGCAGGCAGGGAAAGGACAAAGCTGTACCTGGCGGCAGTTTCCCGCGATAGACCGCAAAAAAGCCCCATTGCAATGGTGGCCCCGGAGCGGGATATGCCCGGCATCACGGCAAGGCCCTGGGCCGTGCCGATAACAAGCGCCTGCCACAGGCGCATGGAGGCAGGCTCGTCTTTTCCCTGGCGGACAAATTTTGTGGAAACAAGCAAAAGCCCTGTAATCAGCAACATGGCCCCCACCAGGGTTACGGAGGCGTAAATTTTATCTGCATATCGGTGTATGGCAAGGCCGATTATTGCCGTGGGCACACTGCCCACAATTACCCAAAGGGCAAGGGATGCCCCAAAATCCTGGGAAAGCGGTGTGCTGACCCGGCCCGGAACAAGGCGGGGCAGCAGCCGGAAAAAGCCGGAAAAGGCTGCGGCTATCTCCCGGAAAAACACGACAACTATGGCTGCCAGGGTCCCCATGTGAACAGCAACGCCAAACATCAGTTCCGGCTCGGTCATGCCTAAATAATTCTGGGCAAGAACAAGGTGTCCTGATGAGCTGACCGGCAAAAATTCCGTGAGGCCCTGGAGCAGGCCCAGAATAAGGGCATTCAATGTGGTCAAGAAATTCCTCGTTTTTTTGGGGTTGCCGGAAAGCAGCCTGGGGCCAAAGGTTGGTTTTTGAGCAAACAGGGCAAATAAAAGACATTCATAGCACAAGGAGCTTTTTTTTCAAGAGCAGCGTTGGTCAAACCCTTGCGCAGACCCTTGTGCAGAAAGCGGGTTAACGAGATTGGCCTGGCTCCCATGTTTATGCAGAAAAAAAACGGCCTGGGAGAAGCTCATCCTCCCAGGCCGTTTTTTGTATTTTTATGGTGCCGAAGGCCGGACTTGAACCGGCACGGGCGTGGCCCACTACCCCCTCAAGATAGCGTGTCTACCAAGTTCCACCACTTCGGCACGGGGTTTTGCATATCCAACTTTACTCTGCTGCATCGCCGGGCACAACCGGGCCTGGCACGGAAGGCATGGGGACCTGCTCGGTCTGGGCTGCAGGTGCCTTGTCCATGATGGAGGATCCCTTTGTGTGGCCCGAAATATAGGCTAGTGTAAGGGAGGTCAGCATGAAGACAATGGCGGCCCCGGCTGTGAGCTTGGTCATGAAATTGCCAGCCCCCGATGAGCCGAAAAGCGTTTGGCTTGAGCCGGTTCCAAAGGCCGCGCCCAGATCCGCCCCTTTTCCGGTCTGCAAAAGCACAATAAGGATAAGTGCAATGCAGACAACAACATGCAGCAAAATGATGAGAATTGTCATAAGTCAGTAAAATCCTTATTGCCCGAAATTTGCCAGGCTTGCAAAGTCTGCCGGTTCAAGGCTTGCTCCGCCCACCAAGGCCCCGTCAATATCGGGCATTTGCATCAGTTGGCCTATGTTGGCCGGTTTCACGGACCCCCCATACAATATGCGGACGCTGTTGGCAAGCGTTTTTCCGCATATTTGTTCAAGCCCTGCACGAATATGCTCATGGGCCTGCTGGGCCTGCTCCGGCGTGGCCGTAAGCCCGGTTCCTATGGCCCATATTGGCTCGTAGGCCAGCACGGGCAGGCGGTCAGGCTTGAAAGGCACATTCTTTAAACCTTCTTGCACCTGTCTGTCAAGCACATTAAAAGTTTCTCCTTTTTCCCTCTCCTTAAGGCTTTCTCCCACGCACACAACAGGGACAAGCCCTGCTTCAACAGCCGCAAGAGTTTTCAGGTTCACGCCCTTGTCCGTCTCACCGAAATACTGGCGGCGCTCGGAATGGCCAAGGATGACAAATGTGCAGCCACAGGCAAGGATCATGGAGGCGGACACCTCTCCTGTATAGGCCCCGTAAGCCTCCCAGTGCATGTTCTGGCTGCCCAGGGCAACTCCTGAACCGGAAAGGGCTTTTGCAGTTCTTTCCAGACACACAAAGGAAGGGGCGATAAGTATATCCACGGTTTTGACAGCCTGCTGGGTCATCTCCACTATGGAAGATGCATCCCTGAAAGCCTCATCAGGCGTTTTGTGCATCTTCCAGTTGGCGGCGATAAGAGGGCGTCTGTCAGCCAAAATGGCCTCCTTTTTTTCAAGAGCTTTTGCGGCCAAAACCGGGCCGCCTTAAAAATTTTACATTCTGCTGCCCATAAAAGCAGCAAGGTCTGCCATGCGGCATGAGTAGCCCCATTCGTTATCGTACCAGGCGCATACCTTTATCATGTCGTCCATGGCGTAGGTGAGGGGGCCGTCCACCATGGATGAAAGGCTCATGCCCACAAAGTCCACGCTCACAAGGGGTTCATCCGTGTAGCCCAAAATGCCCTCAAGCTCTCCCTGGGCCGCATCCTTCAAGGCCTTGTTCACATCTTCAACAGAGGCTTTTTTCTCCAGGCAAACCGTGAGATCCACAATGGAGACATTGGGAGTGGGTACACGGATTGCAAATCCGTTGAGTTTGCCTTCCAACTGGGGCAGAACCAGGGCCACCGCCTTGGCAGCACCTGTTGTGGTTGGAATCATGGAAAGGGCAGCAGATCTGGCCCTGCGAAGATCCTTGTGGGGAAAGTCCAGAAGCCGCTGGTCGCCCGTGTAGGCGTGTATGGTGGTCATAAGGCCGTGGCGTATGCCGAAATTCTCCAGCAGAACCTTGGCCACAGGGGCCAGACAGTTTGTGGTGCAGGATGCGTTGGATACAATATGGTGCTTTTCCGGCTGATAATCATTATGGTTGACGCCCATGACAATGGTGGCGTCCGGCTTTTTGGCCGGGGCTGAAATTATGACCTTTTTTGCGCCTGCAGCCAGGTGCTTGCCCGCACTTTCCTTGTCCCGGAAAAGGCCGGTGCATTCAGCAACAATATCCACCGAAAGTTTGCCCCAGGGCAGACTTGCCGGGTCTTTTTCTGCAAAAACGGCAACCTTTTCGCCGCCCACAATAATTGCGCCATCCGCAGCTTCAACCGTGGGGGCGAATCTGCCATGAACAGAATCGTATTTTAAAAGGTGGGCAATGGTTTTTGCATCCATCAGATCGTTTATGGCCACCACCTCCAGATCAGGATTGGCAAAGGCAGCCCTAAAAACAAGCCTGCCGATCCTGCCAAAGCCGTTGATTGCCAGTTTGATGCTCATTTTTTCCTCCTCGTTTTAATTTTGTTTGGCGGCCTTGGGCGGCCACAACTAGCTTGGGCCATAAGCAAAAGGTAAGGCTTACTCAAGCTTTTTTTTGAGTATTAGCGCAGCCTCGCCCGAAGAAGGGTAATATCCCTTACGAATGCCCACTGTATCAAAACCATGCTTCTGGTAAAAGAGCCTTGCCGCCTCATTGGACGCTCTGACCTCAAGAAAGGCCTCTTTCGCGCTGTTCTGCCTTGCAGTTTCAAGGCAGGTTGCAAGCAGGCAGCCTGCCAGCCCCATTCGGCGCCAGGGCTTCTGTGTGGCAATGCGCAGAATGTGCATTTCGTTTACCTGAACCCTGAAACAGGCAAAAGCCCTTATTCCCCCTTTGGGCGCATTGTCAATGACAAAACAAAATGAGCCGGGGAAAACAAGCTCCTGGGCAAGCATATTGTAAGACCAGGGTTCAGAAAAGGCCTCCTGCTCAAGCAGGGTTGCGGCCTCCAGGTCCGCCTTGCTCATGGGGCGGGGCTGTATGACCCTTTTTTCACCCATCAGCTTTTCTTGTTGCCCTTGAGAATGCCGCTTGCAAGGCAGATGCTCTGTTTGCCATAGGCCTCCACCTCGCTTGCCAGAGATGGAAGATCTCTGTCCTTTCTCAAGGCGTCAGCCCGCAGAAGCACCGGCAGGTTGACTCCGGAGAGTACCTCTATACTGCCTTCCTCCAAAAAGGAATAGCTCAAATTGGACGGGGTTCCACCAAACATATCCGTAAGAACAATAACCCCGTCGCCGTCATTGACCTGCCTGATTACCTCTGCAATGCTTTTGCGCAATGCAGCGGCAGGCTGCTTCATGTCAATTGTAACGGCTACCGCAGCCTCAATGGGTGCGCCCTGGACAAACCCGGCTGCATCCAGAAGGGCCTGGCCCAGATTAAGATGTGTGACAACAACAATTCCTATCATGATGCCGGGGCTTTCTGCGTACCAGGGCGTATGTCGCGGTGGGTGAGCGCCACATCGCGGTTCTGGCCCTTGAAATGTTCAAAAATCTTCCATGCCACGCTCACGGAGCGGTGCTGGCCGCCCGTGCACCCTATGGCTATTGTCAGATAGGCCTTGCCTTCGGCCTCGTAGCGGGGAATAAGGTAATCCAGCAAATCCAGAAACATTGTCAAAAACTGCCGGGTTTCCTCCCTCTCCATCACAAAGCAGCGGACAGACTCATCTTCTCCGTTTAGCGGCCTTAATTCAGGAACAAAATGAGGGTTTGGCAAAAACCTTACATCCATAACAAGGTCTGCATCCATGGGCGAGCCATACTTGAAGCCGAAGGACAGCACATTTATCTCCATTTTCCGCAGGGGCGCGCTTTTGCATACCATGTCGCGGATGGAGGCCTTTAGCTCATGGATGTTGTATGCAGAGGTATCAACCACCTGATCCGCAGCCCGGCGCACAGGGGCCAAGCGCTGTCTTTCGGTGCGGATGCTGTCCAGAAGACCCTTTTCGGAGGTAAGGGGGTGATGCCGCCGGGTTTCGGAATATCTCCGCAGCAGGGCTTGGTCACTGGCCTCCAGAAAAAGCATCTCAAGGCCGTAGCCCTTTTTTTTGAGCCTGGAAAAGATTTTGCCGTATTGGGACAAAAAGCCCTCTTCCCTTAAATCCATGCCAAAGGCAAAGCGGGAAGGTGCCAGGTCCTTGCCTTCGTGGAGCTTCAAAAGCTGGGGCAGAAGCGCCACCGGAAGGTTGTCAACGCAGAAAAAGCCTGCATCCTCCAGGGCTGCCAGGGCCGTGCTTTTTCCGGAGCCGCTCAGGCCCGTCACAATTATTATGGCTGGCTTTTGCACGGTCAGAAGTCTTCGTCCACTTCGCTGATTATCGAAATAACCCGCTCCCTGTTGGGTGCATCAAGAAGGTTGTCCTTGACCACATCGTTTTTGAGCAGCCTTGAGATTCTGGCCAGCATGGCAAGATGAAGCCCCGCAGAATCTTCGGGTGTTACAAGAAGGAAGAAAAGGTGGGCCGGTTTGCCGTCCATGGACTCGAATTCCACGCCCTGGCGGGAAAGGCCAAACCCAAGAATGAGATCGTCAATTCCGCGCATTTTTCCGTGGGGTATGCCTATCCCTCCGCCAATGCCCGTGCTCCCAAGACGCTCCCTTTCCATGAGTACGCGTACAAGCTCTTCATGGCCCACACCGGCGGCCTTGGCCACCGGCAGGGCCATCTCTTCAATAACCGTTTTTTTGTCTCTTGCCGTCAGATCGCACAAAATGGCGGCCTGGGGCAGTTTGTCCAGAATTTTCATGTTTTTTTAAAACCCTGTATCAGGTTGAAGGCTCTATAAGGCCAATGTTGCCATCGCTGCGGCGGTACAAAACATTTATCCTGCCGGTCCTGGCATTGGTGAAAACCATAAATGCGTCATCCACAAGATCAAGCTGCAAAAGGGCCTCGTCCACATCCATGGGCTTGTATTCTATGGTCTGGACAATGACTTTTGACTCGTCTGCATCATCGCTTGCCCCCAGTGTTACGGAGGCCTCTTCCTGGCGCTGCCTGTCGCGGGATTTTCCCGAAATCCTGCGCTTCCGGCTTTTGTCTTTAGACTTTTTTATCTGCTTTTCCAGTTTGTCAAGAACCATGTCAATGGCAGAATACATATCTCCGGTTTCTTCCTTGCCATTGATGCTAAGGCGATCGCCTGTGATGTTGACCTCCGCGAGGTGACGGAACTTTTCCACGGTGAAAACCACCGAGGCCTCCGCAGGGTTGTCCAGGAGCCGGTCAAAGCGATCCAGCTTCTCCTGTGCGTAGGATTTGAGGGATTGGGACGGGTCCAGGTTCTTGAATGTAAAGGAAACGTGCATGGACTTCGACCTCCTCTTGTTGTGCGAAGGGTTTTACTAAAAACGCCCTTGAGCGGTTTTGCCGATTAGGGCCAAAGCCGCTTTCCGGCGAGGAACCTCATGCAATGCGCTTTCTCTTGCTGCTTGGCAGAATGCCCAGCATCTCCCTGTATTTGGCCACGGTACGCCGGGCAATCTGAATGTTGTCCTTTTCCAGCATGGCGGCTATCTTATCATCCGAAAAAGGTTTTTTAGGGTTTTCCGCCTTTATTATACCTGCAATCTTGTCTTTTACCGAGGCGGATGCAATGGCCTCGCCGTGAACACGGTTTATGGAGCTGTTGAAAAAGAACTTGAGTTCGAAGATGCCCTGGGGCGTGTGGGCGTATTTGTTTGTGGTGACCCGGCTTATGGTGGACTCGTGCATATTGATGTCTTCCGCTACATCCCGCAGCACCATTGGTTTAAGGTGGGCAAGACCCGACTCGAAAAACTCCCGCTGGAACTTGATGATGCTTTCCATGACCCGATAGATGGTTCGCTGACGCTGATGTATGCTGCGAATGAGCCATGCCGCGCTTTTGAGCTTTCCCTGAACATAGCTGCGGGTTTCATCGGTCATTTCCCTGCGGCCCCGGATGAGGGCCTCCCTGTAAAAGCGGCTTACGCGCAGTTTTGGCAGGCCGTCATCATTTAGGACTATCTCAAACTCATCGCCCACTTTGTGCACGAATATGTCCGGGGTTATGTATCTGGGTTCCTCCTGGGAAAAGGCCCGGCCAGGGCGCGGCTCAAGCTCCAGAATGACCCTTACCGCAAGAATCACCGTATCTTGCGATACCTTCAGGTCTCTTGCAATGGCCTTGTAATTCTTGTTTTCAAGGTTTTTCATGTGCCCGGTTATGATGGCCCTCACCACCGGGTCGTCAATTCCAAGCTGCTCCAACTGGAGAAGAAGGCATTCGGAAAGATTCCTGGCACATACACCTGCCGGATCAAATGTCTGCATCACCTTGAGTACGGCTTCCACAAATTCAGGCGATTTTTTGCAGGTATCAGCCAGCTCATCAATGCCTGCCTTCAGATAACCGTCCTTATCCAGGTTTCCTGCTATCATTTCTCCCACAAACTGGGAGTCAGGGTCAGTGAAGCGCAGCATGACCTGCCAGAGTATATGATCGCACAAAGTCTGGCGGCCTGCAATGAAGCTTTCAAATTGGGGGGTTTCGCGCTGCTCTGCCTCAAGGTTGGAAGCACCCTGGGGGGCGTTGTATTCATCCAGGTAGTTGGACCAGTCAATCTCCTCATTGGCCTTTTCCTGGGCAACAACCCCTTCTTCGGGTGCTGCTGCTTCTTCGGCCAGGGGTTCATCTTTCCGGGCAGACACCTCATCAGGCTCATCACCCTCTTCAAGGGCTGAATTCTGCTCCATTTCCTCCTGGATCGCATCCAAAAGCTCCAGATGCGAAAGCTGCAAGAGCTTTATGGCCATCTGCAACTGGGGGGTCATCACCAGTTGCTGGGTCATCTTCAGTTGCTGTCGCAGTTCCATGGCCATGAAACAAAAGCCTAAATTAAGAAGTGCTCATTGAAGGCCCCGGAAAAGGCTCCTTTAAAAAGCCCTGCCAGGCTTTTGGCTGCCAGGCTGTTTTTAAGGAAATCCGGTCATGCCCAGAAAAAGAACTTAAAAAAATAACTCAAAAAATAACAAGAAAAGGCCTCTGCATTGCGGCTGCCCCAAAAACCCTTGCCCTTTATGGCTGCAAACGCAACCGATGCACAAAGCATATACAAAACCTATGGGAATATCAAACAGGGAATTTGCCGGTTTTGCTTTCGGGGCTTTCTTTGCCCAGCCTCCACTAGCAAAAAACATACCACAAAGGCATAAAGGTTTCAAGAAGCTTTATGGCAATTGGCCATTTGGATATGCAGGCAAAAGTTTATTCTCTTTTAGGGTAAATACCCCGCGGCTTGCCGCGATATAATGAAAAAATTCTCTGGCTTGATACCCCGCAGCTTGCTGCGGGGAGGTTCATTGGGCTTGAAGAACCGTTTTGTCGCGGCGGCTGTTTTTATATCCGGCAAGGGGGCCGGGTTGCAAAACAGCCGTATTTAAAAGGAGAGCCTTATCATGTCACAGAAAAATCAGCGCGTTATGAAGAAGAAAACCGCAGATGATAAGCAAAATCCACTAGTGAAGCACAAGGGGCGAAAAGCCGGGCCTTCCAGGGGGGAGGCGCCGGGGCAACCCGGCGCGCCAAACCCTGCTGGCAGCCAGAATTCCGGGTACGGGCCTTGCAGCAATTTCCCCGGCTATGCCCTGGCAGGCAATGCAGAAATGGAGATAGCCACCGGACGCATTTTGAGCATGAGCAAAGAAGTAAGCCAATTGAGCGGATTGTCGGAAAAAGAGCTGTTTTCCATGTCAGCCCTTGAGGTGATGGGCAGGCTGAACCCGCAGATGAAGCAGGTTCTTGCAAAAAGGTTGAGCGCAATGGCAGCAGGCGAGGATGTGCCGCAGCGGGTGCAATATAGCTTAAAGGACAGCCTTGGGCAGGAGCGCTGGTTTTTGGTTCACAGCACCCCGGTTCGCGATGGCTCTGGAGCGCCTGCAAAGGTCAAGGCTGTTTTCATGGACATAACCGAGCAGAAAATAAACGAGGAAAAGCTTTTGGCAGCCCGCAGGGAGCTTGAAGCCAAAACAGCCGAGCTTGACCAGATGAATGCTGCCCTAAAAAAACTGCTTGACCAGAGCAGGGAGGATGCCAGGCGTTTTGAGCAGCGGGTGGTCGCCAATGTGGAGGACCTTGTCCTGCCCTACCTTGAGCGCCTGCACAAAACAGGGCTTTCGGCAGACCAGCAGATTTTTGTGAATGTGGCCCAGGCCAATTTAAAGGAATTGAGCGCACCTTTCATGCGGGGGCTTTCCCTGCGCTTTCCGGATTTGACCCCCCGCGAGGTTGAGGTGGCAAACCTTGTTCGCATGGGTTCTTCCAGCAGACAGATCGCCCACCTGCTTTCCATCACCAGAAGGGCCGTGGAATTCCACAGGGACAGCCTGCGCAACAAGCTTGGCATTAAAAAATCGCGCAGAAACCTGCGGGCATTTCTTGCCAACCTTTAGTGGGGCTGCTGGTTGATTAGGGATTGGGAACCAGACAGATATCTCAATCCCCGCAGCCGCAGCCACAGCCTCCACCACAGGACTCCTGGCTTGCGGCAATGGCTTTTACAATCTCGCGCGGGCTGGCGGTTTCCACGCTTGAAATGGAGATTTTGAGCTTTACGCATTCATGCTTCCCAAAAAAGCCGCCAATCCCCAAATCAACATGCCCTGCAAACCTGGCAGCCTCCTCCTTTTTCACCTTTGTTTCCACGCTCTGGCCAGGGCTTTTTTCAAAAAGCAGGTATTCCAGCGGCGTAAAGCCGCGGCTGCCTATGCCGAATATGAAATCAAAGGGCCTGCCTTCGGGCGCAAGGTCCCATCCGCCCTGGCAGCCGCCAGCCCAAACCGTCCCCTGCACCCTTTTGGTGGGGCCTGCTTTGACATTTTCCACAAGTTGCCCTCCTTGATTTGAAAATCAATCCATTTTTAATAAGAATAATGCTCAAAAACTTTCCGGCAAGCCCTGCGGCTTTAATGGCGCCAAAAAGAGCCATCAGCCCGGCAAAAGAAAGCAGATTACCAAAAAGGCCAAAATCTGCTATTCAATACATTGGCAATATATTGAGGTGTATCAGGATATTCCGGCCAGAATTTTTTAATGCTTTGCTTAAAGGAGAATTGCCATGCTTTTTCCAGATTACAGGCCACGGCGGATGCGGGCCAGCGAACCCTTGAGGCGCATGATCCGGGAAAACCGGCTTTGCGCGGATGATCTGGTTTATCCGCTTTTTGCTGTTCCCGGAAAAGGCGTCAAAAACCCCATAGAGTCCCTTGCCGGCCAGTACCACCTCTCTGTTGACAACCTTGTGAAAGAGGCCAAAGCCGCAAGGGATCTGGGCATTCCGGCAGTCATCCTTTTCGGGCTTCCAGAAAAAAAGGACTCTTTGGGAACAAGCGCCTATGCCAAGGACGGCATTGTTCAGAAGGCTGTTGCAGCCATCAAGGAAAAGGTTGACTCCCTTGTGGTCATAACCGATGTCTGCCTTTGCCAGTACACAAATTCCGGCCATTGCGGCATGGTGGAAAAAGGCGTGGTGGATAACGATTCCACCCTGGATCTGCTGGCCCGCACAGCCATTTCCCACGCCAAGGCAGGCGCAGACATGGTGGCTCCTTCCGACATGATGGACGGCCGCGTGACCCATATCCGCGAATCCCTTGATGAGGAAGGCTTTTCCCATCTGCCCATAATGAGCTACGCAGCCAAATATTGCTCCAGCTTTTACGGGCCTTTCCGGGCTGCTGCCGACTCATCGCCCAAGTTCGGGGACCGCAAGACCTACCAGATGGACCCGGCCAATGCCAGGGAGGCCCTGCGGGAAGCCACAATGGATGCTGAAGAGGGCGCGGACATCCTCATGGTAAAGCCTGCCATGCCCTATCTGGATGTCATCTGCCGCCTTGCCCAGGAAACGGATCTGCCCATTGCCGCCTACCAGGTCTCCGGCGAATACGCCATGATTCAGGCAGCAGCCCAGAAGGGCTGGCTGGATTTGGAAAAGGCCATGATGGAAAGCCTGATTTCCATCAAAAGGGCAGGGGCGGAGATTATATTGACCTATTTTGCCCCTGAAGCCGCTAAATTGTGTTAGGGCGGCCCCAGGAAAAGGATGGCTGCGTTACGCTCGTTTGGTAAGGTCTCGATGTACAGCAAGTACACCTTCGACCTTGCCAAACTCGCAAGCCTTGCCATCCTTTCCCTGGAACCGCCCTGTATGGTGAGGAGCGCTCCCAGAAAAACGATAGCTGCGTTACGCTTCGCCGTGCAGGAACTCGATGTACAAAAAGTACACCTCGTTCCTTCCCGGCTCGCAAGCCTTGCTATCCTTTCCCTGGAACCGCCCTGTACGCCTGTGTTTGAAAAGAAAAACAAAATCCCCGGAACCGCCCTGTGCGCTGGTGGTTGAAAAGAAAAACAACGCCTTGCATACGCACCATCTACGAGCCGCCTTGGGCGTTTGTGGTTGAAGGGGGAAAGGCAATTATCAACCACGAAAAGCACGAAACACACGAAAAAAGGCACAAACAGCAAAACCGGCCTCTCCACAACCAATATTACCCCTTGTAATAACAATCAGTTGTGTGGCATAAAATAAATAATGCTTTGCATAGGCCCTGGCGGGCTTTCCTTAAAAGCGTTTTTTAAGGCCCGGCCTGCCTTTTTTTTGGGGCCTGCCAAAGCAATTTCCTTTATCAGATTTTACGGCCATCTTTAAAAAAAGGAGACTTTCCTTGAAGCTTATTGCCCCATCAATTCTTTCTGCGGATTTTTCCCGGCTTGGAGATGAAATCCGGGCTGTGGAGGAAGCTGGCGCAGACTGGATTCATATTGATGTAATGGACGGATGCTTTGTGCCCAACATCACCATAGGCCCCCTTGTTGTGGAGGCGGCAAAAAAGGTTACAAAGCTGCCTTTGGATGTTCACCTTATGATAGACCGCCCGGAGCGCTACATTGACGACTTTGTAAAAGCCGGGGCAGACATCTTGACCGTGCATCCGGAGGCCTGCATCCATCTTAACCGCACCTTGTGCGCCATCCGCGAGCACAAGATAAAGGCCGGCGTCACTCTCAATCCTTCCACACCTTTGAGCTGCCTGGACTGGGTATTGGAATACTGCGATGTGGTGATGCTAATGAGCGTGAACCCTGGCTTTGGCGGCCAGAGCTTCATTGAAAACACTCTCCCAAAGATAACCCAAGTGGTGGAGCTTATACGCCGCAGCAATGCAAACGCCTTAATTGAGGTGGATGGAGGCGTGAATTCGGAGACAATAGCAGGGATCAGCAGGGCCGGGGCAGATGTTTTCGTGGCCGGGTCTGCGGTTTTCAAAAGCAAAAATTACAAGGCCACAATCGAAAACCTAAAAAAACTGGCCGGTTAAACAGCCAGCAATTTTAAGGAAATCGCCATGCCAAAAGCAAAACAACCCAAAATCCTTTTCATAAACGGGCCAAACCTCAATATGCTGGGCAGGCGCGAGCCGCACCTTTACGGCTTTGACACCCTTGAGGCCATCAACAGCGAAATTCGCGCCCTGGCTGTTGAGCTTGGCCTTGGGGTGGAGTTTTTCCAGTCCAACAGCCAGGGCGCGCTGGTGGATAAAATCCAGCAGGGCCACGGCGCATTCGCCGGCATTGTCATAAACCCGGCGGCC
>JAGVAW010000138.1 GCA_020060085.1 Desulfobacterales bacterium
AAGGTTTTTTTCGTAAAGAACGCTTTTGCCCAAAACCTTTTCTATTTGAGCAATTTTTTCCGGCTCAAGATGACCTAATGCTTCGGAAACAGGAATATCCAGCACCAACTCCAACCCTAAATACCAGATGTCTCCGGCAACAACCCTTTGATTCCGGTTGTCGCGCAGCTTGGGGTTTGGCTCTCCGTCAGCAATTTTTCTGGAGATGTCCTTAATTGTAAGCAAAAGCCCGTTTTCCAGGCTTATGGTTTTGGGAAACGATTCCTGCATGTTTTTTAAGCCTTTGTCTGCTCCGCAAGAAGCCCGTTATGAGGGTCAAAATACCCGATGACTGTTTGTGTGCATACTGCGCCCGCTGCTTTGCCCAGCATCAGCATAAGTTTTTTATAAGGCCCAAGGGATCATAAAGCAAGATGGATTGATAAATTGGCGGGCCTGCTTAAAAGCGCCAAAGCCCGTTAGTTGTGCCAAAATCAACAAGGAGCCTTTAAAAAAAACGAAAACCATTGACCCAAGGCAAGAAACCTGCTTGCAAAAGCTCGCAAAATAAGGCATAGGAAAAGCCGTTGTAAAAAACGCAACGATATTTGTTGCCGGCAACACAATTGATTTTGCGGAGAGATGGCCGAGTAGGCTGAAGGCGCTCGCCTGCTAAGCGAGTGTGTGGGGAAACCTGCACCGAGGGTTCGAATCCCTCTCTCTCCGCCATTTCAAATAAAAGCAATAAGTTGGCCGCCTGAAAAGGCGGCCTTTTTTGTTGTTCAGGTCTTTTACGGTTTTGGGGCAGGGTGGTTCTTGATATACCGGCCTGCGTAAGATAAATATAACAGGTATGCAATCGGTAGCCCAGTTCCAAAAACCGCGCAAAAGGCAAGGCAGAGCGCCGTTTCAGTACTTTAATGCTTTCTGCGTATTTGCCTCCAGCCCGGCCTCTTGATTGCTTTTTCTCATATGCCGCAGTTTAATGCGCCCCATTTGGGCTTATTTTGTTTGTCTTAAATTAACCTGAAAGGAGAAAAAGGCATGGCCGCAGCTCTTATTGTTTTGGGAGTATTGCTGGTTTTAATTATCGTTGTGGCGGTTTATGGCGTGGCCATTTACAACCGCCTTGTGCGGCTTAAAAACCGCTACGAAAACGCCTTTGCCCAGATTGATGTGCAGCTTAACCGTAGGTATGATCTCATCCCCAACCTTGTTGAGACGGCAAGGGCTTATCTAAAACACGAGAGGGAAACCCTTGAGGCTGTTATTGCTGCCCGTAACACGGCATTGTCGGCCAGCAAAAAAGCTGCTGCCGACCCTGGCTCCCCGGAAGCAATGAAGGGGCTTAACCAGGCCGAGGGCCAGCTTACCGGAGTTATGAGCCGTCTTTTGGCTGTGGCGGAAAACTACCCGGATCTCAAGGCCAATCAGACCATGGCCCGGCTTATGGAAGAGCTGACATCCACGGAAAACAAGGTGGCTTTTGCCCGGCAGGCATATAATGATTCGGTAATGACCTACAACACGGGCAGGCAGACCTTTCCCGACAACCTTTTGGCCGGTCCCTTTGGCTTTAAGGAGGCCGTGTACTTTGAAATTGAGGATACAGCCAAAAGAGAGGCTCCCAAGGTTTCCTTTGCCTGATTTTTTTGCGTCAGAGGTCTGTCATGGATTTTTTTGAGCATCAGGAAGTTGCAAGAAAGAAATCCACCATACTCACGGTGTATTTTTTCCTCGCAATTCTGTGCATCATTGCAGCCATTTACGGTGTTGCTACGGTAATTCTGCTTGGTTATTTTGATGATTTTGGCGGGTTCTGGCACCCGGGGCTTCTGGCCTGGGTTGCCGGCATGACCCTTCTTGTGATTTTTGGGGGCAGCCTTATAAAGATGCACACGCTGTCAAAGGGCGGGGAGGCAGTGGCGCAGATGCTCGGTGGCCGCAAGGTTCACCCCGGCACCACGGACAACCTGGAAAAACGCTTGGTGAATGTGGTGGAGGAAATGGCCATTGCATCGGGAATTCCAATTCCTTCCGTGTACATTCTTGACAGCGAAAAGGCCATCAACGCCTTTGCTGCGGGCCTGGGCACCCATGATGCTGTTGTGGCCGTGACCACCGGAACCCTTGAGCAGCTCAACCGGGATGAGTTGCAGGGTGTGGTTGCCCACGAGTTCAGCCACATCTTGAATGGGGATATGCGTCTTAACATCCGTCTCATGGGCCTTGTGTACGGAATTCTGGTGATAGCCTTCATAGGCTGGCAGACACTTCGTCTTGCAGCCCGATCAGGCCGCAGGGTTTCAAGAAACAGCAAGAGCGGGGGCGGAGCATCCATTGCGCTTTTTGCAATTGGCATATCTCTTACGATCATAGGATACATCGGCGTTTTTTTCGGCAAGCTCATCAAAAGCGCGGTATCCAGGCAGCGGGAATTTCTGGCAGATGCTTCTGCAGTGCAGTTCACCCGAAACCCTGCGGGAATTGCTGGCGCATTAAAAAAGATCGGCATGGAGGCAAATGGCTCACGGGTGCATAATGTTCATGCAGAGGAGGCGGGGCATATGTTTTTCGGCAACGCCCTTTCAAAAGCCTGGGTTGGCGCTCTTTCAACACATCCGCCGTTAACGGAAAGAATTAAAAGGATAGATGCCTCCTTTGACGGCTCGTTTGAAAAGGTTGCGGGCGAAAAAGCGCAAACCGGAAAAAGCCGGGGTAAAAAACTTTCTGTTGAAGGTTCAAGACCCCTGGCCGGAGCAGCCGCAATGGGCGGGGGAGCAGGGCTTACCGCCCTTGCAGGGGAGGCCTTGGCCCCGGAAAATGTTATTGAGCGGGTTGGAGCGCCTTCTTTTGACCATGTTGCCCGCGCAAGGCAATTGATTGATGCCATCCCCAAGCGCCTTAAAGATGCGGCCCGCGAGCCATTTGGTGCAAGGGCCGTTATTTACTGCCTTTTGCTTAATGAGGAAAACGAGGCCAGAACTATCCAGTTGAACCACATTAACACCCATGCCGACCCTGCTGCGAGGCCGGAGGTTGGCGTTCTTGCCCCCCTTGTGCAGGATTTGGCGAAGGAATATTGCCTGCCCCTGGCAGACATTGCCCTGAATGCCTTAAGGGAGCTTTCGCCGGAGCAATACGGCGCTTTCAAGGAAATTGTTTCCTCCCTTTGTCTGGCTGATAAGCAAATTGCTCTTTTCGAGTTTGCGCTCCAGCGCCTTGTGGTGCAGCGGCTTGATCCCTTTTTCGGACTCAAATCAAAGCCCCGCCTCCGCTACTTTGCTGTGGATCAGCTTCAGGTGGAGGTTCATCTGCTGCTTTCAGCGATTGCCCATCAGTCAGACCAGGATGAGACTCTGGCGCAACAGGCTTTTGCAACAGGTATGCAGATGACGGGCATGGACTATGATTTATCCATCCTGCCTCCTGAAAAGGCTGATTTTGCAAGGCTCAACAAGGCCCTTGACAATTTTGAGGCTGCTTCGCCTGCTGTGCACAAGACAATTCTTGCGGCTTGTGCTGCCTGCATAGGGGTTGATAAAAAGGTAAGCATAGGCGAGGCCGAGCTTTTTCGGGTTGTGGCAGAGGTTCTTGATTCACCTATGCCGCCTTTTTTGCCTGGAGAGTTTCACAAAGTTTAGTGCCAGCAAAAAGGCCAGGGGGTTTGTTTTTTTTCGTGGCAATATAGGAGGGGCTATGCTTGACTGCCATTATCATCTGGATGAATCCAGCGTAAGTGTTGACGGCCTTTTGAAAAGCATGGACAGTTGTGGCGTTTCGCGCACTGCACTTATCGCGCCCATGTGCCCGGACATAAAGCATAACCTGTTCATGGCCCTTGCATCACCTGTTTTTTTAAGGCTGCTTCGCTCCAAAATAAAGGCTGCCAATGCTGCTGTGAGGGCGATCTACAACAGTTGGGTAAAGGAAAACTGCCAGGTGGATGTGGGCGGCAGGCTTTATCCGCTGACAATTCAGCCAGATAATAAACGAATCGTCCAGGTGGTGCAGGAGCATCCGGAGCGCTTTTACGGCTGGATTTTTGTCAATCCCAAGGGGCTGGAAGACCCTGTATCCCAAATTGACCGATACTCAAAAATTCCCGGCATGATTGGGGTGAAGGCCCATCCTTTCTGGCATTCCTATCCTGTTTCCATGCTTTGGGCCACTGCCGCCTGCTGCCAGGAAAAGCGCCTGCCAATGCTGATTCATCTTGGAGTTGGTGAAAATGGCGATTTTGCCTGGCTTGCCAAAAACTTTCCGGGAGTGAACTTTATTTTTGCCCATGCAGGCATTCCTTATCAGCGGGATGTCTGCGCCCTTGCTGCAAGCGCGCCCAATGTTTTTGTGGATATTTCCTGCTCAAGCTATATCAATGTTCCCATTGCCAAAATGGCGGTCAAACTGGCGGGGCCAAAAAAATGCCTCTGGGGAAGTGACGGGCCTTATTTTCATCATAAAGACGACCGCTTTGATTACAGCTTTTATGTGCAGTTGCTTAAAAACCTCAACCTGAACAGCGAAGATGAAAAGAACATTTCTTCAGGCAACTTTGAGGCAATACTGCAAGGGCAAAGCAAGTGATGGGCTTTATACGCGATCAGGAAATCCGCCTGGCTGTGCGCCTTTTAAGGGGCCAGTATGTAAAGGAGGGCCTGCCCGTGCCTGTTGACAGCCAGTTGGAGGCTCAGGCTGCAAGGGTTGTGGATGAGGCCCATGCCATTGCAAAGGCGCGCGGCAGAAACATCCTTGGCATCTTAAAGGAAGTCATTACCCAACTTTTTTCCCAGAATAAAAAGGAGTGAAAATTGACTACGCCGCTTTTAACCATTGACCCGGAAAAATGCAGCAAGGACGGCCTTTGTGCAATGGCCTGCCCAATGGCGCTGCTTTCATTTGCAGACACAACAAAGCCGCCCGTGCCTGTTCCCAACGCCCGCGAGCTGTGCATACGCTGCGGCCATTGCGTTGCGGTCTGCCCCAAGGGAGCCATAGACCACGAGGCCATGAAGGCCAGTGATTGCCTGCCCATACAAAAAAAGCTGCTTTTGTCTGCCGAGCACGCGGAGCATTTTTTAAGGAGCCGCCGCTCCATGCGCAATTACAAGGATGCCCCCGTGGAAAGGGAAAAGCTTGAAAGGCTTATAACAATAGCAAGCCATGCCCAGACCGGGCATAACGAGCAGCCCGTGAAATGGCTTGTGATATACGAAAAGGAAAAGGTGCACCAGCTTGCAGAGCAGGTTATAGCCTGGATGAAGCACCTTTTAAAAACCCAGAAGGAATTTGCCAAAAGTCTCCACATGGACATGATTGTGGCTGCCTGGCTCATGGGTTTTGATGTGGTTTTCCGCAATGCGCCCCATGTTGTTCTGGCCTACAGCCACAAGGCTTCCGGCACAGCCCCAACCGCTTCTATAATCGCCATGACCTACCTGGAGCTGGCAGCCCCCACCCTTGGGCTTGGCACCTGCTGGGCAGGGTATTTCACCTATGCTTCCCAAACATTTCAACCCCTTATGGAAGCTTTGAATCTTCCCAAAAATCATGTGGCACAGCAGGGAGTTATGGTTGGCATTCCAAAGTTTGGCTACCAGCGGATGCCTGTAAGGAAAAGCCCGGATATAACCTTTGCATGACGCAGAATTGTAGGTTTGAAACAAAAAGCCGGGAGGAAGGCTCCTCCCGGCTTTTTGTTTCAAATCAGGCTTTGTGCGAAAAGTTTTTTTGCCTTGTCTTCTTATTCAAGTACAATCAGGGCATCCACCACCACTGGCCTGCCTTTGACAATTAGAATTGGGTTTATGTCCAGTTCCTTGATGCGAGGGCAGGCAAGGGTAAGGTTGCCTAGAGCAATAAGAATGTCTGCCAGTGCCCTTTCATCAACAGCAGGCAGGTTGCGGAAGCTGCCAAGAAGCTTATTTGCCTTTATGGAGTTGGCAAGGCGCAGGGCCTCGGCCTGCCCAAAGGGGGCCATGCGAAAGGCCCTGTCGCCTAGGGCCTCTGCCTGAATGCCGCCCAGGCCGAAAAGCACAAGGGGGCCAAAGCCGGGAAAGCGGGTGACACCTGCCATAAACTCCCGGTTTGCGCCAAGCATTTCGCACACCAGCACAGGGCTTTTCGAGGCACTTTTTTGTATTGCCTCCCAGGCTTTCAACACGCCCTTTTCATCAATAATATTCAGATGCACCAAGCCTTTTTCGGTCTTATGGGCAATCTGGGCCGAGCAGGCTTTCACTGCAACAGGAAAACCGATTTCTTTGGCTGCATCAACTGCCTGCTCCACGCTTTGGGCCAGTTTTTCCCGGCAAACGGGAATGCCGCATTGGGCAAGGATTTGCTTTGCATTGTGCTCATCCAAAGGGCCTGACGCGCTGTTTTGGATTTGCTCCACAACATCGCCGGGAATGGCAGAGGGGACAGGCTCATCAACTTCGCGGTTTTTTATCTGAAAATGCTTATAAAGGCAGCTCATGGCCAGGGCCGCCTTTTCCGGGCTGTCAAAAAGCGGCACGCTGTTTTCCAGAAGGGTGGAAACAGCGTGGTCTTCCGTCCCCAAAAAAGACGAGCAGACAATGGGCTTTTGGTGCTTTTCCCTTAAGGCCAGAAAAGGCCCAAGGTCCATTGAAAAGAGTTTTTCAAGCTGCTCGTATTTTATGTCCATTATTTTTGAAATGGACGGATAAATCTGCTTTGCCCAGCCGGTATCCATGAATCCGTGGATGAGAAGGCCGTCCACCGCATCAGATTCCAGAAGAATCTTGGGGATGACCTGGTTCATCAGCTCGCTTTCCATGATAAAGGTGAGATCAACAGGGTTGTTGGCGCTGGCATGGGGCGGAATTACAGCGCGGATTTTTTCCTTCACCGGGCCTGGCAGGTCTGATACCATAAGGCCGTTTCTGTCGCAGGTGTCGGACATGGCTGTTCCAGGGCCGCCGGAATGGGTGAGTATGGCCATTCGATTGCCCTTTAAGGGCGGGCTTGCTGCAAGAGTGTGGCCGATGCGATAAACATCATCAATGGAGGAAACGCGGATAATGCCGGCCTGGACAAAAAGTCCGTCATAGATGTGATCCGGCCCTGCAAGCGCCCCTGTGTGGCTGGCTCCGGAGCGCGCCCCGGCCTTTGTGCCGCCCACATATTGGGCGATGATGGGTTTTTCGCGGCTGATTTTTCTGGCGACCTCAAGGAATTTGTCTGCCCTGCGCAGGGTTTCGATATACATGCCAATGGCTTTGGTATCCTTGTCGGCTCCTAAATATTCCAGGCAGTCCACCAGATCTATGTTGGCCTCGTTGCCCACACTCATGGCCTTTTGCAGGCGCACGCCGCGCTGCTTCAGGTAGGAAAGGGTCTGGGCAAGGTAGGTGCCGCTCTGGGAGGCAAGGGAAAGCCCGCCGGGCTTGTCCTGAAAAGGCGTTACCGTGATATTGAATGGCAGGGCGGTGTTCATCACCCCCATGCAGTTTGGCCCCAGAAAGCGAATGTTGTGTTTGGCGCAGACCTCCAGCAGCTTCTTCTGGAGTTCTTTTCCGTCTGCCCCTGTTTCTGCAAAACCTGCGGTGATGATTATGGCAGAGCGGGTTCCGATTTTGCCGAACTCTTCCATCATGTCCACCACAAAGCGGGTTGGGACAACGAGCAGAGCTAGCTCCGGGGCTTGGGGCAGGTCGGCTATGGAAGGGTAGGCGGTCAGCCCGAAGACCTTTTTTTCGGTTGGATGAATCGGGAAAATTTTTCCCGGAAAATCGCTGGTCATAAGATTAAGGCACTGAAGGGTGCCCATCTTCATGGGGTTGTTGGATGCGCCGACAATGGCCACAGACTTGGGAGCCATTATGGTTTGAAGACAATTTTCTTTCATAATTCAAGCTCCTTTTTAAAGTAACCGCGTTAAAATAATCGGTTACATTTATGGTTCACAAATAACAGATTGTCCAGCCCCTTGCTTCCTGTGCCCACTGACTGCGCCAGGAATAAAAATAAACCGAGCGCTCATTCAATAACACGGCAAGGCCCGGAGAACAATAAGGGTTATTCAAACAAAATTGCCTGCAATTGGAAACAAAATGGCAGCCAAGGCAGCTTTCTTAAACAGGAAGGCCCCTTGAAGCGAAAAGTTAAAAGGCTTTTTCCGGCTTTTTGGCATTTATTGCCAGGGAGGCACAGGGGCATTGATTTTGGGTCTGATAAATGCCACTAAAAGCCAGACAACTTTTTAAGGCAGGAGACTTTTAATGAAGCAGGTAAGCAATAATTCCCCGGTTGTTATTTTTCTGCCGTTTGGGTTGGTACTGCTTGCTCTGGTTCTTATCTGCACCTTTTTTTCCCGCAACAGCCTCCTGCTTGTGGGTATGGTGTTGGTTTGCGCTGCCAGCATTTATTTCAGATTCCGTGCCTTCAAGGCGCTTGTAGGGGTTTTTGCGCTGCTGCTTGGCCTGTTTGGGGAATATGCGTGCACCCGGCTTGGAATGTGGATATACGCCAACCCCACTGTGGGGGGGCTGCCCATATGGCTGGGGCTTGTCTGGCCTGTGCTTATGGCCAATTTTCTTGAAATGGCTCATTATCTGAACTCTTTTTTTTCAACTTCCCGCGTCAGGCTTCCGGGTGCTATCCATTTTGCGCTGGCCTTGCTGATTGGCAGTTACCTGGCTTTTGTGCTTGTTACGCTTAACAATTTAATTGCCTGGGTTTTGGCGGGCTTTTTTGTGCTTACAGCCCTGGGCGCCCATAAGCCTTACAACCTGTGGCTTTTTGTTGTGGCAGCCATTGGGGGCTTTATCGGGGAATATGTCTGTGTGCTGTTTGGTGTTTGGGTTTACACAAAGCCCGGCTTTGGTAGCCTGGGAATGCCGGTCAGCCTGCCCCTGGCCTGGGGGGTATCGGCAAACCTTGTCTGGCTGTGCGCCAAGGCTTTTGTTAAGGACGACAAGGCGGATAAAACGCTTTTTGCTCGTGTATAGCCTGTTAAAAAACCTGTTGGCGGCAAGGCCTTTTTTTAGGAGAGAGCATAATGAAACACAGTTTTGCAGTTGTTCTTGTTTTTATTTTCATGCTTCCTGCAACCTGTTTTGGCATAAGCCTTGAGGAGGCTTTGGAATATGCGCGGCAAAACTCCCAAAGGATTGGCATTGCCCGGCAGGAGGTGGTGCAGGTTGAGGC
>JAGVAW010000054.1 GCA_020060085.1 Desulfobacterales bacterium
GATGAAGAAGGGCGTTTTCTTTTAAAGCAGATGGGAATGCCTTTCAGGAGCTGATTTTTTTAACGGCGCGGCAACGCAGCCGGTGCTTTACGGAGGAAGTGTTTTGGCGAAGAAATCCCAGATAGCCAGGGCCAAAAGAGAGCCCAAGTTCAAGGTCCGGGGTTACAACCGCTGTCCCATTTGCGGTCGTCCGCGCGCATTTTTGAGAAAATTCGGCATTTGTCGCATCTGCTTTCGCAAGATGGCGTCCGAAGGTCTGCTGCCGGGCGTAATCAAATCAAGCTGGTAAAGGGCCGCCTGCAATAAAAGCAGGAAAAGGTGGAGATTTAAAAATGGCAATGACCGATCCTTTGGCGGATATGCTCACCCGCATTCGAAATGCGGTGAGGGCCAAGTTTCCCAAAGTTGATATGCCTGCTTCCAACATCAAAACAGATGTTGCCAGGATCTTGAAGGAATCCGGATATATCAAGGATTACAGGATTCTGGAGGACAACAAGCAGAACATATTGAGCATTGAGCTGCAATACACCGATGAGGGCAAACCCGTCATATATGGTATCGACAGGGTTTCGAAGCCGGGCCGCAGGGTCTATGTCCGGGCCAGGGATGTAAAGCCCTTTTTGTCGGGCATGGGCACAGCGGTTTTGTCCACCAACTGTGGCGTGATGACAGACCGTCAGGCCAGGCAGAAAAACCTTGGCGGCGAAGTTCTGTGCAAGGTCTGGTAAGCACGGTTTGTTTTGCAGGGGCCAAAAAGCCTGCCGGACCTTTGGCAAACAAGGCAAAGGCTCGCCAATTGCGGCCCGTTTAAGATAAGGAGTTTTAAGTATGTCCCGGATTGGAAAAAAACCGATACCGCTGCCCGACAAGACTTCAGTCCGGATAGCAGACGGAATGGTTACGGTTACAGGCGTAAAGGGCAGCCTGTCGCGACCTGTACCGCCTGGTGTGGATCTGGTTCTGGATGGCGGCACACTTCTTGTCAATCCAAAGGACGACAAACGCCAGACCCAGGCTTTTCGCGGTCTGGCCAGGGCGCTGTTGGCCAACATGGTCATGGGCGTGAGCCAGGGCTTTACCAGAGTGCTGGAAGTAAACGGCATTGGTTATAGGGCCGAACTTTCAGGCCGCACCCTGTCGCTTATGCTTGGCCATTCACATCCTTTGAATTATGTCCTTCCCGAAGGCGTGACCGCCGAGGTGGACAAGAAGAACAACATCACCCTTGCCTCCATTGACAAGGAGCTTCTGGGCCAGGCTGCAGCGAACATCCGCTCATTCCGGCCTCCGGAGCCTTACAAAGGCAAGGGCGTAAAGTATGCGGAAGAGACCATCATTCGCAAAGCGGGCAAATCAGGCGCCAAGTAATCTGACATGGCCTTCCTGGTGGGGCCCCGTAAACGGCTGCCCTTTTAGGGTGCAGCAAAAACGGAAATGAGCTATGGCAAGACAGGCAAAAAAAATCCTGACCCACTTGAGGCGCAAAAAGCGGGTTCGCTCCAAAGTGTCCGGAACAGACGAAAGGCCCAGGCTGACGGTTTTTCGCAGCGCAAGGCACATATATGCCCAGGTGGTGGACGACCGGTTGGGCGCCACATTGGTGGCTGCCTCCACCCTTGACAAAGAGGCTGGCGAACAGGGCGGCTTTGAAAACAAAGTCAAGGCTGCGGAGTTTGTTGGAAAGCTCATAGCCAGACGCGCCAAGGAAAAAGGAATAGACAAGGTGGTTTTCGACCGCAACGGACATCTCTATCATGGCCGGGTCAAGGCTGTGTCCCAGGGAGCACGGGAAGAGGGATTGGAATTTTAACGCGCGGAGGCGGTTTTGAACAAGCCCAACATTGAGGAAAAAGAATACATAGATAAGGTGGTCCACATCAGCCGCGTGGCCAAGGTTGTCAAGGGTGGAAGGCGCTTTTCCTTTGCTGCCGTGGTAGTGGTTGGAGATGGCGAAGGCCGTGTGGGCAGTGGGCTGGGAAAGGCTGGAGAGGTTCCCGAGGCCATACGCAAAGGCGTTGAAAACGCCAAGCGCGCCATGATCAAGATACCCTTGATAGACGGCACCATACCCTATGAGGTCATCGGGCGTTTCGGTGCTGGCCGGGTTCTCCTAAAGCCTGCCTCCAAAGGTACAGGAGTTATTGCAGGTGGTGCGGTCCGGGCCGTGCTGGAAGCTGCCGGGGTTCATAATATTTTGAGCAAGTGCATGGGCACCCAGAATCCCCACAATGTGGTGAAGGCCACCATTGAAGGCCTAAAGATGCTGGAAAGCCGGGAGCAGGTTGCCAAACGGCGCGGCAAGCATCCAGAAGAACTGGTATAGGAGAAAAGCCCAAGATGGCAAAGAAAATTAAAATCACGCTGGTCAGAAGCATGATTGGCCGCCCGGAAAAGCACCGCAGGGTTTTGCGGGCAATGGGGCTTACACGAATGCACAAGACCGTTGTATTTGAGGATAATGCCAGTGTGCGCGGCATGGCGGACAAGGTTTCCCACCTTGTGAATGTGGAGGAGGTTTTGACATGAAGCTCCATGAACTGGCTCCGCCCAAGGGCGCAAAAAAATCAAGAAAGCGGCTGGGCCGCGGCCCCGGCTCCGGGCATGGCAAGACTGCAGGCAAAGGCCACAAGGGCCAGAATGCCCGCTCCGGCGGCAAAACTGTTGTTGGTTTTGAAGGCGGTCAGATGCCCCTGCAGCGCAGGCTCCCCAAGCGCGGCTTTGCAAATATTTTCCGCAAGCAGTATGCTGTTATCAATGTTCGGGACCTGGAGCGGTTTGAAACCGGTGTCGAGGTGGATGCAAAGCTGCTGCGCGATATGGGCCTTGTTTCAGGAAGCTATGACGGCATAAAGATTCTGGGGCACGGCGAGTTGAGCAAGGCGGTTACGGTAAAGGCTGATAAGTGGAGTCAATCGGCTGCACAAAAAATCATAAACGCCGGCGGCAGCATCCAGGAGCCTTAATTAGATGGCGAATTTAGGCGTTGGCAACATATTCAAGATCCCCGAACTCAAGCGGCGGATACTTTTCACGCTTGCGATTCTTGCTGTTTACCGCATTGGCGTGCAGGTTCCCTTGCCCGGCATTGACGCTTCGGCTCTGGCCAGTTTTTTTGCCCAAGCCAAGGGTACGCTTCTGGGGCTTTTTGACATGTTTTCCGGCGGTGCCCTGGAGCGGATGAGCGTTTTTGCCCTTGGCATCATGCCTTACATCAGCGCCTCCATCATCCTGCAGCTTCTTACGGTTGTCATTCCCCACCTTGAGCGGCTTAAAAAGGAGGGTGAGCAGGGACGCAAGAAGATAACAGCCTATACGCGCTATGGCACCATTGTGCTTTCAGTCATTCAGGGCTTTGGCATAAGCGTGGGCCTTGAACAGATGACAACAGGCTCCGGCGCTCCTGTGGTCGTGGCTCCGGGATGGGGCTTCCGCCTCATGACCGTTATCACTCTCACAGCAGGCACGGCCTTTATCATGTGGCTGGGTGAGCAGATTACCGAGCGGGGCATCGGCAACGGCATTTCGCTCATCATCTTTGCAGGCATAGTTGCCCAGGCTCCTGCAGGCGCAGCCAACACTTTCCGCCTGCTTCAGACAGAGCAGATGTCAATTTTTTCCCTTATCCTGGTGGTCGTTATCATGGTGGCGGCAATCGGGTTCATTGTCTTTGTGGAGTCTGGCCAACGACGATTACCGGTGCAGTATGCCAAACGAGTTGTGGGACGCCGTATGTACGGCGGCCAGAGCACCCATCTGCCCCTTAAGGTAAACCAGGCAGGTGTTATTCCGCCCATTTTTGCATCATCCATAATGATGGTTCCAGCCACCATAGTCAGCTTTGTGGATGTTCCCTGGCTTGTGGGCTTTGCAGAAACCATGATGCGCGGCGGATGGCTTTTTCAGGTGCCTTATGTGGCCCTTATTTTCTTCTTCTGCTACTTTTATACGGCTGTCACCTTCAACCCTGTTGATGTGGCTGACAACCTTAAGAAGTACGGAGGATATATCCCCGGCATAAGGCCGGGAAAGCGCACCGCAGATTACATTGACAGGGTCCTTACGCGCCTTACCTTTGGCGGCGCACTTTATGTTTCAGCTGTGTGCGTGCTGCCAGCGCTCATGAGCCACCAGTTCAATGTGCAGTTTTACTTTGGCGGTACGGCCCTGCTTATTGTCGTGGGCGTTTCCATAGACACCATCAGCCAGGTGGAGTCGCACATGATAACGCGCCATTATGAGGGTTTCCTGAAGCGGGGAGCCAGAATCGGCAGGCGATAGAATCTCATGGTGTTGCTTAAAAGCACCCGGGAAATCGAGTTGATGCGCGTGGCCAACAGCATAGTGGCCGAGATACTCGATGCAATGTGCCAAAAGGTCGCTCCGGGCGTTACAACCCTTGAGCTTGATGGGCTGGGCCTGGAAATGTGCCGGAAATACAAGGTTGCTCCGGCTTTCAAGGGCTATAGGGGGTTTCCCTTTGCCCTTTGCGCCTCGGTTAACGAGCAGGTGGTTCACGGCTTTCCGTCCAAGCGCCCTTTGGTTGAGGGCGATATTTTGAGCATGGACTTTGGCGTGCTCCACAAAGGTTTTTACGGAGACGCCGCTGTGACGGTTGCAGTGGGCCGGGTAGATGAAAAGATTGCCCGCCTGCTGGAAGTTACCCGCGAGTCTCTTTATGCGGGCATTGAAATGGCCAGGCTAGGCAACCGGCTTTCGGATGTGGGCCATGCAGTACAGGCCGTTGTGGAAAAGGCTGGCTTTAGCGTGGTGCGCAAGTTTGTGGGCCACGGAATTGGAAAAAGCCTGCACGAGGAACCCCAGATTCCCAACTACGGGGACCCTGGGAAAGGAATCCGCCTGAAGGCAGGAATGACTTTGGCCATTGAACCCATGGTTAATATGGGCGGCCACGAGGTGGATATTTTAGAAGATGGCTGGACAGCGGTGACTCGCGACAGGTCCCTGTCAGCGCATTTTGAGCACACAATAGCCATAACCCCCAATGGACCTGATATCTTAAGCCAAAGGGGCGGGAGGCAGTAAATGGCCAAGGAAGAAGGAATAGAGGTTCAAGGCAAGGTCATGGAGACCCTGCCAAACGCCATGTTCAAGGTGGAACTGGAAAACGGTCACCAGGTGTTGGCCCACATTTCCGGAAAGATGCGTATGCATTTCATCAAGATTCTGCCGGGCGACAAGGTTACGGTGGAGCTTTCGCCTTACGATCTTTCCAGGGGCCGCATCACATACCGGTCCAAATAGCCGGAAATTGCGTTAAAGCGCTTTTTTCGGGGAGGAAGACCCATGAAAGTCAGGGCATCAGTAAAGAAAATTTGCAGCAAATGCAAAATCGTTCGGCGTAACGGCGTCGTCCGGGTCATTTGCGTGAACAGACGCCACAAACAAAGACAAGGATAGGAAAACCCATGGCTCGTATTGCTGGCGTAGACTTGCCAAGAGGAAAATGCGTTGAGATAGGGCTTACCTATATCTACGGCATTGGGCGCAGCACTTCCCAGATCATTCTGGAAAAGCTTGACATTGACCCCACCCTCAAGACCGATGACCTCACAGAAGGCCAGGTCGCTGAAATCCGGCGGGTCATTGACTCTGAATACAGGGTGGAGGGCGAGCTCCGCACCCAGATTTCCATGAACATCAAGAGGCTTATGGATCTTGGGGCTTATCGCG
This sequence comes from Desulfobacterales bacterium, assembly GCA_020060085.1. Classification (GTDB taxonomy): domain Bacteria; phylum Desulfobacterota; class Desulfobacteria; order Desulfobacterales; family Desulfatibacillaceae; genus JAGVAW01. The sequence goes on from JAGVAW010000054.1 coordinate 5,695, forward strand.
GCCTGCGCCACAGGCGCGGCCTGCCTGCAAGGGGCCAGCGCACCCATACCAATGCGCGGACCCGAAAAGGCCCAAGACGCGCTGCTGTCAAGAAAAAGGGCGGAGCCAAGAAGAAGTAGCCCTTTTAAGGTTTGCAGCAGGGGTCAAAGATCCCCTTTTGCTGCTTGCAGACTTTTATCTTAAAAAAGACGGAAACAAACATGGCAAAGCCCAAGCGCAAGACAACGCGAAAAAAGGAAAAAAAGAACATTCCAACTGGTGTGGTGCATATCCAGTCCACATTCAACAATACCCTTGTAACCATTACCGATCCTTCAGGAAAGGTGGTTTCCTGGTCTTCATCGGGAGTAGTCGGTTTCAAGGGATCGCGCAAAAGTACCCCCTTTGCCGCCACCCAGGCAGGGGAGGATGCGGCCAAAAAGGCCATGGATCATGGAATGCGCTCTGTGCAGGTTTTCGTGAAAGGGCCTGGTTCTGGCCGGGAATCAGCCCTGCGGGCCATCCAGAGCGCAGGACTCAATGTTACCATGATTCGCGATGTCACGCCCGTCCCGCATAATGGCTGCCGCCCCAGAAAGCGGCGCCGCGTTTAAGGGCTTAAAATACAAAGCTGCACTATTTTCCCTGTCGGTCCTTGAAAACAGGGGCGAAATATTTGGCCCTGCTGTTTGCGGGCCGCGTACAAGGAGGCCGCATTGGCAAAATATACTGGGGCTGTCTGCAGATTGTGCAGACGGGAGAACACAAAGCTTTTTTTAAAGGGTGACCGCTGTTATTCGGACAAGTGCGCCTATGACCGCAAGAGCTATCCCCCCGGCCAGCATGGTCAGCGCCGGACAAAGGTGACTGATTACGCGTTGCAGTTGCGGGAAAAGCAAAAAGTCAAGCGGATTTACGGACTTACCGAAAGCCAGTTCCACCTGACTTTCAAGCACGCGGAGCGTCAGAAGGGCATCACCGGCACCAACCTTCTGGTTCTTCTGGAAAGGCGTCTGGACAATGTTGTTTTCCGTCTGGGCTTTGCCAATTCCCGGAGCCAGGCCCGCCAGATGGTGAATCATGGCCATATCACAATCAACGGGCGCAAGGTCGACATTCCCTCTGCCCTTGTGAGCATGGGTGATGTTGTTTCAGTGCGCGAAAAGAGCCGCAAGATGGCCGTCATCATTGACTCCATGGAGGCAGTTGCCCGTCGGGGCCTTCCGCAATGGCTGGATCTGGAAAAAGAGAAGTTTTCCGGGGTTGTCAAGAGCTATCCCGTTCGGGAAGACCTGACCATGCCCATGCAGGAGCAGCTCGTGGTCGAGCTTTACTCCAAGTAAGCAGATCAGCGCCCACAAGGCGACTGGTGTTGTGGTTATGGGCCGTCACTATTCCTAACGGGTGCAGGCATCGCTTTTTCGGACAGCTTTTTTCCGAATATTTTGCGAGCCGCACCCAAAAGCCTGGGAGAAAACTATGTCCCCCAACGAAATCATGTATTTGAACTGGAAGGAGTTGATAAAACCCCAGAAGGTTCAGGTGGAAAGCACCAAGGATTACGGAAAATTTGTTTGCGAGCCCTTGGAGCGGGGTTTCGGGCTTACTCTTGGCAATTCCCTGCGCCGCATTCTTTTAAACTCGCTTTACGGCGGCGCCATTGTCAATGTGAAATTCGATGGAGTGATGCACGAATTTTCCGCCATTGACGGCGTTCTGGAGGATGTTAGCGAAATCATTCTCAATCTCAAGCAGGTACGACTTTCCGTCAATTCCGCTGAATTGAAAACCATTCTTTTGGATGCCAAGGGTGAAGGCCCGGTCAAGGCCGGGGATCTAAAAAGCCCTGATGGAAAAGTGAAGGTATTAAACCCTGACCAGCACATTGCCACCCTGTCCAAGGGCGCTCGGCTTGTTGCCCAGATGAAGTGTCGCATGGGCAAGGGCTACACAATGGCCGAAGGCAACAAGAACGAGGACGATCCGGTTGGCACCATTGCCATTGATTCGGTTTTCTCACCCATCAGCCGGGTAAACTATGTTGTGGGCAACGCCCGCGTTGGCCAGCAGACGGATTACGACAAGCTCACACTGGAAGTCTGGACTGACGGCAGCGTTGGACCTCAAGACGCCATGGCCTATGCAGCCAAAATCCTAAAAGAGCAGATCAGCCTTTTCATCAACTTTGACGAGGAAGCAGAGCCAGAGGTTGAAGAGGGAATCGAGCAGGAAGTTGAGCCTTCAGGCTTCAACCAGAACCTATACCGCAGCGTGGAAGAGCTTGAGCTCTCGGTGCGAAGCGCCAACTGTCTTAAGAATGCGGATATCCACAAGATATACGAATTGGTGCAAAAGACCGAGCAGGATATGCTCAAGACCAAAAACTTCGGGCGCAAGTCCTTAAATGAGATCAAGGAAGTCCTCACCGAGATGGGCCTTTCTTTTGGCATGAAGCTCGATGGATTCACGCCTACCCAGGAGGAGCCGGAGGACGCAGACGAGGATAACCCATGAGACACAGAAAAGCAGGATTAAAAATCGGAAGAACCTCCGCTCACCGGGACGCCATGTTCCGCAACATGGTCACAAGCCTTCTTGAGCATGGGAAGCTCCGCACAACCGATGTTAAGGCAAAGGAACTCCGCCGCTGGGCAGACCATATTGTCACCCTGGCCAAAAGGGGAGATCTCCATGCCCGCCGTCAGGCTTTGGCCATTGTCCGCAAAAAGGACTTGGTGCACAAACTCTTTGAAGAAGCCCAAACCCGCTTCGGCGCTGTTGAAGGCGGCTACACGCGCGTAACCAAAATAGGCCAGCGCAAGGGCGATGCAGCCCCCCTTTCCCTTGTGGAACTTCTCATGAGCGAAACAGGCGAAAAGGGCCAGAAGCGCCGCGGCTTCTTCGGCTTTGGCGCAAAAAAGGCCGCGGATGACAAGAAGCCCGAAAAAAAGGCAGCTCAAGAGGCTTCTGAACAACCGGCAGAGCAGCCTGCTGCCAAGCCCCAAGCCAAGGTTGAGGAGGAAAAGCCCCAAAGCTGAATAAAGGCCTTTACCGGCAAATAAAGGGCTTTTTTGCCCCAGCTTTTGGCCTGATTGCCTTTTCATTTGAATTAATACCGCGTGACACAACAACAATTTGAGATTTATCCCTTATGGGTAAGTATAGAGGGTGCAGGCAAAATTGCCTGCGCCCTCTATCTGTGTCGCCCGCTGCAACCAAAGCGGATGCACCTGCCTTGACCCTTATCGCAACAATCTTTCCACTTCCAACTGCAGTAAGTTTTCATGTCCTGACCCGGCATTGTTCGCCCGGTGTTTGACAGGCGTGCGATTGTGTCATAATTTAAATTCCAATCAGCAGCGGATTACCCTGTGGGTTTGCACACCCCAAATACATTTTGCGGGTTTGTCCCACAAGCGCAACAAGCAAAAACACTAACAGGAGAAAACAAAAATGCCTCCGGTAAAGATTTACACCTTGAGCACCTGCGGACACTGCAAAAACGCCAAGCGCTTTCTGGATGATAATGATGTTCGCTACGACTGTGTGGATGTTGATCTGCTCCAGGGCGAGGAGCGCGAAAAGGTTATTGATGAGGTAAAGCAGATAAATTCAAGGTTGAGCTTTCCCACAATCGTCATTGGCGATACCATTATTGTGGGATTCAAGGAGGACCAGATTTCGGAGGCATTGGGGCTATGAGCCAGATAAGCGCCGAGCATGTGGAAAAGCTCCGCCAGCAGCTTAAATCCATTCAGGAGCCAAAGGGGTACTTTTTCAACAAGGACTCCCAGTATGTTTATGACCTGCTGGAAGGGCTTTTGCAAAACCGCCAGCGTTACGGTTATGCGTGCTGCCCATGCCGCCTTGCTGCCAACGACCGGGAGACGGACAAGGACATAATCTGCCCCTGCGTTTACCGGGAGGCTGATGTGGCCCAATACGGCACCTGTTATTGCGGCCTTTATGTGAGCAGGGAATTTAATGAAGGGAAAATCCCTGTTCAGACCGTGCCGGAGCGCAGAGGCGACTAGCAGCACCAAAACGCGGCAGACGGATTTTGACGCATTAAGGAAAACGACTGCCTGATTATTTTATAGCCCATGCCCTTGATTTGCAGGTTGAGGAAGGTTATTGACCTGCAAAGGGTATCTGCTTTTGTGCAGGCTCCTTGCCTGGCCTTTTGCCTTGCAGGAGCTTTTGCCTTGCAGCAGGGCTTAAGATTCTTTGCAGTTTTGTAAGACCATCCGAAACAATTTCAACAAACAAAATAAACTGGTTAACAAGCCCTCTGCCTGCCAGCAGGGCTTGAGCTGAAAATTCTTTCAAGGGGGGATCATGGCCCGTTTCAGCATTCGGGAAGTTGGCAAGGCTGCTTTTGGCGCCCCGCTCATGGAGCCTGTTCGCTTTCACATGAAATACGCCGGAAGGGCTTTCGGGGCAAAGACAATTCTGGGAATGTTGCGACCGGACCGGATGGCAAAGCTCCTTACTGCCGGATACCGCAACCTTGTGCCGGAGCTTTTGCTTGCCATGGCCCGCATCCATCATGACAGGGAAGCAGTCATAAGCGATGATATGCGCCTTACAAGCAGCCAGTTCACAGAGCGAAGCCTGCGCCTTGCCAACTGGATGATATCCCAGGGCCTTATGCCCAAAGACCGGGTGGCCACCCTTGCCTACAACTCCCATTTTAGCATTGAAACGCTTTTTGCCAGCTCCTTTGCAGGATGCCCCAATCCCGGCGTCAACTGGCACCTTAAAGATGATGAGCTTGTCAAAACCATCAACATCACAAAACCCAAAATCCTTGTGGCAGGCCCAGAGTTTGCAGAGCAGGTGATGAGGCTCGCGAAAGAGCTTCCCTCTGTAAAAAAAATTCTTGTGGCAGGCAGCAAAATCCCCAAAGGTGCAATCCCATATGATGAAGCTGTCTCCCATCCAGATGCTTCCGCACCCAAGGGCCGCTTCATCCTTGGGGCTTCGCCCTACACTTCCGGCACCACGGGCATACCAAAAAGCGTTAACTTAAATGACGGCTTGAGCCTGCTTTTTGACGAAACCGCTGCCAAGCCGGATGCAGACCTTGCCGAATATGTGCGCCTGCTCTTTGCCATGCTGAACGGATCTTTCCACCTTAACCTGCACAAAATTAAGGAACCCCGCTCCCTTGTGGTGACGCCCCTTTACCATGCAGGGACCATTGCCGGGCTTCTGCCCATGATTTTTGGCGGCGCACTGGTGCTCATGGGCCGCTTTGATCCGGAAAATGTGCTTGCCACAATAGAAAAGGAGCGCATCTCATGGGCCTTTCTGGTGCCAACAATGATCAGGCGCATCCTTGCCCTGCCTGAAAATGTCAAAAACCGCTACAACCTTTCATCCATGAAATCGCTCATCAGCGCGGCAGCCCCCTGCCCTGCCAGCTTGAAGGAACAGGCCAACGAGTTCTTTATGGAGCGGGGGGCGTCAGGCCCTGTGCTTCACGAGTTCTATGGGTCAAGCGAAACCATGATGGTGAGCGTGCTCTCCCCGCAGGATTACAGGGACAACCCCAAACGGCTCCACAGCGTTGGCAGGCCGCGCTGCGGCGACATGGTTATTGTTGACCCGGAAAGCGGCAGGCAACTTGCCGTTGGCGAGCAGGGAGCTGTTTGCGTGCGCACCATAAGCACCCTGGTGCTAAATTACGGAAGCGGCAGCGAGGATTTGCTCAAGGGGGCATTCCACAAGGTGGACGGCAAAAACTACTACAATGACGGAGTTGTGGGATACCAGGATGAGGACGGCTTTTTGTATCTTACAGACCGCATCAAGGACATGGTCATTTCCGGCGGCGTTAATGTTTTTCCAGGCGAGGTGGAAAAGGCCCTGATGAGCCACCCTGCCGTGGCTGATGTTGCTGTTTTCGGCATTCCCGACCTGGACCTGGGCGAAGTGATGCGGGCCGAGATCCAGCTTGCTCCCGGTAAAACCCTCACCGAAGAAGAGGCTTTTTTATACTGCAAGGAAAAAGGTCTTTATGGCTTCAAACTGCCAAAACAGATAGGCTTTGCAGAAAAACTGCCAAGAAGGGACGACGGCAAGCTCATCAAGAGGGAACTGAAGGAAAAATTCTGGAAAGAGGCCTGATGAGAATCGATTTTGCCTCCCCACACAGGCAAGTCTTGCGGTCAGCCTGCCAGTGGACCCGGCGCAAAACCTGTCAATCAGGGCCAATGCCATGAGCAATCTCCCAACAGGGCCTTTTCACCGCCTGCTGTTTGCCCTTACGCTTGTTGCTGCCGGGCTGCTTGCAGCCCTTGTGTTTATAGAGCTTTCTGCCAGGATGGGCCTGTGGCAAATGCCTGCCCCAGGCTACGGCGCTTGCCAAAGCGCCCGGGATATTGCCAGGGACCGGACCATTAACCAGGAAAACCAAGCCAGGGCCGCAAAGCACCCTTTTGGATTTAACGATCACATAAGAAGCGAGCAAAAACCGCCCGGCATAACAAAAAGGGTGGCCGTGCTTGGTGATTCCTTTGTTTGGGGGGATGGCCTCGCATACGGGCAGGCCTGGCCCCAAAAGCTGGAGCGCCTTTTTGCAGAGCCAATGCCCCACCTGGAGGTTTTAAGCTGGGGCAGACGGGGCTGGTCCACGGCTGACGAGCTGGCCTTTTTGCAGGAACATGGCCAAAGCTTCGACATTGATCTGCTGCTTGTGGGATTTGTTACAAATGACCTTGATTTGGGAAATGAAAGGCTGAAAATCATTGACTGGCACAGGATACTGGGAATATCCGCCCGGCTTTTCCCCGGCCTTGCAAGCATTCTTGAAAACCGACTCAACAATTTCCTCTATGCTCACCTGCTAAAAGGCTGGGGGTATCCGGCCTGGGAGCAGAATCTCTACTCCCCCAAAAACCTTGCTGAATATCAAACCCTTCTGAAGGACTTCAAAAACACCTGCCGGGATTTGGCCCTGCCCGTGCTTTTTGTGCTGACCCCAACCAGCCACGAGCCTTACTATGGCCAATTGTTTGACAAGGCCATTCCTCTTTTTGAGGCAGCAGGCATTGATTATCTCAATCTTTATCCGGCAGTGGCCCAAAAGCTTGGCGGGTATCCCCTTGCAGCCCTGCGGGCAAACCCTGCCAATCCGCATCCCGGCCCTGTGATGACAGAGCTTTTCAGCCAGGAGGTTTTTTCCTTTCTCACCCAAAGCCCAAAATACGCCCCCCTGCTGGAAAACAGCCCTTCAACGAACCGCCTGCCCTCCCCTTCCCTTTAACGGCTTTTAAAACAGGCCGCGCAAAACCTTGACAGTTTTTTACGCTTTTTTTTCATTAATGGTGATTTTATGTTTTTTGTCGGATAGTTGCATCCTCAAAAAAGAAAATAATTCTTAAAACCGCTCAAAGAATCTTGCGCCAGAACAAACAATGGGCTATGCAATAGGAAAAGTGCAAATCCTTATCGGTTTGCAAATTCTTCCAGCCGAGTTTTTGCAAAATGAACCTTTAGGAAAGGAGGCATCCTCATGAGCAACACGCCACAGCATTGCCCCGGGTTTGAGGGTTTCAAGAATCTGAAGGCCTTTACCTGCAAATGTCCTGAATGCACGGAAGAAATCGAAATTTTTTCCGATGAATTCGACAAGCCCCATTTCTGCAAGGCCTGCGGCAAGCAGATTGACTTTACCCAGTGCAAGGCCGATTTTTAAGGTTACACTGCATGGCTGCAAGCCTTGCAGTGCAGGAAAGGTTTTTAAGGCGGCTTCAAGGGGGGGATGAACAAAAGAAGCCCTTGAGCCGCTTGACTTTCCTCTATTGCGAATTACTTTTAATGAAGTAATGGCAGGGCCGGTGAATTATGATACAAAAGCGCCCATTGAGAATGACCCGTCAGCGGCGGATAATTCTTGACGAGTTGAAAAAGGTCAAATCCCATCCCACTGCTGACCAGGTCTATGAAATGGTTAGGCGCCGTTTGCCAAAGATAAGTCTGGCAACGGTTTATCGCAATCTGGACATTTTGTCGGGTGCGGGTGTCATCCTGAAGATTGAATCAGGAGGAACCCAGCGGCGTTATGATGGAGACACCAGTGACCACAGCCATATCCGCTGCGTGCGCTGCAACAGGGTTGGGGATGTCTTTGTCAGCCCTGTTCATGTGCCTGCCGTGGATGAGTCACAAGCCTGCGGCTTTACGGTTTTGGGACACAGGGTCGAGTTTTACGGTGTATGCCCGGAGTGCGCCAGGGAAAAGAAAAGCTCCAGGGCATAACCCCTCTCTCCGGTATCTTTTTGGATGTTCCGGCTTTGGCCAGGCTTTGCCTGATTTGAAAAGAATTCCGGCAACATTGATTTTTGCGTCCCTGCCCCATAAAACACCTATAAAACCCCATAAATTAACAGGAGGATTCTCATGGCTTCATTGAAGGGAACCCGCACGGAAAAGAATCTTCTCACTGCTTTTGCAGGAGAATCACAGGCAAGAAACCGCTACACCTACTTTGCCGGTGCGGCTCGCAAGGAAGGCTTTGTGCAGATAGCCGATATTTTTGAGGAAACAGCCAACCAGGAAAAGGAGCACGCCAAGCGCTTCTTCAAATTCCTTGAAGGCGGCGAGGTGGAAATAAGCGCAGCCTTTCCTGCCGGAGTAATCGGCACCACCCTGGAAAATCTTCTGGCAGCCGCAGAAGGGGAACATTACGAGCACAGCTCCATGTATCCTGGCTTTGCCAAGGTTGCCAGCGAGGAAGGCTTTGAGGAAATAGCCGTTGTTCTGGAAAAAATTTCCGTCGCAGAAAAACAGCACGAAAAGCGCTACCGCGATCTGGCGGCAAACATAAAGGCAGGCAGGGTTTTCAAACGGGACAAACCCGAAACATGGCGCTGCCGCAACTGCGGATACCTGCACGAGGGTGATTCGGCCCCGGAGCAGTGCCCGGCCTGTGCTCATCCCAAAGCTCATTTCGAGCTTCTTGGGGAAAACTGGTAGGCCAGGCAAAAGGAAAATCTTTTGCCAATCATCCAAATGCGTTTTGCGCATCAACCCAGGCATTTTAAGGAGGCACACATGGCCAAAAGACTGGAAGTTTACAAGTGCGAGGTATGCGGAAACATCGTGGAAGTGCTTTTCGGCGCACAGGGCGAGCTTGTATGCTGCGATGCGCCCATGAAACTCATGACCGAAAACACGGTTGATGCTGCCAAGGAAAAGCATGTGCCTGTTATCGAAAAAACCGCTGACGGCTACAAGGTGAAGGTGGGCACAGTAGCTCATCCCATGGAGGAGAAGCACTATATCCAGTGGATTGAGCTGATTGCTGATGGCAAGGTACTGCGCCGCTTCCTTGAGCCTGGCCAGCCGCCAGAAGCAGTTTTCTGCACCAAGGCCCAGAATGTCTCGGCCAGGGAATACTGCAACCTGCACGGCCTGTGGAAGGCCTAACCGAATAATTCATGAAAAATTTTGCCGACCAGAATATATAAGTATTTTTAGGCAGATAAGTTCATTTTTGAGGTTTTGCCGAAATACTGTCTGCTTTTGATGTAAAATTGTTCAAACGGCGAAATTTTTCACCCTTCGGGCGAGTTAATATTTGCGTACTGGCTGCGTTATTTTAGGACTCGACATACTTTCAGTATGCCTAACGCCCCTCTATCCTTGCCAGTACACAAATCTTGCCTCGTGAATTATCCGGTTTAAATCAGGTTTTGTCTGCGGATTGATTTTTTTTGGCAAAAACTTCCCCTGCCACGAAAAGCATCTTTTAGGCTTCAGGCTTTTCGCAGCAGGGGTTTTGCCCCCAGGCCAAAACCTTACAGTTTGGGTTTTATAGTCCACCAACGCGGGAGGGTGTCCATGTTAAAGCCCGAAACCGAAAAAGCTTTTTGCGCCCAGCTTGGAGCAGAGCTTTATTCATCTTATCTCTACCTTTCAATGTCAGCATGGTTTGCGGCCCAGGACCTGCCCGGCTTTGCCAACTGGCTGCTGGTTCAGGCCAAGGAGGAGCTTGCCCATGCCATGTTGTTTTTCGATCACATCCAGCAGCGTGGCGGAAAGGTTACCCTTGGTCCCGTTGAAGCCCCCCCTGCAACCTGGTACTCGCCCAAGGCCGTTTTCGAGCAGGTTCTGGCCCACGAGCAAAAGGTCACCAGCCTCATAAACAAGCTCATGGATAGTGCTGTGCAGGAAAAAGACCACGCCAGCCGTGGCTTTTTGCAGTGGTTTGTGGATGAGCAGGTGGAGGAGGAGGATTCCGTCCGGGCTGTCCTGGCCAAGTTCAAATTTGCAGATGCAGCCCCAGGCGGCATTTACATTCTGGATCAGGAAATGGGCCAGCGGGTCTTCTCGCCGCCAAAGCAAAACCAGTAGAGTCCTGTTTTTTTGCATACCCGAAAATTTAAGGAGGCCCAAATGTCAGAATTCAAATGCACCAACTGCGGCTACACCTTTTCTGCCCAGGCCCCGCCAAAGGAGTGCCCATCCTGCAAGGCAAAGTGCGAGTTTGTGGATATAACCTGCTACATCCCCGATTGCCAGGACAAGGGCAAGGACGACAGGCTCGGATAGGCCCCTATGGGTGAGCGCCCCAACAAAAATGGTGGCAAAAACCGGCTTGCATCGGAAAAAAGCCCCTATCTGCTTCAGCATGCGGATAACCCGGTCGACTGGTATCCCTGGGGGGAGGAAGCCTTTGCGGCTGCAAAGCAGCTTGACAGGCCCATCTTCCTTTCCATTGGCTATGCCACCTGCCACTGGTGCCATGTCATGGCCCACGAGAGCTTTTTAAGCTCTGAAGTGGCGCAGATATTGAATGAAAACTTCATTTCCGTGAAGGTGGATCGCGAAGAGCGGCCCGATGTTGATCAGGTTTACATGGCAGCCTGCCAGGCATTGAACCGCTCCGGCGGCTGGCCCCTTTCCGCATTTCTGGATTATACAGGCAGGCCTTTTTTTGTGGGCACCTACTTTCCGCCAAAGCCCCGCCGGGGTATGCCCGGCTTTGCAGACCTCTGCCTGCAAATAGCCGCTCTGTGGAAAAACGATCGCCCGAAGCTGATTTCTGCGGGCAGCAGCATTGTCCGGGCCATTGCCCCCCAGGCCGATAAGGCCCACGAGCTGGATATGGCAGTCGCCCGCAGGGCAAGGCAGCAGCTTGGCCGGGTTTTTGATCCTGCAAACGGCGGCTTTGGCACAGCCCCCAAGTTTCCCACCCCACACAACCTGCTTTTTCTTGTGGCCTTTGACCAGCTTGCAGAGGCAGGCAGGGACACCCAGGCCCTGGAAATGGTGGAAAAAACCCTTGAGGCCATGTACCGGGGCGGAATTTGGGATCAACTTGGCTTTGGCATACACCGCTACAGTGTGGACGAAAAATGGCTGGTTCCCCATTTCGAGAAGATGCTCTACGATCAGGCCCTTGTGGCCCTTGCAGCCATTGATGCCTGGACGGTTATCCAAAAGCCTTTTTTAAAGGAAATGGCCTACAAGATTTTTACCTTTGTTCTTGGGCAGATGACAGACCGGGAAGGCGGTTTTTATTGCGCCCTGGATGCAGATTCCCAGGGAGTGGAAGGCCTTTACTATGTCTGGACCCCGGCCCAGGTTAAAGAAATTCTGGACAGCCAAAACGCCCGGCTTTTCTGCAAGTATTTTCGGGTGAGCCAGGAAGGCAACTTTGAAAATGGCTGGAGCATCCTCAATGCCCCGTTGAAAATTGAGGATTTTGCGCGCCTTGAGGGTATGGAGGTAAGCGCGGCCCAAAGCCTTTTGGAAGAAGCCCGCATAAAGCTGCTTGAAGCCCGCTTTCTGCGTGAGCCGCCCATGTTGGACGACAAGATTCTCACCTCATGGAACGGGCTTATGATTGCAGCCCTTGCAAGGGCCGCCATCGTTTTTGATGAGCCGGAGTATCTTGCTGCTGCAAACAGGGCTGCTGACTTTGTATTTGGCCGCCTTACGGATGAAAATGGCCTTCTTCTGCGACGGTTTCGAGAAAACCAGGCCCGCCATACGGGCTTTCTGGATGACTATGCCTTTTTTGTGTGGGGCCTGATTGAGCTTTATCAGGCAGGGGGAAATCCAGCTCATCTGAAAAAGGCTCTGGCCCTTCACAAAAAATCGTTTGAGCTTTTTGGCAGCGAGTCCGGCGGGCTTTACTACACGCCATCCCACGGCGAGGCCCTTGTAGCGCGAATGCAGGATGCCTATGACAGCGCCCTGCCTTCGGGCAATTCCGTGGCTGCGGCCAATGGCATACGCCTTGCCCGCCTTGTGGGGGACAGCAGCCTTGAGGAGCAGGCAGTTGGCATAATAAACGCCTTTGGGGCTGTTGCAGCAGCCCAGCCCACGGCCTTTACCCATCTTTTGCACACCCTGGTTACTTCCCAGGGCAATCTGCGGGAAGTCGTTCTTTGCGGAGACCCCCAACAGGCCGGTCACAAGGCCCTGGCAGGGGTCTTTTCCGGCAGGTACCCAGGCGGGCTTTCCCTGCTCCATTGCCAGCCCGGAGAGGCAGGCCGCGCCCTAGCGCAAATCGCCCCCTTTGTGGAGCCTATGCGTAAAGCGGCAGACAGCCCCAAGGCCTTTGTCTGCCAAAACAATGCCTGCCTTGCCCCAGTGGATGATGCCCGTACCCTGGCGCAACTTCTGGATGACAGACAAGGCCAGGCTTGATTTTGCGGCTCATCGGACATAAAAAGGAAAACATGGAATTTTCTGCCTTTGCCAAAAAAGTCGTTTCAGGCCGCCAGATGCCGGGGGCGCTTTTTTTGACGGCCCTGTTTTTGGCCTGCGGGCTTGCCCTTCTTGCAGCAGGCAGAGGCCAGGTCAGACAGGCCCAAAAGCCCCACGGGCCTGTGAGCTGCAACAACTGCCACAATGCCTGAAATGGCTTTTTTGCCACAAGCAGCCCAAAAGCCGTTTTTTTGTTTTTAAACCAGTGCAGAATCCGTTTTGTGAGGCCCAAAAGGGCAAGAGCCTATAACCTGTTGACAGAAAAGGAGATTTAAAAATGGACAAATATGTTTGCCAGGTATGCGGTTATGTTTATGATCCCAAACAAGGCGACCCCGAAAACGGCGTTGAGCCGGGAACACCCTTTGAGAAGGTGCCTGAAGACTGGACCTGCCCGGTGTGCGGGGCAGGCAAGGAAGACTTTGAGAAGGAATAAGCCGTATGCGCAGCCAGCAGGGGGCGCGGCGCATAAATTGCCGCGCCCCTTTTGTGCCCAAGTGCAGAGCAGGCATAATTAAATCAAAACACCCAGGAGTTGCAGGATGAAACCCATTGAAATTGCCCCCAAAATCTACTGGGTTGGCGCTGTTGACTGGAATATAAGGGATTTCCACGGCTATTCCACAAAGGCAGGAACCACCTACAATGCCTATCTCATTGTGGACAAAACCGTTGCCCTCATAGATACGGTGAAGGCCCCATTTGCCGATGAAATGCTTGAGCGGATAAGCCATGTTATTGATCCGAAAAAAATTGACATTCTTATCTCCAACCACACGGAGATGGATCATTCGGGCGGCATTCCCAAAATCATGCACTTTATAGGCCAAGACAAGCCCCTGTACTGCTCCAAAATGGGCAAGAAAAACCTGTCCATGCACTTTGGAGACAAATACAATTTCCATGCTGTGGAGGATGGAGAGACCCTCTCTCTGGGAAGCCGCTCCCTCACCTTTCTGGAAACAAAGATGCTCCACTGGCCTGACAGCATGTTTTCCTATTGTCCTGAAGACAAAATATTGTTTTCAAGCGATGCCTTTGGACAGCACTACGCAGGCCCCCAGCGCTTTGACGATGAAATCGGCGAAGCCATAATGCCCCATGCCAAAACCTATTTTGCCAACATTCTGCTCCTTTACACGCCGCTCATTGAAAAGCTCCTCGCCAGGGTTACACAAATGGGCCTTGAGTTTTCAATGATTCTGCCGGATCACGGAATCATGTGGCGGCAAGACCCTGGCAAAATTGTTGCGGCTTACGCCAGATGGAGCCGCCAGGAGCCAAAGAACAAAGCTGTGGTGGCCTATGACACCATGTGGAACAGCACCCGCATCATGGCCGAATCAATTGCCGAGGGCCTTGGCCAGGCTGGGGTTCATGCCCTGCCCATGCATTTGCGCGCCAATGACCGCAGCGAGGTCATAACCCAGGTTATGGACGCCGGACTTGTGGTGGTGGGTTCCCCAACCCTCAACAACGGGCTTTTCCCCACAGTGAGCGATTTTCTCACCTACATGAAGGGCTTAAAGCCCAAAAACAAAATTGGCGCGGCATTCGGCTCCTATGGCTGGAGCGGCGAGGCACCCAAAATCTTGAGCAGCCAGCTTGATGAAATGGGCTTTGACCAGCCCGAAGCGCCCCTCAAGGTTTTGTATGTGCCAGGACCCGAAGCAAAAAAACAATGCTTTGAGTGGGGCGAAAAACTGGGCAAAATCCTTGTGGACCGCCTCAAATGAAGCAGGTCCCGGTGCTGGATATTTCTGACTGCACGGACTGCGAGGGCTGTATCTCCCTTTGTCAGCAGGTATTTGTGCGAAACGATGCAGGATTTATCGAGGTTGTGGAGCTGGATTCCTACCCCAAGGAGGCGGTTGACGAGGCCATCAAGAACTGCCCCTGCGGGTGCATTTCCTGGGAGTAAAAACAGCTCCGTTAAAGCATTTGATTTCCCTGCAAAAGGAGACAAGCCATGCCCCCAGGCCGTGTTGCCCTGTTTGCCTTTTCAAAAGAGGCTTCCTGCTTTATCCATGTTCTGCTAAATGCCCTGGATTTTGCAGACAAGGGCTGGACAGCCCGAATAGTGGTGGAGGGCGGAGCAACAACGATTATTCCAGAAGTGGCCCGGCCGGATCACGCCCTTAACAGCCTGTTTGTTCAGGCCCTGGAAAGAGACCTTTTTGACGGAGCCTGCAAGGCCTGCTCAACCCAGTTGGGGGTGGCAGATAAGGTGCAAAAGGCAGGCCTGCGCCTTCTTCACGAAATGAAGGGACATCCCAGCATGGCCTGGTACCGGCAGATGGGCCACGAAATCATCACCTTTTAAGGCAGGGCAAACAAGGGATTCTTGGTTAAACAGGATAACAACGCAAAAATCCGGGGCCGCGCTTTAAAAAAACAGGTGCTCTCCCTTATTATGGACCTTGAGGAGGAGCGCCTTGAAAAAGCCCTGGAAGATTTTGAGCCCCGCAGGGTGGCAAGCCCCCTTATCGGCCTTCTTTGCTCCGGCAGTCAAAAAATCCGCTGGAAGGCCGTTGCTGCTTTAGGTTTTGTAACAGACCGCCTTGCCCGCGAAAAGCCGGAATCTGCAAGGGAGATAATGCGCCGCTTTTTGTGGCAGATGAATGAGGAATCCGGCGGCATAGGCTGGGGCGTGCCTGAAGCAATGGGCGAGGCAATGGCCAGAAACCCCATGCTGGCCAAAGAGTTTGGCAGCATCCTGGTTTCATACCTGGCCCAGGGCGGCAATTATCTGGAGCATGACCCCATCCGGGCTGCTGTTGTGTGGGGCATAGGAAGAATGGCCCAGACCCAACTTGCAATTGCAGCCCCTGCAAAAGCCGATCTTGTTCTTTCACTTAATTCAGACAACAGGGTTGAGAGGGCCTATGCTGCCTGGGCGCTTGTCCAAATGGGCGAAAGGCTCCCCGCAAACGCCATATCCCGCCTTGCCGATGACAAACAGCCCGTAACGATTATGGATGGCGGGCAGATTATTGAGCTTGTTCCGGCTGGCCTTGTCCGGGGTGAAAAAGATAATATATGAAGCACCCCCTAACAAGCGATGAGCTGGAGCGCTGGTACGCCCGCTACAACGACCGGACCTTTGTGGGTGCCGATCCGGTGGGCTTTGTCCATGCCTTTGACAACCCGGACGACTGCCAGGTGGCAGGCCTTGTCGCCTCATGCCTGGCCTATGGCCGCGTGGCGCAGATATCTTCAATTGTCAGCCGGGTTCTTGCGGTCATGGGGCCTTCCCCTGCCGCCTTTATCCGCAGCACGCCCCAAAAGGATTTTCTGCCCCTTGTCTGCAACATGGGCCACCGCTTCTGCAAGGGCAATGACATTGCAAGCCTGCTTACAGCCGCAAAACGCCTTGTCATTGAATACGGCAGCCTGGAAGCAGCCTTCTGCTCCAATCTCTCCCCTGGCCACGAAACCGTGCTGCCCGCAATGGCAAGCTTTGCCCAAAAGCTCATTGCCGCAGGCTTTGACAGCCCCAACCACCTTGTGCCAGCCGTTTCGCGCGGTAGCGCCTGCAAGCGGCTGAACCTCTATCTGCGCTGGATGGCCAGAAACGACAATATTGATGTGGGCATCTGGAAAAGCGTTTCTCCGGCCCAGCTCATCATCCCGCTGGATATTCACATGCACCGCCAGTGCCTGGCCTTTGGGCTGACAAAACGCAAGGCCGCAGACATGAAAACAGCTCTTGAAGTGACTGCCGCCTTCAGGCGCTTTGCCCCGCAAGACCCTGTCCGTTACGACTTTGCCATCACCCGCCGCTCAATGGAGCAGCAGGGCGGCAAGCCCCATGCGGTCTCTTAAAATCAGCAGACAAAAGGCTGAACCAGTTAAAAAAATTTGTTTTCGGGCGCGGGTTAATGATTTGCCTGCTTCCTGTCACCTGTCAAAAACCTTTGGGTTAAGGCAGTTGGGCGGTTTTTTGCCTGTGAGCATGGCTGCAAGGTTTTTGGCTGCAAGTATGGCCATGTCCGTGCGCGCCCTCACAGTTGCCGAGCCGGTATGGGCTGCAAGCACAACATTGTCCAGACGGGTCAGGCCAGGGGTGATATTTGGCTCGAACTCGTAAACATCCAGCCCTGCCCCGGCAATTGCCCCCTGCTCCAGCGCCCGCACCAGGGCAGCCTCATCCACCACCGGCCCCCTTGCCGTGTTTATGAGATAAGCTGTTGGTTTCATGGCTGCAAAGGCCTTTTCATCAAACAGATGGCGCGTTTTTTCTGTGAGGGGGGTGTGAATGCTCACAAAGTCCGCTTGGGTTAGCAGGGTTTCAAAGTCAACCCTTTTGGCCTTGAGTTTTTTATCCAGCAGGGGGTTTTGCGGCCCGCAATAAACAACCTGCATGGAAAAGCCGGCAGACATGAGCGCCATTGCAGTACCTATGCGGCCAGGCCCAACAATTCCAAGGGTCTTGCCGCTCACTCCCTGGCCTAAAAACTCCAGGGGGTTCCAGCCCTTCCACCTGTTGCTGCGAACCGCCGCATCCGAGGCCACCACCTTGCGGCACACGGCAAAAAGCAAGGCCCAGGCCATTTCCGCGGTGGCCTCCGTGAGAACGCCGGGGGTGTTGGAAACAGGTATCCCCCTTTTGGTGGCCTCATTCACGTCAATGTTGTCAAAGCCCACGGCATAGTTGGCATAACCCATCAGTTTGGGGGCATGGTCAAAAAATTCCCTGTCAATGGAGTCTGTCAGAAGCCCGATAACTCCGTGGCAATCCTTGACTTTTTCGTAAAGCTCCTGCCTTGTGAGGGGGCGGTCCAGAAGGTTTACCTCAACTGCGGCCAGCTCGTAAAGTTCTGCAATTCCCTGGTCGGGGATGGCGCGGGTCACGAAAACACGAAAAGGCTGCATGGCAATATCCTTGTTTTTATTGATAATATTGTGGCTATCAGGCAAATTTTCTGGAATTTGCCTTTAAAAATACGCCCGCCGGGTTTAAAAAAAGGCGTAAGGCTCCAATCATGCAGGATTTTTCCATTACAGAGCCATTGACACAAAGCCGTATTTTGGATATTTAATAATAATCTGATAATCTGGCAACTTTTCTTTGCATTGCTTTTCCTCCATATTGAATCCGGGCTTTTCGGGCCGCAGAGCGCCTGGGCCTGGCATGGAGAATCATGGACAAGCTGGAGCCTGTTTTTAGCCCCCGTGAGCTGGAAAAAACCGTGGAGCGAATTGCCGGGGAGATTTCGAGGGATTTTGCGGGTCAGGATGTGGTGCTGGTGGGCGTTCTCAACGGGGCATTCATTTTTCTGGCAGATCTGGCCAGACAGCTCACTGTGAACAGTTTCATAGACTTCGTTCGCGTGGCAAGCTATGGTAAGGGTATGGAAAGCTCCGGCGAGCTTAAGCTTACAAAAGATGTGGAAACAGACCTTGAAGGAAAAAATGTCATAATTGTTGAAGATATACTGGATACAGGCCTTACAATTGAGTTTTTGCTGAAGCATTTTGCGGCAAAAAAACCCCTTTCCGTTTCCGTGTGCGCCATGATTGACAAAACAAAGCGCAGAAAAACAGCCGTATGCGCCCAATACACGGGCCATGCAGTGGAAGATGGCTTTCTTGTGGGCTACGGCCTGGACTGGGCCGAAAAATATCGCTGCCTTCCCGGAATTTACTGTGTCAAACCCTAAAAAGCGGGGAAACTCATGATAGTCAACTGCCCCAAATGCGCCACCAAATTGAGCCTGGATGACAGCTTGGTCAAGGGCAAGAAGGTCAAGGTCCGCTGCTCGGTCTGTCAGGACATTTTTTCCGCCGGGCCTCTGCCCGACGCCTCCCTGGGCCTTGGCGCAGACCTGGATTTGGATTTCAACCTGGATCTTTCCGAGCTTGGCGATCTGGAAGCCGGGCTGGAGGACGCCCTTTCCGAAGCCCCTGAAGAGAGGCTTTCCCCCCTGGCTGACAGCGGAGATTTGGACCTCAACCTGCCAAACCTTGATGATCTGGAGGATGGTCTGGAATCAGCCATGTCCTCTCCGGGTGGAAGCCCCCAGCCCGCAGCTCCGCAGGCCGCCCGCCCCCCGGAGCCGCCCCTTATTGATGACGAGGACACCCTTGGCGAGCTTGGCGATCTTTCCGATGACGACCTTGCCCTGTCGGCAGATGAAGAATCTTCTGCAAAACCAGCCGGTGATATGGGCGAGCTTCCTGATCTGGCCGCTGAAATTGCCGATGACCTGGGCGGGGATTCCCCTTCCCAGGACCTGTTGGCCGACAAGGACGAGGATACACTTGGCGATCTGGGCGACCTGGGCGACGATGATCTGGCCCTGGCCGCTGATGAGGGCACTGCTGCAAAAGCTGCCGATGGTTTTGGCGAACTGCCTGATCTGGCCGCTGAAATTGAAGATGACCTGGAGGATGCCCCGTCACAGGAGCTTTTGACTGACAAGGATGAGGACACCCTTGGCGATCTGGGCGACCTGGCTGACGAGGACATGGCCCTGGCCGCTGATGAGGGCACTGCTGCAAAAGCTGCCGATGATATGGGCGAGCTGCCTGATCTGGCCGCTGAAATTGAAGATGACCTGGGCAGCAAGGAAAGGGATGGCGACACCCTTGACCTTGATCTGGACCTGGATTTGCCAGGCATTGAGGATGTGGCTGCTTCACCTGCTGCCACCGCCGCCTCTGATGAGGAGGACCCGGATGCTGTGGCAAGGGCTTTGGCAGAAGTGGCCGGCCCTGATGCAGGCGACGAGGTGGATCTTTCCGAGCCTGCAACCAAGGAAGACCTGACTCTGGAGTTGGGGGACCTGGAAGCCCCGGCGCAAGAGGAGCCGCTTGCCGCCGGAGATGGCGATCTGGACCTTGACCTGGACCTGGACATGGACCTTGGCGCTGGCGAGGAGGCCGCTGGAGACCAGGATTTGGATCTGGATTTGGGAGACATGGAAGATGGCCAACAGCCCGAACCCCTTGCCGCAGGCGGCCAGGATTTAGACCTTGGAGACCTGGACCTTGGCGATGATGCCGAGCTTGACCTGAGCCAAACCTCAAAGGCGTCCTCTGCTGCTGATGGCCTTGGGGATTTGGATACTGATTTTGATCTGGAAACCCCGGCCCTTGAGCCAGCAGCCCAGGATGGTCAGGACCTTGCAATAGACCTGGATAGCTTTGAGCTTACTTCAGATGATGCGGATGCCCTGGCGGGCGGGCAGGATTTTGAGCAGATTCCCGACCATGACAAACCGGTCATGGATATGGATTTTGACCTGGAAGAAACCATGGAGATGGACCCGGGTGCAGCAGCCAGAAGACAGGCCGATGCCCAAGATGCCCAGGCCACGGAGGTATCTGCCCCTCCGAGCCGGGATTTGCAGGAAACGGTTGCTTTGGACCGCCCCTTTGTGGATGAGCATGAGCAGGCCGTACCCTTGCAGGAAGAAGATTTCGGCCCGGATCAGCAAACCCAGGAAAGTTTTGTTCCGGAAGACGAAGCCCTTATGCCGCCCCCGGTTGCACCCTCAAGAAACTGGGCGGCCATTGGCGCAGTGATTGTGCTTGTTCTGGCGGTTGTGGGCATTGGCGGGTACTTTGCATCCAAGTTCCTGGGCGAAAAAGAGCCGGTTGCGGTTATGGCCCCGGCTGATGACATGGGCATAAGGAATCTCACAATTACCAATGTTGCCGGGCACCTGGAAGAAAATGAAAATGCCGGACAGATTGTTGTTCTCCGGGGAACTATAAAAAACGAATATCCCCAGGCCCGCAACAATATACAAATTTATGCCGAGCTTTTTGACGGACAAAACAATGTGGTGGCCGAAGAATGGGCCGCAGCAGGAATTTACATTGCCAATCAGGAATTTAGAAGCCAGCCCATGCAGGAGCTTGTGGATCGTTTCACCGGCAAGCTTGGACCTGCGCCGGTCAGCATCAAACCCGGCGAGGAGGCTCATTTCACCGTCATCTTCTTCAATCCGCCCCAGAATGTGAGCGAGTATTCCGTGCAGCCCATAGGCTCCAGCCCTGCGGGCATATGAAAAAAAGCGGATGCTTGCAAAAATCGTTTTGAAGGCAGTTGACGGACGCCTGCTTTTCATGTTAGGGCCTTGTGGCTTTTGTGGCGATGTAGCTCAGCTGGTTAGAGCATGCGGCTCATATCCGCAGTGTCCGGGGTTCAAGTCCCTGCATCGCCACCACCTGTGAACAACCCGGACCCCTTCGGCAAGTGCCAAAACGCCGGAGGGGTCCTTTGCTTTGTCTTTTAAAAAAGGTGTTTGCACTAAAAGCGATGCTTTTTGCCTACCAGAAAATAGCAGAGCAAAGAATTGCAGATGCCCAGAAAAAGGGTGAATTCGATCATCTGGAGGGCAAGGGCAAACCTTTGTGTTTAGATGGGGCCAATGTGCCGGAAGACTTGAAGCTGGCTTACAAAATGCTCAAAAACGCCGGTTTTGTGCCGCCGGAATTGGAGCTGCAAAAGCAGATTCGCCAGACAGAGGACCTGCTTGCCTGCTTACAAGATGAGAAAGACAAGTACAAGGCCATGAAAAAGCTTAATTTTCTGGTCTTGAAGCTCAATGTTATGCGTGGAGCGCGCGCTGACATGGAAATCCCACAGCGTTACGAGCCTGCGCTCATAGGGCGTCTTGAGAAGAAACAGGATTAAAGACGCTGCTCTTTGCAGCAAGGAGTTTTTCTGTGTTTCTGCGAAAAAAGGAAAAGGTTGTTGACAAGGAAAAGGAAGAGATGGTGCGGGGCATATTGATGGCCTATTCCATCCTTATCTTTCATGCCCTTTTGGTGTGCGGTCTCTTCTTTGCAATTATTTTTTTCCAGGGCCTTGTGCGCTATATGCCCTGGATTTTTCTGACCGGCGGCGCGCTTATTGTCTATTCCGGGTACCGCTTTTTACAGTCCATGAAGCAGAAGCATCAGACCCTGGGAGACCTTCTGCGGGACCCCCTCTTTGAAGGCCGGAGCGTGGATCTGCGCCTGCTGGGCGGCGCGGTTGAAATAAAGCTTGGCAAGCCCGACCGCCCCAGGGTGGAGGCCATTGAAGTAAAGCCCGCTGTCTGCGAGATAGTAGACCGCTCCCCCGAAAGGGAGCGCGAGCTTTTGCGGCTTGATTATCTGCTTGAGCGCAGGCTCATCACCAAAGAGGAATACAACAAGGCCAAAAAAAGCGTTTTTGATTGAACAGGCTGAACTCCCAAAGGAAAATACACAGCCCGCGCCAAAACCTCAAACGCCGGACTGGCCTTCTGAAATTGCGTCTGCGACTTGCGGCAGCCTTTTAACAAAAAAGTTGTTGCCAGGAAATGCCTTCTTCATGAAGAAACTTCGTCTTGCCCTGCTGTCTGGCGGAACTTCATCGGAAAGGGCCGTCTCCCTAAACGGCGGGGACATGGTCTTTGCCGCGCTGGATAAAAACCGCTACGACATAATCCGCATTGACCCAAAGAACGATTTGGCCCTTCTGGCTGCAAAGGCCCATGAGATTGATGTGGCCTTTGTGCTGCTCCACGGCGTAAACGGCGAAGATGGAACCATTCAGGGGCTTCTGGACCTGTTGGGGATTCCTTACCAGGGAACAGGGGTGCTGGGCAGCGCCCTTGCCATGAACAAGCTTGCGTCAAAAAGAATGTATGCCCAGCAGGGCCTGCCTGTGCCGGACTATGAGGTCTGCACAAGGGATGACACCAGCCGGGCAAAAAAAGCGGAAGAAAGGCTTGGCTACCCGCTTGTTGTAAAGCCTGTTGCAGGCGGCTCCTCTGTGGGAATGTCCATTGTCAGCGAGCCGGGCCAGATGGCCGCTGCCCTGGAAAAGGCCCTTGAGCAGGATGAAACCGTACTTTTGGAGCGCTGCATACAGGGCATGGAAATAACAGGCGCAGTGCTTGGCAACAGCGAGTTGACCGCACTTCCCATAGTGGAGATAATTCCAGGCCCTGATCACAGTTTTTTTGACTACGAGGCCAAGTACCAGCCTGGCGCTGCCAAAGAAGTATGCCCTGCCCGCTTGAGCAAAAAGCTTACCCAACAAGCCCAGGACCTTGCCAAGGCCTGCCACAGGGCACTTTTCTGCAAGGGTTACAGCCGCACGGACATGATGGTGGACAAGCAAGGAATCTGGATACTTGAAACCAACACAATTCCGGGCATGGTCCCCACAAGCCTTCTGCCCCAGGCTGCCAATGCCGCGGGCATAAGCTTTTCCGCTCTTCTGGACCGTCTCATTGAGCTGGCCATAGAAAAAGCCCCTTAAAAAACACCTGCAACCTTTTAAAAAAGCTGAAAGAACTTTGCCGGGGAAAACACCGGTAAAGGTTTATGGATTCTGATTCAGGTGGTTTCTTTGCCCTGCTCCTGGTGGCCGTCAAGAAAGGTCTTTTCTATCCATCTGGCCAAATCCCCCGGGCTTGAAGGGGAGAAAACAGGCACATCCACCTCAAGGTCCTGATCCCCCACCACTGCCACAAGGCCGGAATCCACAGTCAGTCGGGGCCTGGCTGCCAGGTCGTCCCCCAGCACCTCCACCTTGGGATGATCCTCGCTCTTAAAGCCTTCCACCAGCACAATATCTGCATCCGCAAGGTAGGTTCCGGCCAGGTCCGGTACCAGGGGCCTCTCTTCCATGTCCCGAATCAGGGCCATTGTGTTTGGCCCCACTATCATCACTGAAAAAGCTCCTGCGCTTTTGTGTTTATGGGTGTCCTTGCCGGGCCGGTCCATGTCAAACCCGTGGCCTGCGTGCTTTAATGTGGCCACCTTCAGGCCTTTTTTTGTAAAAAAAGGAATAAGGTTGCTTATAAGCGTGGTCTTGCCCGTGTTGGAAAAGCCTGCAAAACCCACAATAACAGGAACTTTTTTTTCCATTTTAAAAAGCTTTCCTTATAAATTTTTATCCTTCAAGAGCCGCCGGGAAGGTGCCGGACAAACACTGCCGCACAATATCACGGCCCTTGCCAATGGGGCAAACCTTAAAAAGGCCCGCAGCCCTTGCCAGGTAAGGGCCGATTTGTTAGGATTGCTGGAATATATTTCAAAAATATTTTCCTTATAAGATTGGTTTTTGCAGCCCTTTTAGAGGCTTTCCATGAAACAGACCGTGGCCTTTTCGCCAAAGGCCAGAAATGTTTTTTTCCACATCACCACCCAGTGCAATCTTTCGTGCCGCCATTGCTATATCCGGCCCGATGAGCACGGCAGGGGTTTTGTTTCCCTTGAAAACATCCAAGCCTGGCTGTCTGCTCTTTATTCTCCGTCCAAAAAGGGCAATGTGGTTTTTCTCGGCGGCGAGCCGACCCTGCACAAAGACCTGCCCCAGGCCGTGCGCCTGGCAAGGCAAATCGGCTATTCAAGCATAACCATAGATACAAACGGCTATCTGTTTAACGATTTTCTCGATAAAGTATTCCCCGAAGAAGTGGATTTTATAAGCTTCAGCCTGGACGGGCCAAACAAAGAAGCCAATGACCCCATAAGAGGGGAAGGCTCCTTTGACGCCTGCGTTTCCGGAATTAAAAAGGCTGTTGAAAAGGGTTTTGCCACAAGCGTCATCTACACGGTAAGCGGCGAGAACCTTGCCTTTCTTGAGCAGATGCCTGCCCTTCTGTCAGATTTGGGAGTAAGCCGCTTTTTCATTCAGGTAATAGGTTTAAGGGGAAGCGCTGGATTAAACCCGGCAGACAACAAACAGGTGGGCCAGGGCCTTTGGCTCAAAACTGTGCCGAAAGTTGCAGAAAAAGCGGCCCGGCTGGGCATGACCGTTACCTGGCCCAAGGTTTACCTGGACAAGGGCCAGGCCTTTGAATGTGCGGGAATTGTTGCGGAAAACTACTTTGTTTTTCCAAACGGCAGGGTTTACCGCTGCCCCCTGTGCGAGGATTACCCCCTTCACAGCCTGGCCTTTGTGGAAAACCGCCTTGCGCCGGTAAAGGGAATTACCGAAAAGCAGCTTTTTGACCTTTCCATTCCCGAAGGCTGCGTAATGAACCGGCTTATTCAGCCTGGCAACATTGATTATGCGCCGGACGGGCGACCCAGGGCGCAAATTGCCTGCTGCCTGCTGAAAGAGGAGATGACCCCCATGGAAAAAGGCCCAAGCCCCATTGAGGAAAGCCCCCTTTACCAGGATGCCCTGGCCATATTCAAGGCAGGCCTGTTGGCCGTGGACCCGGAAAAGGCTGTTGAGCGGGTGGTGTCCATAAAGGATGACAGCCTTATTGTTGGGGGTTACAGCTTTTTGCTGTCAGACTTTGACCGGGTCCTCATTGTGGGAGCCGGAAAAGCCGCCTGCCCCATGACCCGCGCCCTGGAGCGCATACTTGGAAGCCGCATAGCCACAGGAGCCGTGACCACCAAATACGGCCATGCCCGGCCCCTGGAGTTTGTTGAAGTTACCGAGGCTGGCCACCCCATGCCGGACACCAAGGGGCTTTCAGGTGTCCGCAACATAACCGGCCTTCTGGAAAGCGCCAAGGCAAGAGATCTGGTTTTCTGCGTTCTTTCCGGAGGAGGATCAGCCCTTCTGCCGCTGCCTGCCGAAGGCATAACCCTGCACGAAAAGCAAAAAACCACCTCGGCCCTGCTTGCCTGCGGCGCAGCCATTCAAGAGATAAACGCCATCAGAAAGCACATAAGCCAGGTAAAGGGCGGCGGGCTTGCAAAAATCGCCCATCCAGCCACCCTTGTCACCCTTATTTTATCGGATGTGATTGGCGATGATCCTGGTGTAATTGCTTCAGGCCCCACGGTTGCCGATGATAGCACCTTTGCACAATGCCTTGAAATAATAGCAAAATACAGCATAAGGGACCTGATACCCAAAAGCGTGCTTTCAAGGCTTGTCAACGGCGCAAGGGGCGAAATTGCAGAAACACCAAAACCCGGAGACAAGGTTTTTGAAAAAACCGTTTCCCTGCTTGTGGCAAGCAACCGCATGGCTGTGAATGCTGCAAAAGATGAGGCGGCAAGGCTCGGCTACACCCCGATTGTTCTGTCCACATCCATTGAAGGCGAAACAAGGGATGTGGCCAGGGTTCATGCAGCCATTGCAAGGGAGATAAGGCTTTCGGGCAATCCCGTGGCTACCCCGGCCTGTGTCATTTCAGGGGGCGAGACAACCGTCACCTTAAAAGGAAGCGGAAAGGGCGGCAGAAACACGGAGTTTGCTCTGGCTGCTGCAATGGACATACAGGGCCTTGAGAATCTTGTCATTCTCTCCTGCGGAACGGACGGAACGGACGGCCCCACAGATGCTGCCGGAGCAGCAGCAGACGGAAGCACCATGAAGCGGGCCGGAAGCCGCGGGGTTGATGCGGTGCGCTCTCTTGCAAACAACGATTCCTACAATTTTTTCAAGCAGGCTGGCGGCCTTGTAAAAACCGGCCCCACCCTTACCAATGTTATGGATTTGAGAATAATGCTGGTCAAATAGGGCGGGAAAAAGGCCTTACTTGAACAAAATCAATATGCTGATTTGAAGGGGGAAGCATTTCCTCCCCCCAAATTTTACCTGCCTAAGCCTCGTGGATTTCCATCCATTTTATTATCTTGCCGATTTCATCCGCCACTTGGGCAATTGCCTTTCCCCTGTGGCTGACCAGGTTTTTCTGCGCCTTGTCCATCTGGGCAAAGGTCTTGTTTTCCGGCGGGTAGAAAAAAACCGGATCATAGCCAAAGCCTGCTTCTCCGGCAGGTGCAGTTGTAATAAGCCCCTCCACCCGTCCCTCATAGGTAAGGGCCTGGCCTGTGGGCATGGCTATGGAGATTACACATTCAAAAGCAGCCCTGCGATCTTTTATGCCTTCCATTTTTTGAAGCAGAAGGCGGCATTTGTCTGCATCCGTTAGGCCTGGGCCGCCAAAGCGGGCGGAATGGACCCCCGGCAGCCCGCCAAGGGCCTCCACCACAAGGCCGGAATCATCTGCCAGGGCCGGAAAACCCAGATAGGCGGCAGTTTTGGATGCCTTCTTGTAGGCGTTTTCGTCAAAGCTGTCCCCATCCTCCTCCACCTGGGGAAACGGCCCGAAATCATCCAGGGATTTTATAACCAGAAGGGCCGGGTCAAGCATCTGGCGGATCTCTGCGACTTTGCCTTTATTTTCTGTAGCCAGAACAATAACTTTGGGAGTCAAAAGATTTTTCATCCTTTCTTTTTGCTCAAGGGCATTTTTCCTAAAAGGCTTTACACCGCTTCCAGGCTCGTATATTAATTGGCCCGAAAAATCAATGCAGCCTATTTTCCTGAAAAATGGGAAAAGGCCTGTAACCGCTTATAAATCAAGGCCTGTTGGGGTTAAAAGGGTCTGGAAAGCACAATGAGCCGGGGATTTTATAATCAAGCTTTCCGCGCACCATAACAAAAATTGAGGAAGCCGCCATGCACAAACTTTTAGAAGACGCACCTGGCAAAACCCTGCTGCTGTTAGGTAATGAGGCCATAGCAAGAGGAGCCATTGAGGCAGGGGTTGCCTGCGGGGCCACTTATCCGGGCACGCCAAGCTCCGAGATCTCGCTCAATCTTTTCCAGATTTCCAGGGAGACAGACCTTTATTTCGAGTACTCCACAAATGAGAAGGTGGCTCTGGAAGTGGCCGCAGCAGCAGCCAACTGCGGGGTACGAACCCTTTGCATAATGAAGCATGTGGGCGTCAATGTTGCGGCAGACGCTCTGATGACTTTAGCCTATGTGGGTATAAAAGGTGGCCTTGTAATCGTGAGTGCGGACGACCCTTACATGTTCTCCAGCCAGAACGAGCAGGACAACCGATATTACGGCAAGTTGTCGGGCCTTTGCATTCTTGAGCCGTCCACACTCCAGGAGGCCAAGGAAATGACGGTTGCGGCCTTTGATCTTTCCGAAAAGCTGGGTCAGCCGGTTATTTTGCGCACCACCACGCGCATAAACCATTCCACGGCAGCAATCACTCTGGGGCCTATTTCCCCGCGCCAGGCAGGGGGCGGCTTTGAGAAAAACCCCTTCATGCTGGTAACCGTGCCTGCCGTTTCCCGCAAGCTGCACACCCGGCTGCTTGAGCGCATTGAAAAGGCGGTCGCTCTGGCAGAGCAATCCCCCTACAACTTTGTGCAGGGCCAAGGCCCCCTTGGCATTGTTACAAACGGCGTCAGCTTCAACTATGTGGCTGATGCGGTTAACGACCTCAAGCTTAACGGCCGGGTTTCCATACTGCGCCTTGGTTTTACCAATCCTGCGCCCAAAAATCTTATAGCCTCCTTTCTTGCAGGCAAGGAAAGGGTCCTTGTGGCAGAGGAGGGCGAGCCTTTTATGGAGGAAATGGTTAAGGTGGCGGCCCAGGAAAAGGGTTTTGCCCTTCCCATTGCAGGCAAGGGGAAAGAGCTTTTCTCACATGAGGGCGAATTTGATCCGGCCCTTGTGCGCAGGGTCATTGCCGCTTACTTTTCCGTTTTGTACCAGGAGCCGGAAAAGCTGGAGCTTTCGGACCTGCCGCCCATTCCGGCCCGGCCTCCGAACCTGTGTGCAGGGTGTCCCCACCGGGCTAGCTTTGCCATCATCAAAAAGGCAGCCAAAGGCAAAGAGGTCATGTTTCCCACAGATATCGGCTGCTACACACTGGGGCTTCTTCCTCCTTTGAATGCAGCGGACTTTCTCATCTGCATGGGCTCATCTTCAGGAACAGCCGGAGGCTTTGCCCGTTTTTCCGGCAAACAGGTCATCTCCTTTATAGGGGATTCCACCTTTTTCCATTCCGGCATCCCTGGGCTTGTGAACGCCATCTACAACAACCACGATTTCACCCTTGTCATTCTGGATAACGGCACCACGGCCATGACGGGCCATCAGCCACATCCGGGCGTTGACATGGAGGCTTTGGGCTTTGGCGGCTACAACCGCATTGACATTGAAAAAGTCATCCGGGGTTTGGGAGTGGAAAACATTGCCGTAATCGAGCCGCTTAAGGTGAAAAAAAGCATTAAGGCGGTGGAAGAGCTTTTTCAAAAGCCGGGTGTAAAGGTGGTGCTATCCAAAGAGCTTTGCCCCCTTTATGCCCGCAGTCTGGGCAAGGCCTCCAATAGGGTGTTTGCCGTGAGCGACAAGTGCAAAAACCACCGTATATGCGTGGATGAGCTTGGCTGCCCGGCAATGTATATTCAGGATGGGCGGGTGAAAATAAACCCCGGCCAATGCACGGGCTGCGCTGTGTGCGCCCAGGTCTGCCCGGAGAACGCCATTTTGCCAGCCAAATAGGGCGGAAATTTTCCAAAGGGTCATGATTTGCGCGGCAACAAGGCCTTGCCGGGCTTTTGCCGCATAAAGAAATTGCATACGATTCAATCAAGGAAAAAACTCATGCAAGTGGTAAGGCTTATCATCGTTGCGGTTGGCGGGCAAGGAAACCTCCTTGCAGCCAAGGTTCTGGGAGAGGCGGCCCTTTTTGCCGGAGTTCCTGTGAACATGAGTGAAATTCACGGCATGGCCCAGCGCGGCGGCGTTGTGGAGTCTGCAATAATCTTTGGCAATGCGGCAAGCTCCATCATTTCAGATGGCGAGGCGGATATTCTTGTGGGCTTTGAGCCTGCTGAAACGCTGCGGGCCTTGAACCGCGCCCACGCCGATACCTGGGTGATAAGCTCCACAAGCCCCCTGCCGCCATTTACAGCGGCATTAGGCAAAGGCGTTTATCCCAAAATCGAGGATATGCTTGCCCTCATGGCCAAAAAAACCGCAAAGGTCATCGCCTTTGATGCCCTGGAGCTTGCCCGCCAGGCCAACAACCCCCTGGCCGTGAACATGGTTCTTGTGGGCGCACTTGCTGCCACCGGCAAGCTGCCCTTTGGCCCGGAGGCCGTCAAAAAGGCCATTGAAACCACAACCAAGGAAAAGTTCGTGCCAGCCAACTTAAAGGCCTTTGAGCTTGGCTTTGGGGCTGCTTCTTAAATTCAAGGCGGGCGCTTGATATAATGAGACTTTTTGACAGCCACAGCCACATTGACGACAGGGCCTTTGACAAGGACAGGGACGATGTTATTGCCCGCGCCCGGCAGGCAGGGGTGCTTGGGGTGATGCTTGTGGGCATAACCCAGAAAACCTGTATGCGCGCCCTTGAAATAGCAGCTTCTGCCCCCGGCCTTTTTGTCTCTCTAGGCGTTCATCCGCATGATTGCAAAAGCTGCTCGGAAAAAATCCTCCAAAACCTTGCAGGCCTTGCCAAACGGCCCAAAGTAAAGGCCTGGGGCGAAACAGGCCTGGACTTTGACCGCATGTTCTCGCCCCAGAAGGATCAGGAGCGCTGGTTTGTGCGCCAGCTTGAAATTGCAGCAGAGCTTGGTCTTTCTGTCATTCTTCACGAGCGCTCCACAAAGGGCCGCTTTCTGGAGATGTTAAAGGCGCACCTGCCGCCAAAGGGATGCGTTGTCCACTGCTTTTCCGGCTCAAAAAAGGAGCTTGCCGCCTATCTGGATATGGGCTGCTTTATCGGCATAACAGGAATTGTGACCCACAAAAGCCGCGGGGAGGAGCTTCGCAGCCAGGTCAAATCCATACCGGCAAATCGCCTTCTTGTGGAAACAGATGCCCCCTACCTTGTGCCATCCCCGGAAAGAAACAGCTTTCGCAGAAACGAGCCTGCCTTTGTGAAATCCACATTCATGGAGCTTGCCCGCATAAGGGGGGAGCAACCCGCAAAGCTGGCCGAGCAGACTTTCCAAAACACCCTGCTGCTATACGGAATTGACGAATCGGAAGTTGTTGCCCCCGGTGCTCCATGAATAATGACGATGCGCAAAAAATAGGCCGATTTGTCCACGAGGTGGGCCAGTTGAAAAGGGTTGCCCGCTCCGGCTGGTGGGCCGCAGGCATAAAACACCCGGAATCCGTGGCGGACCACAGCCTGCGCACAGCGGTTATTGCCGCATTTTTGGCCCGCGAAGAGGGAGCGGATCTGGAAAAGCTGCTGCTCATGGCAATTTTTCATGATGTGCCCGAAGCCCGGATAAACGATTTGCACAAGGTTGTTCAGAATTACATTGATGTGGACAAGGCACAGAGAGCTGCGGTGGTTGACCAGGCAGCGAGCCTGCCAAACCTTTTTGGGGATTTGTTTGACTCCCTGCATCTGGAGATTGAGGCCGGAGCCTCAAAGGAGGCCATCCTTTTAAAGGATGCAGATCTGCTGGAATGCCTTTTCCAGGCCAGAGAGTACGAGGCCCTTGGCTACAAGGTTTATGAATGGGTTGAAAACACGACCAAAAGGCTTACTTCAGATACTGCAAAGGCCATTGCCCAGGCAGCCATGAGCCTTGACCCGCACAAATGGTGGGTGGGGCTTAAAAGCAGGAAATAGCTCTACACCTGTCAGCATCCGATATGCTCCTGCTTGCAAGGGTTTTCTGCCTTTTGGACAACCTTTTTTTTGCATCTTCTTTGCATTGCCTTTAAAAGCCAAATCCGCTATTATCGGAAAAGTGTAATCAGAGACGGATTTACGATATTATTCAAACAGGCTTTTTCAAGAGATCATGACCATTTCCTTTAAATGCCCTGAATGTCAAAGCGCCATGAGCACGGCTGACAGCAATGCAGGCAGGCAGGCCAAGTGCCCCCAGTGTCAGGCCAAAATTCGCGTTCCAGGCGTCATCCGCACAGCAGATGAAGTCCGCGCCCCTTTGCCGCCGCCCCTGCCCCATGCGCATAAAAGTTCCAGAGAAGACCGGGGCGACTTTGAAGTGGTGGGCGACAACATCCGCATAATCGGGGAGCCGGATGCTTCAGACCCAGGTTTTGCAGAGGCCTTGTCCGAGGCTGTGCGCCAGATATGCCAGCGCGGGGCAATACTCATGCAGCTTGACTTTTCCATGAGCCAGTACCGCCAGGGCAACAACCGGCTGCCCATTGTGAGCATTGCCAAAAACGCCTTGAGGCCTTTCCGCACCCAGCTTCAGATAAGCCTGACCGGCTTCTGGCAGTAATCCGGGTTAACGGGCCTGTGTTCATACAGAGCTTGCAGCCTTTGCAGGCAAAACTTTATCCATTGCAGCGCTTTCCTGCATAAAAACAAATCCTTGTCAGGGCCTTGCGTCCCTTATCCAACCCCTTGTCTTTTATGGGAAAGATGCGCCCATGAAGGTTCTTCACCTTTCAGATATTCACATCGGCTACCAGGACTGCACCGAGCGATTTTCGGTTATCATCGGCAACATCATCGCATCCCTTACGCCTGCCTGGCAGTTCGTAATTGTGGTTACAGGCGACATTGTGGACAACGGCTGGCGCGAAAACCAGCTCGATGAAGCTGTTATGCTTCTCAAAAGGCTGGAGGATGCAGGTTTTACGGTGCTTATGGCCCCTGGCAACCACGATTACGGAAGCGGAATATCGCCTTCAGACAAGGTTGGCAGGCTTTTTCACGAAAAGTTCCACGATGACCCGGCACCCACCTACCCTTTGCTGGGCCGCTCGAACCGGCCCGGACTCATCGGCAATGTTGCATTTATCGGACTGGATTCCATGGAGCAGGAAGCGGACGACAAGAACGCCATGTGGGGTGCCCAGGGCCGCCTGGGCGAGCGCCAGCTTGAAAGGCTTGATGTTCTTCTTGGGCTTGGGGATGTGAAAAACTGCTTTTGCAGGGTGTTGTACCTGCACCACCACCCCTTTGACACCAACTGGACCCATGCCCTGCGGGATGCCTCAAGCCTTCAGGAGGTGCTAGCCCGCCACGGCAATGTGGATGTTATCCTCTTTGGCCACCGGCATGGAGGCTGGAAGTGGCACGGGGCCTGGGGCGTGCTGCGCTGTTATGATGGCGGCTCTGCAACCCGCAAAAAAGATGATCCGGGCTACCACCGGGTGCTGGATCTTTCCAAACCGCCTGCCTTTGACTATGACGGCGATTTTCTGGGTCCCCGCAGCCTGAAAAAAATAGAACCCACAAAAAATAAGCAGGAATGATTTTGCTAAATCTTTTTACCGGAGAGGTAATGGCACAACTTAAAGATTTATTTGCGGCATATGGCGTTTTTAACAGCCAAAAAGGAAAATTTAAAAGTTTGCTGCCGCCTAATCCATTTTGCCCTTGACAGAAAAGGCCAAGCCTTATACTAGATACGGTTCTGGCAATTCGGGCAAGATTGTTGGCCCTTTAAAGCTGGCAAAAATTTATTTTCCGGGAATTTCTTTATGTGCAGACAGGCTGCACATAAAAGATTTTCCCGGAAAGCATTTTCTGGAGCAAAAAGAGCATGAAACGGGAACTGACCCGCGTGCGCAACATTGGCATAAGCGCACACATTGATGCGGGCAAAACAACACTTACAGAGCGTATCTTGTTTTACACCCAGCGCATTCACGCCATGCACGATGTTAGGGGCAAGGATGGTGTGGGGGCGACAATGGACTTCATGGAGCTTGAGCGTGAGCGGGGCATAACCATTGCCAGTGCCGCCACCTATGCCACATGGAAGGACAGTGTGATTAACATAATTGACACCCCCGGCCATGTGGACTTCACCATAGAGGTGGAGCGGGCGCTAAGGGTGCTTGATGGCGCTGTGCTGGTGCTATGTGCTGTGGGCGGGGTACAGAGCCAGAGC
>JAGVAW010000005.1 GCA_020060085.1 Desulfobacterales bacterium
CACAGCCTCGTTTTTCAGCCCTTCGGCCAGGGGCAGCACCACTCCGGCAGGAACAGGCGTTATGAGGTTCACCCAGTACGCGGACAGTCTGGGGGTGAACACGGGCACGGGGATGATAATCCGGGAAAGGCCCCGGACCTTGGCGTAAATGCCCATCAGGTCAGCGTAGCTTAAGATTTCCTGCCCGCCGATGTCCAGCGTCCTGCCCGCGGTGTCCTGGTTTGTAAGGCAGCCTGCCAGGTAGTCCAGGACATTTTCTATGGCTATGGGCTGTGAACGCGTCTGCACCCACTTGGGGCAAAGCATCACGGGCAGACGCTCCACAAGGTAGCGGATTATCTCGAAGGAGGCCCCGCCTGCGCCGATGATGACCGCGGCCCGCAGCACCGTGGCAGGCGGCCCCTGCTCCTGGAGGATGTGCGCCACTTCATGGCGGCTGCGAAGGTGTTTGGAAAGGTCGTCCTGCTCGTCGCCAAGGCCCCCTAAATAAATGACCCTGGACAATCCTGCGCCCTTGGCTGCCTGGGCGAAGTTGGATGCAGCGCGTCTGTCCATATCCGCAAAGCGTTCCGTATGGCGGATACTTCTGCCGCCCATGGAGTGGACCAGGTAATAGGCTGCGTCCATGCCCTCCATGGCCTTTTCCAGGGATGCAGGCTCCAGCAGGTCTCCGTAAACAACTTCCGGTTCGTAGGACAGCTTTTTTGGCAGAATAAGCTTTTCCGGCGGCCGTACCAGGCAGCGGGCCTTTAACCCGGCGTCGTCGAGCCGGTATAGAAGCCTTTTGCCCACGAAACCGGTGGGGCCGGTGAGCAGGATGTCAGGTGCGCCATTTTTCATGGACAAGCCTCATTCAAAGGGTTGAAGATCCAATGGCAAAAAAGGCCGTGATGCTTATTGCCGATCGGGGAAGCCGCCCCCCCTTATGGTCACGATGCCCAGGAAACCGTCAACCGTGACCCAATTACCCGTTCTTATGTAGTGAGTCGCATCTGGAATGCCCGTAACACAGGGTATTCCATACTCTCTGGCGATGATGGCCCCGTGGATGAGCATCCCGCCTCGCCTTTCCACAATTCCGGATGCCAGGGGAACAATATAGGTCATGTCGGGATCAATGGCATCACAGACCAGAATATCACCGGATTTAAAGTCGGAAAAATCATAGGGCTTTTCAGCTACATAGGCCCTTCCGTTTGAAACTCCCTTGCTTGCCGGTTGCCCCCTGATCTGGCGGGCTTTTATATGAAAAGGGGTTTTTGATCCCTGTTCTTTCTTTTCCTTGCTTTCTTGTGAGGTTGTCAGCAGTGCCTTCTCCAATAAATCGCGCTCCGGGGACCTTATTCTTTTATCATCTGCTTGCCGAAGCATTTCCTGTGCCATTAAGCGGACTTTCTGAACTTGCCTTTCAATGCGTTTCAGATACAGGTTGTCGTCGTCTCGCAGGCGGTAGCTCGCTCGGCCAAGTTCAAGGATTTCATCGGCCTCGCTCTTTGCTTCCGAACCGAACGCCGCATAAAACCCCTGGAGCAACATATTGATGTCTTTGCCTTCATTTGCTCGGTCCGGAAGACGGGTTTGCCCGGAGGCCAGCCGGATAATGAAACTCTTGAGCGCTTCATCCGATAGGATTTCTTCGACTGCATCCAAACTTGAAACACCGGTCAGCGATTCCTGATAGCCCCGGGCAAAAGACCTGAAATCCATTGACAAATCTGCTGTCTTGCCGATCTTGAATGTCTCGAATTGCCGGGGGTCTTTCTTCAGCAGGCGGGCCATCTTAATGATGAGATCATTGCGCTGTTTTGCCTTGAAATCAGCCCCGGAAAGCAGCAGGACGAATTCATAGGGGTCTTCGGGTTTCACCCTGTCGTTGTAGACCTCTCCAAAAAGCCGGAACCCATGTGCCAGGGGAATGCAGGAGTCCCAATAGGCTTTTTTGTGTGTTTGATAGATTTTGTATCTGCGTTTAAGCTCTTTAGCCAATTCCTGCATGCCCCAGGAGGATAGATCCATTTCCTCCATTAGCCGTGCCGCGCGATCCATAGCGGGAAGGACCTCTTTTTCCACCTTTTCCCGAAGTTTTTTAAGGTTTTCAAGGCTCCGTCTTAATGTGAGATACCATTTGCGGTCATCAGAATCCAAAGAGCTTGTAATGGCTCTGGCCTGCAGTATTACCAATTCATCATTTTTAATTGTCCATTCAACATCTTGCGGTGCATTACTTTGGCGTTCAATAAGCATTCCCGACAAAGCAATTTGCTTTACATCCTCTGTTGAGAGTGGCGGTCGGAGAGATTCACTTTCTGAAAGTTCGGCGATTTCGGTTCCTCCATGGGGCTTGGGCCTGACGCATTGTTTTCTTTCTGTTGGCATAGAATGTATCATCTGAAAGTCGGCCCTGTTCACCAGCCAGCGATCCGGTTCAATGGTTCCGTCCACCAAGCCCTGATTCAGGCCATAGACGGATTCAATCATCGCTGATTTTGGATCGTCAGGGCTTACCGTAAAAACAATTCCTGAACGGTCGCCAGGAATCATTTCCTGAATGAGAACCGCCATGCTTGATTCTGAAGGAGACAGTCCCAGTTCCCTGCGGTAAAGCAATGCGCCATCCGACCAGAGGGAGGCCCATACCAGCAGTATGTGTTTCAGCACATCCTCATGCTCCTTGAGATTTAAATACGACTCATGCAGCCCAGCAAAAGAAGCGGAATCACTGTCTTCAGAAGGCGCAGATGATCGAACCGCAAGGGGATTTCCAGAAAAAGATGATGAAATGGATTCTATGATTTCCTTTCGCATGGATAGGGGCATGGGGCTTTTTAGGAACATGTTGCGGATGCGCAGAGCAGCGTCCCATATCTCCTCCCAGCGCATATCGATAAAATCTTTACGGTGAATTTCCAGGGCAATGCGGTCTTTAAGGCCTGTTTCGGAAAGGAAGTCCAAATACGCTTTTGTTGAAAGGCAAATAGTTTTAGGGACAGGAATGCCCATCCGCACCAACCTGGCAGTGGCAGCACCCTTGCCCCCGACGACTTCCGAATTCAGGGCTTCCGCCGAGTCTATTGGGATAAGATAACTCATAAGGGCAAATGGAATTCCGTGACTTCCTGGAAATTTCTAACCAGGATGTATGAAGAGACTTGGATTTTAATAAATGCGCAGCTTGGTGAACGAACAAAATCCTCCAGATAAGGATGGCTCTCCAGGTAGAGCCGGATCATTAGCTGCCTCTCTGAATCGCTGACTTCCCGGATATCTCCGATGGCAGTCACCGCCGAGGCTGCATGGAAATCATCGGCTGAATTGCTTCGGTTGTCCACCAGCAATGCAGCTTTGGGCAATTTTTCCAAATTCGCGATTTTTCGCGTTGCCTTGGGTGATGCAAAGAGGATCTCCTTAAAATCTTTTGTTACGGTAAAGGCAATAATATTGGCGTATGGCCTTACCCCGTCGAATGTTGATAAAACGCCCACCCTCTGGTTCATTAAAAGGTTTTTCAAAGCTTCAAGAGCCTTTTCTGATGACGGAGGTCTTTTCTCAGACATGATTCCTCAGTTTCAACTCGATAGGTTGAGGATGCAGATAATGACTATAAGCTTTTTGCAGCGTGTCTTGAGGACGAAGTATTTTTTGTACCCAGGCTGAAAAATTCCTGCACTTCCTCCCCATAACATTCCCTCCTTTCAAGCTCTATACTAACCCAAAAAGTGGAAATGTCCAATTCCGGCTGAGGCAAAACACATTGCTGACAAAAATGGCAAACTTGCCTTGAAAAGAACCGATATTGGCTTTTAACATTTTGAAATCGTTGAGCTGATAGTCATTCCTTTTTTTAATTGTTTTTGACAGCATTATTTCTTTTGATATTTTTCTGCAAAAACCCTTATAATTACTGTGAGTATAATAAGAAAAATTTAAAAAAAAGGATTTTTGCCATGACTCTGACAAAGTGGGTCGCCACCTATGGCGTGACGCTTCTGGTATTCCTTGCCCTTGATTTTATGTGGCTTGGGCTTGTTGCCAAGGGGTTCTACCGTCGTTATCTTGGCTCCTTTTTCAGTGAGAAGGTTAACTGGCCTGCCGCATTCCTCTTTTATCTGATTTTCATCCTGGGCATACTGGTTTTCGCGGTTTTGCCAGGCTTCAAGGAGGCTTCCGGGTTAAAAGCTTTAGGAATGGGCATGCTTTTTGGGCTGGTCACCTACGCAACTTATGACCTGACCAATCTGGCGCTTCTCAAGGGTTGGCCCACAAAGGTAGTTATTGTTGATATGACCTGGGGCACATTACTTACGGGCATTGTGGCATTAGCCGGTTATGCCTTTTCCATGTGGATCTCCTAAACCTCAAGGAACTTGCGCTTCAGGGCTGAAACTGTTCCACCTGTCTTGATGTTTATTGCTGCTAATCGGGGAGGATATTTTTTCAAAATATAAAAGCTCAAACAAAATACTCTTTACGCCAGAGTCGCGAAAAGGGTTTTGGAAGGCTGACAAATGCGTATCGCCATAATCGGGACTGGAATATCCGGAAATGTTTGTTCCTATTTGCTGAACAAGGCCCATGATATCACGGTATACGAGGCTGCGGACCATATTGGCGGGCACACGCATACCCACGATATTGATTCCGGGGATAAACGCTATGCTGTTGATTCCGGGTTCATCGTGTTCAACGAAAAAACCTATCCCAATTTCCTGAAGCTTTTAAAAAAGCTCGGAGTGGAGTGGCAGGCTTCGGATATGAGTTTCTCCGTTAAAGCCGAAGATATTGGCCTTGAATACAAGCCCACCAACCTTGACAGCCTTTTTGCTCAAAGGCGCAACCTCTTAAAGCCCCCTTTCTACCGGATGCTGCTTGACATACTTAAGTTTCGCAAAGACCTTATGCCCATAGTCGGAAGCAGGGATTATAGTCTGAATCTTGGCCAATTTATGAAAAATAAGGGTTATGGCGATTGGCTTTTACCTTACTTTGTAATCCCTTTAGGCTCGGCGATATGGTCTGCTGCCCCGGATGTTTTTCTGGATTTCCCCATTGCACTATACGCCAGTTTTTATGCCAACCACGGTTTTCTAAATGTCAGAGACCAACCCCAATGGCTGGTTATAAAGGGGGGAGCAGGGAATATGTTCGCGCGCTCACAAGGGATTTCAAAGACAAAATCCGTTTGTCATGCCCGGTCCGCTCCGTGCGGCGCAAAGAAGATTTCGTTGAGGTAAAGGTGGATGGCGCAAAATGGGAGCGGTTCGATCATGTCATTATTGCAGCCCACAGCGACCAAGCCCTTTCCATGCTGGAAGACCCGACTCCGCAGGAGCGCGAAATCCTAAACGCCATACCTTACCAGCCCAACAGGACGACCATGCACACGGATGTTTCCGTTCTGCCGGAAAACAAAAAAGCGTGGGCCAGCTGGAACTGCCTTATCCCAAAACAAGCCGGGGGGAGGGCAACTCTTACATACTCCATGAACAGGTTGCAGGGGCTTGATGCTTTGGAGCAGTTTTGCGTTTCTCTGAATATGGATGAACGGCTCAACGCGCAGCGCATCATCAAAAGCATGGATTACGAGCACCCGGTTTATACCAAAGCCACAGCAAAGGCCCAGCAACGCTGGGGCGAGATAAGCGGAAAAGGGCGGACTCATTTTTGCGGTGCTTACTGGGGTTATGGTTTCCACGAGGATGGCGCGAAAAGCGGCCTTGCCGTGTGCCGGACATTTGGATTGGAGCTTTAGGTATGCAAAGCGCCCTTTACTTTGGTTCTGTGCGTCACCAGCGCTATTCTCCTGTGCAAAACAGCTTCCAGTACCGCCTTTTTTTTGTGTACCTGGATCTTTGGGAAATGGACAGGGTCTTTGAATCACATCCTCTCTGGTCGGTCGAGAAAAAAAATCTTGCCGCTTTTTTTCGCAGGGACCATTTTGGAGATCCTGGCAAACCCCTTGAAGCTGAAGTGAAAAACCTTGTTTACGAGCAAACCGGTGAAATGCCCAAAGGGCCTGTTCGCGTGCTTTGCCATCTGCGATATTGGGGCTATATTTTCAACCCGGTCTGCTTTTACTACTGCTTTGATCAAAAAGGAGAAAACCTTACTCATCTTGTTGCAGAAGTAAGCAATACACCATGGCTCCAAAGGCACCAGTATGTCTTTGGGCCGGAAGACAACAGGCATACCTCCCCAAAACATTTCCGATATTTGTTTTCCAAGGCTTTTCATGTCTCGCCCTTCATGGAAATGGAGATACGCTACAATTGGCACTTTTCCTGTCCGGGTGAGACGCTCAATGTCCATATGATCAATGAAGTTGAAGGGGGCAAGCGGTTTGACGCCACACTTAGGCTCAAGCGCCGGGAAATTACCGGGAAAAGCCTTTCCAATGCCCTTATGGCCCACCCCTTCATGACAGGCAAGGTGGTGGCAGCCATTTACTGGCAGGCCCTGAAACTTAAAATAAAGGGGGCGCGGTTCTACCCGCATCCGGATCAGGAATCACAGAAAATTTTGTTCAAAGGTTAGGCATGAAAAAGCAGATTGACCATATAAGGCTTCCTCAATACAACTTATTGGGAAGCAAGCATATTTGCCGGTCTGCCCGCGCAACCGTCTTGTCCCGCATACAAAACATCCGGGAAGGCGAGCTCGTGCTGAAAGACCAGTGGTCCCAGGTAACACTTGGCAAGCAGGTGGAGGATTTCCCGCTAAAAGCCTGTATCACCGTGCTAGATACCCGTTTTTACCTGGCCATTCTTTTGCGCGGCAGCATAGGAGCAGGCGAGACATTCATGGCTGGCTGGTGGCAAGCCGATGACCTTGTTAAAGTGATACGCATCCTGGTGCGAAACCTGCCTGCTTTAGACAGTATGGACAGCGGATTCTCAAGGGTAAGCGAACCGATGTTTCAGGCTTTTCATCGTTTGCGAAAAAACACCCATATAAGGGCGGGGGGCGAAATATCTATGCCCATTATGACCTTTCCAACGACTTCTATGCCCTTTTTCTCGACTCTACCATGACCTATTCCTGTGCAGTTTTTGAAAACGAGTTAGAAAGCCTCGAAAAGGCACAGATGAACAAATACGAAAGAATCTGCAATAAACTTGGCATCAGGCCAGATCACCATTTGCTGGAAATTGGCACCGGTTGGGGCGGCTTTGCAGTTTACGCGGCCAGGACCATTGGATGTAAAGTCACCACCACCACCATTTCGCGGCAGCAGTTTAAATATGCCCTTAAAAAGATACGGGAAAATGGCGTTGAAGACCGTGTCACCCTGCTGTTTGAGGACTACCGGGAACTGAAAGGCAGATACGACAGAATCGTTTCCATTGAAATGATCGAAGCTGTTGGGCACCAATATCTGAATCGGTTTTTCAAAGCCTGTGGAGATCTTCTGAAAGAAAACGGATTGCTTTTCCTGCAGGCAATCACCATACCCGATCAGGTTTATTCAAAACATATCCGCAGTGTGGATTTCATAAAGAGATACATTTTTCCGGGGAGCTTCATTCCTTCAGTGACTGCCATGTGTCAGGCGGCCACCGCTGCCTCGGATTTGCGACTAGTTTACTTGAAGGACATTACGGCCCATTACGCAAAAACCCTTGCGCTCTGGAGAAAAAATTTCCTGGCTAACAGGCAGAGGGTTCTGGAAATGGGTTTTTCAGACGAATTTGCCCTCATGTGGGAGTTCTACCTCTGCTACTGCCAGGGCTCTTTTGCCCAGCGCTACAATGGAAACGCTCAAATGATCTTTTCCAAAGCCAAGGCACAGGAGCCAATCCTCCCATAGGAGATTTATCTCCCCAATCCATGAACTTGTGAAGATTTATTTCTTTGGCGGCCGAGGCAAAAAGGAGCTGGTTTTGAAAACATAATCCCTGTACGCGGGATTTTCCTTTATCATCTGTTCTTCAAGCAATGTCACTCCGGACACGCGCAGAAGAAGAAATGTAATGGTTATAGGGCTGATTATGGCCCATGCGTTGGAAAAATTGTTCATGCATATAACGAAGAAACCCCACCAGATAAGGCTTTCTCCAAAATAATTGGGGTGCCTTGTCCATGCCCAAAGCCCTGAATCAAGGACCTTCCCTTTGTTGGATGGATTCCTGACAAACCGAAAAAGCTGGTAATCTCCCACGGATTCAAACAAAAGCCCTGTAGCCCAGATGAAGATTCCCAAAAAATCCAAAAAGGACAGCGATTCCGGGCCTGGATTGGCTATGGCTGCCTGTAAAACAAGGGAAATGACGACCATCAAAATAGCCTGGAGCGCAAAGATAATGCCCAGGCTCTTCCACCAGAATCCGGGTTCGTATTTATTACGGATGTTGGTGTAGCGAGGGTCCTCGCCTCGGCCCCGGCTGCGAATGGAAAGGTGAATAAAAAGCCGTGCTCCCCATATCGTGGCAAGAACAGCGACAATAAGGCCCCGCAGGCTGGCGGATGGAGAAGAGAAATAGGCGTGCCATGCTATCCAGACAAAGCCAGGCCCCCAGAAAAGGTCCACAACACTAACATCTCTTTTTACCAGGTGCACTGCCCATGCGGCGCACATCCAGTAGATTGCCAACCAAATGGCACCCTGCAATAAGCTCATTTCATCA
>JAGVAW010000210.1 GCA_020060085.1 Desulfobacterales bacterium
CTTGTGGAAAAGGGTTTTGTTAATGGGTGGGATGATCCCAGGATGCCCACCTTGTCGGGCATTCGCCGCAAGGGCTACCCGCCGGAGGCCATCCGCGATTTCTGCGAGCGCATAGGCATTGCCAAGCGCGATTCCACAGTGGATTTCGCCCTGCTTGAGCACTGCGTGCGCGAGGCCTTGAATGCCACTGCCCCGCGAGTCATGGCCGTGCTCAACCCCCTTAAGGTCATCATCGAAAACTACCCGGAAAATTCATCAGAGGAATTGGACTGCCCCTTTTTCTCGGATGACCCGTCCAAAGGCTCAAGAAAAGTCCCATTTTCAAGGGAGCTTTACATAGAGCAGGAAGACTTTATGGAAGACCCGCCCAAAAAGTTTTTCCGCCTTGCCCCAGGCAGGGAGGTGCGCCTGCGCTATGCCTATTTCATCCGCTGCGAAGAGGTGGTCAAAGACCAAAAAACAGGGCAGATAAGCCACCTTGTTTGCACCTACGACCCGGCCACAAAGGGCGGGGACGCGCCGGACAACCGCAAGGTCAAGGCAACCCTCCACTGGGTAAGCGCAGGCCACGCCCTGCCCGTAACAGCCCGGCTTTACGACAACCTTTTTGCCGACCCCAACCCTTTGGACAAGGAAAAATTTGCCGATTTCACCGCCTGCATAAACGAAAACTCCCTTGTGACCCTGCAAGACTGCAAGGCAGAGCCTTTTCTGGCAGGAATAAAGCCCGGAGATACTGTTCAGTTTGAAAGGCTTGGCTACTTCTGCGCGGATTTGCTGGATTGCCAGCCGGGGAATGTGGTTTTTAACCGGACGGCGACACTGCGGGATACTTGGGCCAAGCTAGTAAAGAAAATATAGGGCGGCCCCAGGAAGCCGTGGGCTGTGTTGCACATCGCTGAAGGGCGCTCCCAGGCGGACGGCTGCTGTGTTGCGCTTCGCTCGGAATTTCGGTCATGTACCATTTGTACACTCCCTCATTCCTCGCTCGCGCGCCTTGCATCCGCCTCGCCTGAAACCGCCCTGTACGCTTGTGGTTAAAGGGGAAAAACCTCGCCTGGAACCGCCCTGTTCGTTTGTGGTGGGAAAGAAAAAACCTCGCCTGGAACCGCCCTGTACACTTGTGGTTAAAGGGAAAAACCCTTCCCTGAAACTGCCCTGTATGTGTTGAGAGGCGCTTATGGTTGAAGGCGGAAAGGCGTGCGAAATCCGTAGGTTGGGATAGCGCGCCCGGTCAGGGCTTCACAGCTTCAATGGCGGCGGAGGCAACAAAGTCCTCAACGCCTCTGCCCGGCGCCCATTCCTTTATGAATTCGCGGCTTTGGTCCTTTGGCTGGATTTGTATGCCCGTAAAACCGGCTTTGCGGAGCATGGCATCAAGCTCTTTAATTGATGAGGCCCCGGCAATGCAGCCTGCGTGCAGGGCAAGGTCGGTCTTCACGGAATCGGGCAGATCAGCAGTGGCTACAACATCGGATACTGCAAGCCTGCCGCCGGGCTTCAACACCCTGAAAGCCTCGTCAAAGACCCTTTGCTTTGCAGGAGAAAGGTTGATGACGCAGTTGCTGATGATCACATCAACAAAGCTGTCTGCAACCGGCAGGTTTTCAAGCTCGCCCAGACGAAAATCCACATTGGCAAAACCCGCTTTTTTGGCGTTGGCACGGGCCTTGGCAAGCATTTCCGGGGTCATGTCAACGCCTATCACAAGCCCCTTTTCCCCCACCGACTTTGCCGCCAGAAAGCAGTCAAAACCTCCGCCGCTGCCTAGATCCAGCACCGTCTCTCCTGGCTTTAGGGCTGCAATGGCCTGGGGGTTGCCGCAGCCAAGCCCCATGTTGGCACCATCGGGCACTGCTGCAAGCTGTTCTGCCGAGTAGCCAAGCACAAGGGAAATATCCTTTGCCGTGACTTCCTGCGGCGAGCCGCAGCAGGACTGGGGCTTGCACCCGCAAAGGGGCGCGTTGGAAAGGGCCACCTTGCCGTAGGTTTCCCTCACTGCACTGCGGATTTTTTCGTCATCAGTCATTTTTTCTTTTCCTTCATCAACCCATCAGGCTCCGCAGCACTTTTTGTACTTCTTGCCGCTGCCGCAGGGGCATGGCTCGTTGCGGCCAACCTTGGGCGTTTCGCGGCGCAGGGGCTGGTTGTTGATAACAGCCTGACCGTCCACAAAAT
Organism: Desulfobacterales bacterium; assembly: GCA_020060085.1. Lineage (GTDB taxonomy): Bacteria > Desulfobacterota > Desulfobacteria > Desulfobacterales > Desulfatibacillaceae > JAGVAW01. The sequence continues at coordinate 2,179 of JAGVAW010000210.1, forward strand.
ACCATATTCCGTCTTTTTTCTCGAACTGGGCCTTTTCGTGGTGTCTTATGGTCTGGGCGTCCTGAATAAATGTGGCCACAAACTCCACCTCGCCTTTTTCATCATCCGGGCCGCCCTCAACCGCGTTTAAAATCTCCAGGCCCCGCCAGTCTGATTCTGTTGACCACTTGCGAGCGCCCTTTTCGTCAAACTCGGCCTGCTTGTCCGGGTGCAGGCTCTGCTTCAAATAATCAATCTGCGTCAAAACATAGGCGCTATAGCGGGATGCAAGAAGCGCAGATGCGGTTGCCGCCTGTTTTTGCCCTTCAATTATCGGCCCGCAGCATTGCTCAAAGGGATTGTTGCTGCCGCAGGGGCAGAGATTAACGACTTGCATTGACTTATCCTTGTGTGAAGGCAAATTTCTTCCTGCCTGTTAAAATAAGGAGGGGGCTTAAAACATCAACCCCCTCCATTATTCCTGTTTCAAAAAATGTTACTGATTTTGGCCTGCCCGGTATGCTTCCAGGTGGCCGATAAGCTCATCCAGAAGCTCTCTGGGGTAAAGCACGCCGACCATTTCATCCCAGATGGGCCGGGTGAGCTCTTTAAGGGCTTCAAACTCCTGGGGTGTCATGGCGGTCTCTTTTATGCCGTAGCGGATAAGGGCCTGCAAACCTTTGGCATTGTCCTCGCGCACAAGGGCATTGTACTCCCTGCCCAGGCGGTAGCGATCCGTTGCAAAGGAATTCTGAAGATTGGCCGGGATTTCCTCCCACGCGGCATTGGTCACAACAACCGGCCCCGGAGAATAGCGGATGCGCACGGGGTTGACATACTTGACCGATGCGTAAAGCTGCGCGCCCACAACAAAAAGCGCAGGTGCAATGGCAGAATCCGCAACATTCTGGCGCAGGGCTGTGGGCGCTTCCGTTGTTTCCACAGTGATGGGGGTTATGCCCATTGCCTTGAAAACCTCTTCCTCAAGCCTTCCGTACCATGTGAAAAAGCGGGCGCGGCGAAGCTGGGCAAGGGTGCCAAGGGGCGAGCGGGTGGAATATATCTGGTCGAAATCCTGGTCGTTCCACAAAAGCAGCTTGAAGCCGTGCTTGTCCATGTAGGTGTCCATGGCCACGGTCATCTTGTCTTTTATATGGTCAACCTCCTCCCAGTCGTTGAACATGAAGGGAAGCTGCATCACTGCAAATTCCGGGCAAAGCAGGGTTGCGCCCTGGCCGGAGAATCCTCCGCCCTGAAGCTGGCCCATGCGCATTTTGCTGATAACGGCCTTTTCATCGCCCATTATGCCGCCCCAGTAAATCTTGATGTAAACATCGCCGCTTGATGTTTCCTTGACCCAGGGCAGCAGAAGGTTTTCCGTATGAATGGCCCAGCCCACGCCCTTGGGGGCAAGGGTAGCCACCTTCCATATCTGCGAAGCGCCGCCCGCCTCGCGCATGGCAAAGGCGTTTCCCGCAAAACCAATTGATATGGATACCATTACGGCAAGTATCAGAATAAAATTAATTTTTTTCCCCGGAATCTGCATCATGAATCAAACTCCTCCTTCCAAAAAAACATATCGTAATCATAATCCAGGCCCCCGTGGCCCGGAAAGCAAACAAAAAGACAGCCGGCAAAACAAACAAAAACAGGGCCGCTTTAAGGCCCGTTAAAACCCTGCGCAAAAGAAGCGCTGCCTAAAAAGCTGCCGGGAAAAAGCTGCCGGCAGCGCTTTTAAAGCAGCGCCGGAAAGGCCAGAGCGCCCACGGCCCCTGGCAAACCTTAACACCTGCTGAAATGGAATATTATCCTTTTTAATATGTTTGGAGCAAGAAGATTTTGCCGTGTTGCCGCAAAATTTCCGCTGTTTTCAAAACAGGTTATTCAGGCACCAGAATTGCCTTGCGCCATTTGCGCACTGAATTGATGAGAAAAATTTTTGCGCCCTCTTCCTGCACCTGCGCTACACTTACGGGCCTCTCAACAATTTTGCCTTCAGAAAGCAGCCTTGCCCTAAAGGTTCCCCCCAAAAGGCCGCATTCCACAGGCGGTGTTACAAAAAAGCCGTTTAGCTCCACCACAACATTGGCGATGGTGCTTTCGGTTATCTGCCCCTTTGAGTTGTAGAAAAGAATGTCATCGCAATCGGGGCTCTGTTTTTTGGCCTGGGTGTAAAAATCCCGGCAGGTGGTTTTGAAATAAAGGAAGGGGTTTTTCTCATCCACCGGGCTTTGGGCAAGTTTAAGGCGAACAGGGGCATCAGAGGCATTGGCAGCAGGAGCCGGGGAATCTTCAAGCTCAATTTCCCCGTTTTGGGCCAGAAGAAGCCTAACCCTGCGGGAATCTTTTCCAAAGCCCTGTGCCAGGGCCTCAAGGGCAAGGGCCATTTTGGGCCTGTCTGCCTTAAAGCCAAAGTAGGTTGCAGCTCGGCAGATGCGGAGAAGATGCTCGTCAAAAAGAAAAAAGCCCTCGCCAGGGGTCCACAGCAGGGTTTCAAACAGCTTGAAATCAGGCATTTTTCTTGTGAGAACCCCGGCTTTCAGGCGGCATTCGTCAAATTCATCGCGGGTGTCCGAATACCAGAGAATGCCCCCTCCTACGCCGTAAATGGCCGAATTTGCTGCCTTTTCCACCACAACCGTGCGGATTGCCACATTGAAAAGGGCCTTTCTTCCCGGCCTGATAAGGCCCACACAACCCGTGTAAACACCGCGCGGAGTTGTTTCAAGCTCTGCAATTATTGCCATTGTGTTGACCTTGGGCGCGCCGGTTATGGAGGCACAGGGGAAAAGGGCATCCATTATGCTGCAAAGGGAGGCGTCTGTCCGCGCTGTCACGGTGCTTGTCATCTGAAACACGGTTGGGTAGCGCTCCACGCTAAAAAGCTTGGGGACCTCCACCGTGCCTGTGCGTGCAATGCGGCCCATGTCGTTTCTTATCATGTCAACAATCATGACATTTTCGGCCCGGTTCTTGGAGGATTTTTCAAGCCAGGCCAAAATCTCTTCATCCTGCTCAAAATAAAGGCCCCGCCGGGCAGTGCCCTTCATGGGGCGCGAAACAAGCAAATCGCCTTTTAGCGAGAAAAAAAGCTCCGGCGAGGCGGAGCACACAGCAAAATCGCCCGTATCCACAAAGGCGCACAAAGGGCTTTGCTGGGCATGGGCCAGCGCGCCGAAAAGGGAAAGCGGGTCCCCGACAAAAGGCGCTTCCATGCGGAAGGTGTAATTCACCTGATAGGTGTCTCCGCTAAAAATATGCTCCTTTATGCGGTCAATGGCCCTGTCGAACTGCTCCCTGCTTACCGATGGCGTCCAGGTTTGCGGCAGGGGCGGATTGGCAGGGTTGGGCAGGGAGATGGCAACCCCTTTTTTATAAAGGCCAAACCACAGTAAAGGATGCGGGCAGGCGGGCCGCACAATATTGGCGCTGTCAAAGGCAGGGGCAGCCTCGTAGCTTATAAAGCCGCCGGCAAAAAGTCCCTTTTGCTCAACAGCATCCTCTATATGGGCAAGGGCTGGCGCAACCTCATCCAAACTGCGGGCGTACACCACCTCTACAGGATGGGAAAAAGCCATCCAGCAGCCGGAATCAGAATCAAAAAAAATTGCCCTGTGCTCCATAAAATGCCCTGCCTTGCAAAAACTCTTGCCGGTTACAAGCCCTTGCCGCCTGCTTGCATAGAATGTTTGGGCAAAGTTGGCAAGACCCGGCGTGAGCCAACCTTTTCAGATTGCGCCTAAAATGCCTGCCCAGGGGCAGCGCATTTGGAAAAAAATGAAAACCACAAACGATAGGGGCGGTTTTAGGTTTGTCATTTAAGGCTTGCGGGCGCAGTTGTGAAACGCCGATGACGACCTTTTGCGCGGATTACCGCTTTTACAGACGAGACGGCGTTTGGCTGCTTTATATATTTTCGTGCTTTTCGTGTTTTTCGTGGCTGATAATTGCTGTTTTCTTTTTCATTCATAAAAGTCCTGCTTGAAGGGCCTTTAAGTGTCCCGGCAAAGGGCAAAAAACGGCTGTTTGAACCACGAAAAACACGAAAAGCACGAAAACAAACAGATTGCCAAAAAAGCACCGGAGCCATCATTTTGTTCCGGGTGCAAAGCTTGAAGTGAGCATGATGGCTTAATGCTCCCTTTAAGAAAAAGCCCAACAAATACTTTTTCAAATGCGGTTGCCTCAAATGCCGCATCCGGCTTCCTTGACAGCAATCCAAAAGGGACTTATGACCTTTAGCAGGCCTGTTGATTTTGTTACGGCCCCTTATTGGACGCAGGCAGGCCATACAAAGGGAGAAAGCTCTTGCAGCATCATTTTTTAAAATCAGCGCCAAAGGCAGGCAAATGGCTTGTCGCCCTGATCCTGCTTTTTTTCTGCGCCTCATGCGCCGGGCTTGGCCCCTCAAAACCGCAGGATTACAAGGCCCAGGCCCTGCTGGAAATGCTCAACAAAAAAAATGCGGAGCAATACGCATTTAACGGCGCGGGCCGCTTTGGAATAAAGGAGCATGGCTCCGGGATGTCGGGCAGAATCCTGTGGATGGGCATTGCACCGGACAAACTCCGGGTGGAAATGCTAAACCCCTTTGGCCAGCCCATTGTCAGCGCCTCGTCTGACGGCAGCCGGGTTTACGCCTTTGACCGCGCCCAGGGCCGCTTCTACACCCGCCCCAAGGGCCGGGGCGATCTGGAAAGCATCCTTGGCATTGCCATTTCCGTTTCAGACATGGTTCTGCTCTTTTCCGGCAGGGTGCCTGTAACAGGCAGCCGCGCGCGCATGGCCGCCGGGCCGGAGCAGACGACACAGCTTGAAATTGTTGATTTCTGGGGCAACACGCGCCAGAGTTTTCTTTTTGATGACGATTTTTCCCGCGTGCTTGAAACCACGGTCTATTCATCAGCCAAAACCCCTGCCTGGACAGCGGTGCTCAATCACGCCGGGGAAAAGGCCATGCCGGATATTAAGGTGCATGACACAAAAGGCCGGGAATTTTTTCTTGAAGGCGAAAGATTTGATGCAACCGCCCAGGTGGATTTGGCAGGCTTTGTCCTGCAACCGCCGGGCAAATAGTCATATATGGAACCTATCTCAAAAATAGGTTTCTTCTGCGATTGGCTGCAAAAAGAAGTTTGCTTTGGCTCCATAAAGCAGGGTGTCACCCATAAATAAACCAGGCCCCAAAAAAGCGGGACCACATAAGGAGAAAAAGCCATGAGTGAAAAGAAGGAAGGCTGCCCCACCAGCGGCGGGTGCAGCGGAGGCAATGCAGCAATGGCCATGCAGGACAAGCTCATTGAAAGCTCGCTCACCAAAATAAAGAACAAGCTTGTGGTGATGAGCGGCAAGGGCGGGGTGGGCAAAAGCAGCATAGCTGCCAACATTGCAGCAGGCCTTGCAAAGCGCGGGCACAAGACAGGCCTTCTGGATGTGGACCTTCATGGCCCGTCCATTGCCTGCATAATGGGCATAAAGGTTATGCTCGATGTCACCCCGGACAACTTCATCGTGCCCTGGAAGTACGGAGACAACCTCAAGGTGGTTTCCATGCAGGCGCTCATGCCGGAAAAGGATACGGCTGTCATCTGGCGCGGCCCTGCCAAGCACGGGGTTATCCGCCAGTTCATTGCAGATGTTGAGTGGGGCGACCTGGACTTTCTGGTGATTGACTCGCCCCCAGGCACAGGGGATGAGCCTCTCACAGTGGCCCAGGTGGTCACAGGCGCAAGGGCTGTCATCGTTGCCACCCCCCAGGAAGTGGCTTTGGCGGATGTGAGGAAATCCATCAGCTTCTGCGCCACAGTGGGCCTTAAAGTGGAGGGCCTGATTGAAAACATGGGCTCCTTTGCCTGCCCCCACTGCGAAAAGAAGATAGACCTCTTCCCCGCAGGCGGCGGCCAGTTCACGGCAAAGAAAATGGGCATACCCTATTTGGGCAGCCTTCCCTTTGACCCCAATGTGGTCCGCGCCTGCGACCAGGGCCTGCCGGTGGCCAATTTCAAGGCCGACAGCCCCTTTGTGACAGCCCTGGATGAGATTATCGACAAGATCGAGAAAAATGCAGTTGCATGAGATTAAAAAAGCGGGGAAGGGGCTTTTTTGTAAAGAAGCCCCTTCCTTATTCGCCCTTTTCAAAACCTTTTAGATAATGATAACAGTTTATTGTGCTGAATGGTGAAGGCAGAACAATCCTGCTGTGTTGTACTGTTCCCGGACAGGAGAACTTTTAAGGTTTTTTAAAAGCACCTGGCTTTTTTTGCGGCAATCAGCTTTCAATTTTTAAGGAGCGCGCCATGTCCCTTCCTGATCGCAACAATCCATACAGCTTCAACGAATATCTGGCCTGGAGGCAGTCCGTGGATTACTGGGCGGACGACCCCTTTTTGCAGAAGGTGGTGGCAAAGGCTGCCGGGGACGACTTTGGCCGCATAGAAAAAATCGCCCAGGAGGTTTCACAAAAGGCCTCCTTTTTTTGGCGCGATCTGGCCGAAACCGCAGCCCGCCCGGAAAACCGGCCCTTTATGATGCATTATGATGGCCACAACAACCGCATAGACCGCATTGTGCGGCCTATGGAAACCCTGACCCTGGAAAAGGAGGTTTTCGGCCTTGGGCTTTTTTCCGCAAAAAGAACGCCCCTTGAAAGAATGGTCATAACCTATCTTACCTCCCAGAACTCGGAATCCTGCATCATGTGCCCCATAACCTGCACAGAGGGGCTTGTGGCTGTCATAGAGCAATGCGGGGGCGGGCCGCAGGTGGGAGAAATCCTTACCCACATGAAGGAAGGCAAAGACGGCGAATTTGCCATCGGCGCACAGTATCTTTCAGAAATCCAGGGCGGAAGCGATGTTCCGGCCAATGTGCTGGAAGCCGTGCCTGAAGGCGATCATTTCCGGCTGTACGGCAAAAAGTTCTTCTGCTCTGCCACACACGCCGATTATGCGGCAGTCACCGCAAAGCCTGTGGGCAGCGAGCGGGTGGCCCTTTTTGTGGTGCCTAGCTGGCTGCCGGGCAACAAGGAAAAGGAGATCCGTAACAGCCAGACCATAGACCGCATAAAGTGGAAGATGGGCACCAGCGAGCTTACAACAGCGGAAATCACCTACAACGGCGCTGTTGCATACCCTATAGGTCCCTTAAACCGCGGCCTTGCAAATGCTGTCGGCATAGTGCTGGCGCTCTCCCGCTTAAACATCGGCCTATGGTCTGGCGCGGGCATGGCCCGCGCCTCGCGCGAGGCAAACAGATACGCATCCTTCCGCACGGCATTCGGCCTGCCCATAAATGTTTTCCCCATGCTGCAAAACCAGCTATTACAGATGGAGCACGAGGCAAAACGGGCCACAGCCGGGGCTTTCAAGCTCAACATGGCTTTTTACAATATGCCCGGCGGCGTGAGCGGCGGCCTTGGGGCGGATGAGCCGCTGGAAACAAAGAAGAAAAGGTTTGAGCTGCGGATTATGATAATGCTCCAGAAAATAGCCACAGCCAAAGACTCGGTGGAAATGGGGCATCTTGCCATGAGCGTTTTTGGCGGGCACGGGGTAATGGAGGATTTTAGCCAGCTTCCGCGATTTTTCCGGGATGGGGTTGTGAACGAGCTTTGGGAAGGCCCAAGAAATGTGCTCTTGACCCAGATGCACCGCGACTTTCAGCGGGCTGCGGCCTTTTATGCCCCGGAAGATTTTGTAAAAAGCGTGCTCAAAGGGGCAGATGAGCGCAGGGTAAGCTCGCTTGCAAATGAGCTTGAGGAATTGATCGCCCATCCAAGCCTTCTGGACAACAACCAGGAGACAAGGCTTGCGTGCATTGCCTGGGATAATTATTGCGACAAGCTTTTTCATGCGTTTCAGGATCAATCCCTAGTTGAAATTGAATAGGGCGGCCCCAGGAAAAGGATGGCTGTGTTGCACTTCGACTCGGAATTTCGGTCACATACAAAAAGTATGCTCCCTCATTCCTCGCTCGTGCGCCTTGCCCTCCTTTCCCTGGAACCGCCCTGTATGCTTGTGGCTGAAAAGGAAAAGCCTGATTCCCTGGAACCGCCCTGTACGAAAGGTGGTTAAAGGGAAAAGCAGAATTGTTCAGCCGCGAAAAGCACGAAAACAGGCAAAAAAAGCCGTCATTCCCGCGCAGGCGGGAATCCAGAACAGAAATGAGTTGTTATCATTATTGAAAAGGCCTTTCCTTCGATAGCGCCCTGACAAGAGGTCGTCTGCACCCATGACAGCCCGGCAAAAAAAACTTCTTCTGGCCCTTTTGCTGGCCCTTTTGACCGCAGGCGCATATCTGCCTGCCTTAAATGCGGGCTTTATATGGGATGATGACAGTTACCTCACGGAAAACAAAACCTTAAAAAGCCCGGATGCCCTTTACAGAATATGGATGGTCCCGCGGGCAAGCCCGCAGTATTATCCCCTTGTGTTCACAAGCTTTTACATCGAGAAAAGCATCTGGGGCCTTAACCCTGCCGGATATCATGCCGTAAACATTTTTCTGCATTTTATTGCGGCATTTTTTTTGTGGCAGGTGCTTGTTTTTTTAAAAGTCCCCCTGCCCTGGCTCTGCGCTGCGGTTTTTGCCCTGCACCCCATAAATGTGGAGTCTGTGGCCTGGGTCACAGAGCGCAAGAATGTCCTCTCCCTTGCCTTTTTTATGGCAAGCCTGCTGTGTTTTCTGCACTGGGACAGCTTTAAGGAAAAGGCCGCTCGCCGCAGGTGGTATTTTGCCTCCTTTGCGCTTTTTGTCTGCGCCATGCTCTCCAAAACCGTGGCTTCGGCCATGCCCGTGGCCGCAGGCCTGTGCCTTTGGTATATGGGCCGCTTAAAATGGAGGAAAATCGTCTCCCTTACGCCTTTTTTGATTGTGGGCTTTGCCCTTGGCATGGTCACCGTCATTCTGGAGCGCCTTCATGTAGGGGCATCAGGTCCCATCTGGCATGTGCCCTTTGTTGAGCGCCTTCTGGTGGCAGGCCGCGGCTTCTGGTTCTATATTCAAAAAGTCCTTTTCCCTTATCAGCTCTCATTCAACTATCCCCGCTGGGAGGTGTCTGCCACAAGCATTGTTGACTGGGCATATCCCCTGGCAGCTTTGGCCCTTTTTGCCTGCCTTTTGGTTATTAGCCGCAGATGGCGCGCGCCTTTGGCTGCAATGCTCTTTTATCTGGCCGGGGTTTTTCCTTCTCTGGGATTTTTCAATGTGTTCCCGCACCGCTATTCCTTTGTGGCGGATCACTTTTCTTACCATGCTGTGGCCGGGCTGATAGTCCTTTTTTTGGGCGGCGGATATTACCTCACCCGCGCCTTCTGGCTTTCCCGGCCAAAGGCAGCCTTTGTTGCAGGGGCAATGCTGCTGATTTTTCTTTTTGGGGCCACCTATTCCCAGACCAGAATTTACGAGAGCCACTACACCCTGTGGAGGGACACCATTGCCAAAAATCCTTCCTCATGGTTTGCCTACAACAATCTTGCGGTTTTCCTCAAAGACAACAACCGCGAGGCAGAGGCCATGCACCTGCTGCGAAAGGCCCTTACAGTGCGGGACGACCTGCCGGAAGTTCATATCAATCTGGCGGATGCCTACAAGAGAATGGGCGATGTTGAAAGGTTCGAGCTGCACATGGAAAAGGGCATGGACATTTTAAGCAGCAAGCCCGAAGTCCATAACTTCATAGGGGATTATTTTGAAAGCAAAGGCCGGCTTGAAGATGCCCTCAACCGTTTTACCCTGGCCCTTATCGTGGACCCCGATCACGAGCCTGCACGCACAAGCCTTGCAAGGGTGTTAACAGCTTTGGGCCTTTATGATGAGGCGGAAAAACATATTGATATCGCCCTTTCGCAATGCACTGCCTGCAACAGCGCCCACGAAATTGCCGGAGACATAATGGCCTGGCAGAAAAGACTGGAAGAGGCGGACAAGCACTACGAAAAGGCCTTTGATTTGCCTGATGCTCTGCCGGAGACCCTGAATTTTAAAAAGGCCTGGGCAAGGTTTGCCGCAGGCAGGCCCCAGGAGGCAATAATACGCCTGCAAGCCCTTTTGGAGGAGGAGCCAAATTCCGGCCAGGCGCTTGCGCTGCTTGCCTTTTTGCTTGCCCAGCAGGGGCAGAGTGAAGCGGCCATTGAAAAGTACAGACAGGCTGCAAGGCTCTTGCCAGCAGACCCGGAAGTTTTGTACGAGCTTGGCGTGCTTCTTTTTGAAAAAAGCGATTTTGAGGAGGCCCTGGCCCTTTTCCGTAAAGCGGCAAGCCTTAACCCGGATTTTGGCGAGGCCTGGTACAGCATGGGGCTTGTCTTTATGCAGCGCGGCTCCTTTTCGCAGGCTGTTGACGCCCTTCTAAAAGCGGTTTTGCTCATGGGCAATGACCCCTTTGCTCACAAGGCCCTTGCTGATTCCTATTTTGCCCTGGGGGAGAATGAAAAGGCCTTGCAGCATGAAAAGGCAGCCCAGGAGTTTTTTTTGCCCGGTCAGATGAAAAATGGTGCCCTGAATGAGCATTAGGCCCAAAAGGAGTACCCCATGCAAAAAGCCGATGTTCTGGTCATAGGGGCAGGCCCTGCCGGGGCCTCTGTTGCCAGCTTTGCAGCCAATGCCGGGCTTAGCGTTATTCTGGCGGACAAGGCTGTTTTTCCGCGGGACAAGATCTGCGGAGACGGCGTGGGGGTGGGCAGCCAGGAGCTTCTCTGGCGCATGGGGGCCTATTACAAGGTGATGGCGCAAAAGCCCTGGCCCATACACACCATGATTGTGAGCGCCCCAAACAACAGGGTCATGGAAGGAGGGGACCTGCCAGGAGCCAGCCGCCCCATAGATCCGGGCTTTGTGATCCCCAGAAAAACCTTTGACCAGGTTCTTTTCAACCATGCTGCCAGCTTTGATTCAGTTGAAACCGTGGAAGGCTTTGCAGCCCTGGGCCTTGTGGAGGACAAGGGCCGGACAACAGGCGTTTTTGGCAGGTACAAGGGCAAGCCCCTGACCCTTTTTGCCAGGGTGATAGTGGGCGCAGACGGCGCGCATTCAAAAATCGCCAAAAGCCTGGGCCTTTACAACAACAATCCAAAACACCGCATTTTTGCCCTGCGGGC
>JAGVAW010000182.1 GCA_020060085.1 Desulfobacterales bacterium
CAACACCGTGGCAGCCCACAGGGTTGTGGCCATTGTAACCCCAAGCTCTGCACCCATGCGCCGCCTAAAGGACGAGGCCAAGGCGGACGGGCGGCTGGTGGATGCCACCTGCGGCAGAAAGACCCGCTCCATAATAGTCATGGACAGCAATCACATTGTGCTTTCCGCAGTCCAGGCCGAAACCATTTCTCTGCGCTATGCCGCGCTTTTGGACAAGCAGGACAAAACTTTTGCCGAGGATGCTCCGGCCCCATGACAACAAAAGAGATAAAAGGCAGCCTTTTTGTTGTTTCCGCGCCGTCAGGGGCAGGCAAGACCACGCTTTTGAAAAGGCTTTTTGCCTGCGTGCCGGGCCTGGAATATTCCATTTCCGCAACCACCCGCGCGCCCAGAAAGGGCGAGCAGCACGGAAAGGACTATTTTTTTGTAAGCAGGCAGGAATTTGAGCAGGGAATAGAGCAGAGCCGCTGGGCAGAATGGGCAACAGTCCACGGCAATTATTATGGAACCAGCCAGGACTATCTGCGAGATGCCGCCCAAAGGGGGGCAAACATTGTGCTGGATATTGATGTTCAGGGCGCGCGCCAAATTGTGAAGCGTTTTCCTGATGCAGTTACGATTTTTGTACTGCCGCCCTCCTTAAATGCCCTTGAAATGCGGCTTGTGAACAGGGGCACGGATGACAGCCAGACCATTGCCAAAAGGCTTGAGGCAGCAAAGTGGGAGATGGAGCAAAGGGGTGAGTTTGCCCATCAGATTATAAATGACGATCTGGAGATCGCGGTGCGCGAGCTATGCAGCATAGTGCTCAATCATAAAAAAGGAGGTGCCCTTGGGCAGACAGCCTCCTGAAATGCTTTTTGGTGTTCACCCCGTGCTTGAGGCCATGCGGGCAGGCAAAAGGCGCATTTTTAGCCTTTTTCTTGCCAAAGGCCGTCATGGGGAGGCTGCAACCCTTATTGAAAATGCAGCATTGGAGCGGGGCATACCTTTAAAAAGGGTGGATGAGGAGTTTTTTAAAACCCTGCCTCCGGGCCACCAGGGAATTGCCGCCCGTACAAGCCCGTTGCCGGGAGTTGCCCAGGAGGATATTCTTACCCAGGCAGCCCTTTCGGGACGGCCTCTTTTTATTGTTTTTTGCGATGGAATTGAAGACCCAAGGAACCTGGGGGCAATTGTGCGTACAGCCCTTTGCGCCGGGGTTCATGGCATTGTGGTGCCCAACCGCCGCAGCGCTCCGCTTTCGCCTGTGGTTTCAAAGGCCTCTGCCGGGGCATTGGAGCATCTGCCCGTGGCTGTTGTGCCCAATCTGGTGCGGGCAATGGAGAGCGTGAAAAAGGCCGGGGCCTGGATTTGGGGGGCTGCTGCCGATGCCCCCACAAGCTATTGGGATGCGGATCTGGCCGGGCCGCTGGCTCTTGTTATCGGCGGAGAAGGCTCCGGGCTTGGCCGCCTGGTGAGGGAGCGCTGCGACCAAGTGCTTTCCATACCCCAGTCCGGCCCGGTTACAACCTTAAATGCCTCGGTGGCAGGCGCGCTTCTGCTTTACGAGGCTCTGCGCCAGCGCCGGGCCAAGACATCATAAGGAATACGAAGATGAGCCAAAAAGGACAGAAAATAATCGTAAATCCCGACAAAAGCCTTACTGTTCCGGATTTTCCCATAATTCCCTTTATTGAAGGGGATGGTACAGGGCCAGATATCTGGCACGCCACCCGTATGGTGCTTGATGCTGCGGTCAAGGCGGCATTTGGCGAAGAAAAGGCCATAGTGTGGAAGGAAGTTCTGGCCGGAGAAAAGGCCTTCAAGCAGACAGGAAGCTGGCTGCCCGAAGAAACCTTAAAGCAGATACTTGACCATGTGGTGGCCATAAAAGGCCCACTCACAACACCTGTGGGCGGGGGCATTAGAAGCGTGAATGTGGCTATCCGCCAGAAGCTTGACCTTTACGCTTGCGTGCGCCCGGTGCGGCACATACCCACTGTGCCAAGCCCGGTAAAGGAGCCGCAAAAGGTTGATATGGTGGTGTTTCGCGAAAACACCGAGGACCTTTATGCAGGCATTGAATTTGAATCCGGCTCTGTTAGCGCTCAAAAGCTTGCCGATTTTTTAAAGACCCTGGGCGCAACCGTTCCACCGGGGGCCGGGCTGGGAATAAAGCCCATAAGCCGTGCCAACACGGCCCGCCTTGTGCGCCGGGCCGTTGCATACGCCCTGGACAAGGGATACGGCAGTGTAACCCTTATGCACAAGGGCAACATAATGAAGTTCACGGAAGGGGCCTTTGCAAAATGGGGCTACGAGACAGCCGCAGAGTTTTTCCCGACAAGCACATTAACCGAGGCAAAGCTCTGGGAGGAGCATGGCGGGGTTGCGCCCAAGGGAAAGGTGGTAATTAAGGATCGCATTGCAGACATGCTTTTTCAGCAGGTGCTTTTGCGGCCCGAGGAGTTTGGCGTGATTGCTGCACCCAACCTCAACGGGGATTATCTTTCTGATGCCCTGGCAGCCCAGGTGGGGGGGCTTGGCATGGCTCCGGGTGCAAACATTGGCGACAAGTGCGCTGTTTTCGAGGCCACCCACGGCACTGCGCCCAAGTATGCCGGCCAGGACAAGGTGAATCCCGGCTCGCTCATCCTTTCCGGAGTTATGATGCTTGAGCACATGGGCTGGGACAATGCAGCCAAAGCCTTGAGCAAGGCCCTTGCAGACACGGTGGCCTCCGGGTTTGTCACCTACGATTTGGCCCGGCAGCTCCCAGGCTCCACGCTAGTTAAGTGCTCCCAGTTCGGACAGGCTGTTGCCAAAAGGCTGGCAGGTTAAAATAAGGAGCGGTTGTGGGTGCAAAGGCAGGCATGGCAGCCTGGGCCAGGGCGCTGGCCGGGCTTGGGGCGCGCACGGCAGGAGCTTTGGCCCGCGCTCTTTATCCGCCTGTTTGCATTGGCTGCGGCGCATTTATGGAAGGGGCTAAAACGATTTCTGACCCTGGCAGCGCATCCCTGCATGAGATTCTTTCCTCAAGCTTCTGCCAGGACTGTGGGACAAAAATCAAGCCTGTCAATCAACCCTTTTGCACTGTGTGCGGCGAGCCTTTTGCCTCAAAGGAAGGCCCAGACCACACCTGCGGCAGATGCGCAGAAAAAAAACCTGCCTTTGCCTCTGCAAGGGCTGCACTTCTTTACGATGGGCCGGTAAAAAATGCCATCCTCTCCTTCAAGTACGCCAGGCGCATGGCCCTTGCCCGGCCTCTTGCCCTGCTTTGCCAATGGGTATTTTTGCGCTATTATGCAGATGCAGCTCACGATTTGGCGCTGCCCGTACCCCTTCATGGGCGCAGGTTGGGTTGGCGGGGCTTTAACCAGGCCTGGCTTTTGATGGAAGGCTGGAAAAATGACGCCCGCTTTCCAAGTCCTGACAGGCGGATTTTAAGGCGGATTCGCAATACTCCTGTGCAGGCGGGCATGAGTAAGAAAGCCAGAGCGCAAAACATTCGCGGGGCCTTTGCCGTAGACTGCCCCCAAAAGATTGGCGGAAAGAGGATTCTTTTGGTTGACGATGTTCTGACCACTGGTGAGACAGCCAGGGAATGCGCCAGGGTTCTTGCAAAAAACGGCGCGGCCCGTGTGGATATTCTTACCCTTGCCCGTGTTGAAAAGTGAAAAAGCCATGAGTCACCCCCTTGTTGCCATGCTTGCTTTTACGGCTGGCATTGCCCAGTTTGATGTCAAGCTGGGCGATGGAGCCGTTAACCTTAAAAAGGCGCTTGGTGCTGTGGAAAAGCTTGCCGGGCGGGGTGCGGACATAATTGTGCTGCCGGAAATGTGGCCCTGCGGTTTTGACAACCGCAACCTTGCAGCCCACGCAAAGGCAACGCCCCATAATCTGGATATCATGGCCAGGGCGGCATCCAAATTCAATGTTCTTATTGTTGGCAGTATGCCGGAAAAAGGCGGGCGGGGCATTTACAACACGGCCTTTGTGGTGGACCCACAGGCCGGGGTGATTGGCAAGTACCGCAAGGTTCACCTGTTTTCTGCCAGCAGCGAGCCATCCTTTTTTGAGGCAGGCAACCGGGCTGTTACCGTGGTAACCCGCTATGGCAGAATGGGGCTTATGATATGCTTTGACCTGCGCTTTCCAGAGCTTGCCAGAGCCTTAACCCTGGCCGGAGCGCAGTTTATTGTTGTCTGCGCCCAGTGGCCCGTGGCCAGGGTTGCCCATTGGGACATCCTTACAACTGCAAGGGCTGTGGAAAACCAGGTTTTTGTGGTGGCAGCCAACCGCTGCGGCAAGGACCCCAATCTTTCCTTTGCAGGGGATTCCCGCATTCTCTCCCCCTGGGGCGAAAAGCTGGCCCAAACCGGCCAAAGGGAGGCCAGCATCACAGCAAGGCTGGATCCGGCTGTTTTGTCGCGCATCCGAAAAGAGCTGCCCTGCCTCACAAGAAGGGTGCCAAAGGCCTATGAAGTCTAAAATAAAAGACCGGGCAGAGATTGCCAAGCTTGTTGCAGATGCCAGGGCGCAGGGAAAAACCGTGGTCTTCACCAACGGCTGCTTTGACATCCTCCATGCAGGCCATGTGGATTATCTGGAAAAGGCCCGCGCTTTGGGGGATATGCTTGTTGTGGCAGTGAACTCGGATTCTTCGGTGAGGCAGATAAAAGGCCCAAAAAGGCCTGTAATCTGTGAGGAGCAGCGTGCAGCAGTGCTTGCCGGGCTTGGCTGCGTGGACTTTGTTGTGCTGTTTTCCGAGCCGGCCCCGGCGGCCATTATCCGTGAGCTTTTGCCCAATGTCCTGGTAAAAGGGGCAGACTGGCCAGTGGATAAGATAATCGGCGCAGATACTGTGCTTGCAGCAGGCGGCAGGGTAAAGCGCATTGAAATGCTTGAAGGGATAAGCACCTCGCAGATTATTGAGAGGATTAAAAAGCACTCATAAAAACCTTGCTTTGCAACAAGAGCATGAAAATCCTTTGCCAGCATGGTTTTTGGATGGGTTAAGCAAAGCGGATCAGGGAAATGCTGCAAAAGAGCGCCAACAATCTTTCCATATTCAAGTTCAAGCTTCTTGCAGGGGTTGAAGGGCTTTGTCATGGAGTTTTCACCAGGCTTGGCGGGGTGAGCCAGGGGCCTTTTGAGGCCCTTAATGCAGGCCGCTCAACAGGTGATGACCCCATTTCCGTAAAAACCAACCTCAACCTGGCCCTTGATGCTATGGGAGACGGGGTTCTTGCCCTTGTAAATCAGGTTCACGGCAGGCGGGTGCTGTGCCTGGATGAGTCAGAAAATGAAGACAGGATATGGTTTCTTAACCAGGATGCCGATGCCCTTGTAACAGACAGGCCCGGCGTTTTTTTGGGTGTCACGACTGCTGACTGCCAGCCCATACTGATTTGCGATCCGCAGTTTCGGGTGGTTGCAGCGGCTCATGCAGGTTGGCGTGGCAGCGTGGCAAATGTGGTGGCTGCAACAATTGGCGTTATGAGGGAGCATTACGGTTGCCGCCCCCGCAATCTGCTTGTGGGGGTTGGTCCAAGCCTTGGTCCCTGCTGCGCGCAGTTTGTGAACTACAAAAAGGAGCTGCCCGAAAGCTTCTGGTTCTACCGCAAGGGGGATAATTATTTCGACTTCTGGGCAATAACCCGCCATCAGCTTCTGCTTGCGGGAGTGCCTTTGGAAAATATCTCCTTTTCAGGAATATGCACCCTCTGCCAGGGGGAGCTTTTTTACAGCTTTCGCCGCAATAAAACCACGGGCCGGTTTTTAAGTGCCATAGGTTTTGGAAAGAGCGTCAATTGAGCTATTTTCAGCAGCAAGCCAAAATTATTGAAAAGGTTTTTGTGGGGCCGGATACATTTAATCTGGATCTGTTTTGCCCGGATATTGCCGCGTCAGCCCGTCCCGGCCAGTTTGTTATGGCAAGGGTGGATGAAGGCCTCTCCCCTCTTTTGCGGCGGCCCTTTTCCATACATGATACGGTCGATAAAAACATTGTGCGCCTGCTTGTAAAAATCGCGGGCCAGGGCACCCGCATTTTATCTGGCCTATCAACAGGCCAGAGCCTTTCCCTGCTTGGCCCTTTAGGGCATGGCTTTGAAATTCCCACTAACCTTAAAAACGCCTGCCTTGTGGCCGGAGGCGTTGGGGTTGCGCCCCTGCTCTTTCTGGGCAGGGCTTTGGCTGCAAGGGGCGTGTCCTGCAAGGTGCTTGTGGGAGGGCAGACAGCAACAGACCTGCTCTGCACAAAGGAGTTTTCGGATTTGGGCTTTGATTTGGGGCTTGCCACCCAGGACGGAAGCGCAGGACACAAAGGCATGGTGACGGATCTCCTGGCCGGCCTTCTTAAAGAAGAACCGCCCCAAATGGTCTATGCCTGCGGCCCCCAGGCCATGCTCAAGGTGGTTGGGGTGATGGCGCGGGATGCAAAAACCCCCTGCCAGGTGAGCCTTGAAACAGTCATGGCCTGCGGCATGGGTGTTTGTTTAGGCTGCGCTGTGAAATCTGTTTCAGGCAAAATTCTCCATGCCTGCAAAGACGGGCCGGTCATGGATGCAGATTTATTGTGGGATTAAACCTTCAGTCAGGGTTCTTATGGATAATGTAATCTGGATGGATCTTACCACCCTTCTTTGGGGTCTTGCGATTTTCTTTTTCCGCATTACCGATGTGTCTTTAGGTACCATTCGCACCATTTCAATAGTTCATGGCCGCACGGTAACTGCCTTTGCCCTGGGTTTTGTGGAAGTGACCCTCTGGCTTGTGGTCATAAGCTCGGTGGTTACAACCATAACCCAGCGCCCGATGCTTATCCTTTTTTATTCCCTGGGTTTTGCCACGGGAAATGTTGTGGGCATAAAACTGGAAAGATTCATGGCTGCCGGAAACATGGTGGTGCGCATCATAAGCGCCAAAAGGGGCATTGAAATGGCTGCCGCCATGCGGGAGCATGGTTTTGCTGTGACCACATTCTGCGGGGAAGGCCTTTCCGGCCCTGTTACCGAGCTTTACATCGTGTGCCGCCGCAGGCAGCTTCAGCATGTGATCAGCCTCGTGCGCCAGCTTGATCCCAATGCCTTCTACATCACCGAGCGGGCAGGCAGCGTTAGCAAAATCTTCCGTCCCATCAGCCAGCCAGCCACCGGCTGGCGGGCCATATTCAAGAAAAAATGACGGATGGCACTGCAAAAATCTGCTGAAGAAAACCTGTGGGAAGCTTTTTTGTGGGAAGTTCTTGTTCGGCCAACATCAAAGCCCCCTGGGGCATGATGGCTCCAGAGGGCTTTGCTTTTTATAATCAGGAAAAATTCCTGCCAATGCTGGGCTGCTTTTAGTAGTGATACCTGATTCCTGCCATGAAGGTATGCCCGCCTATGTCCCAATCGTGGGGTGTCAGGTTTGTGCCCTTGCTTAAGTTAAGATGCCGGATTTCATTTTCATCGGCATCTTTTAGAGTGACCTTGGTGTACTTGTACTCCAGGGCGATGCTTATATAGCCGCCGGTTTCCCTGTTCTGCTGAACAATGTATTCTCCGCCTGTCATGCCATGAAAGCCAAAGCCCATCTCGCTGCTGCCCAGCTTGTCGTTAGTGGAAAAGTCGTTGCTGGTGTAATAGATACCCGGGCCAAGGCCTGCATAAACGCCGAACTTTTCACCCACAGGGGCATAAAACTTGGCGGAGGGGGACAGCCAGAGTGTGAACTGGGTAAAGCGCTCGGTGCGGGTGGAAAGGGCCGGATCGCCAAAAGGCACTTTGCGGGTGGCATAGCGGAAACCTACTGGCACTTCAAGGGCAAGCCAGCGATAGAACCTGTGCTCATAGCCCACCTCTATTGCCGGGCCGCTCATGTCGCCTGAACTCAACTTCCAGTAATCGGAATAGGCGCTGGTTTCGCCCAAATGCCAGCCAAGCTTTACAGCCCAGGAGCTTTTTTTGTCCAGAAAGTCTTTTTTTTGCGCTTCCCCAACATCCTGGGCTGCAACAGTACCCCCAAGCAGGGTAAAAACAATGGCCATGATCAATAATGTGCGATAAAACATTCTTCCCCCTCTATTGAATGGGTTGCAGGTCCGGCCTTGTTCCAAAGCAGCAAAAACAGCGTTCAACCCCTTAAAATTCATAATTTTTTTTGGCTGCCAAGTCAATCAAAAAGTCAATCAAAAACAAGTGCCTGCTGTCCGGATGGGCATGAAACCACCTGAAAAATTTGCAGGAAATCTATTTTTGGTTTTTTTAAAAAACAGGAATTTCTTTCAACAACCCAGAATATACAGTTACCAATCCATTTTTTTTCAGGGGCCCTGCTCTCCGGCGCTGGAAGGCTCTTTCTTTTTTCTGCGGCGTGGACGGCTCGGCTTTTTGGGGCTTTCTCCAGGCCGGATCTTTTGTGTGACTGGCCCAGATGCCTTCTTGGGAGCCGTTCTTTTTCTGGCCTTTTCGCTGCTTTTCCTGCGCCTTGAGGAATGGACTGGCCCTGCCTTATCCGGCTTGAGCCATTCCGGGTCCGGCCACACCACGGGAATGGGCTTGCCCAAAAGGGCTTCCACAGACTCCAGGTAAAAAACATAGCTTTCGCAGGCCAGGGTGAGGGCGCGACCAGTTTTCCCGGCCCTGGCCGTGCGGCCTATGCGGTGAATGTAGTTTTCAGGGTCCTGGGGCAGGTCATAGTTTACAACATGGCTTATGTCTTCAACATGGATTCCCCGCGATGCCACATCTGTAGCCACAAGAATGGAGACCTCGCCATCCTTGAACTGCTGCATGAGCTTGAGACGCTTTTTCTGTGGCAGGTCGCCGGTGATGGCCCCTGCGGGCAGCCCGTTTCCGGTAAGTTTTGCAGCCAGCCACTCCACGCCGGACTTGGTGTTCACGAAAATGAGCAGGCGGGTCCAGTCTTCGCGCTCCAAAAGCCCAAGCAAAAGGGGCAGCTTCTCATCCTGGCCCACATGGTAAAGCTCCTGGGCAATTCCCTGTACCATCACCACATCAGGGGTCACGGAAATGAATTCGGGCAGATTCATGTAATCATAGGTAAGCTCCAGCACCCTGTAACTTAAAGTGGCAGAAAAAAGCATGGTCTGACGGCTGGAAAAATGGGGCAGCTTCTGCAATATAAATCGCATGTCCTTGGCAAAGCCCAAATCCAGAAGCCTGTCTGCCTCATCAATTACTGCAACCCTTATCTTTGCGAAATTTAAAATGCCCTGCTTGTAATAGTCGATTATTCTGCCCGGCGTGCCAACCACAATGTCTGCACCGGATTTTAAGTCATCTGCCTGCTTTTTGTACTCCATGCCGCCCACAACCCAGGCAAGGGAAAGGTCTGTGTGTTTTACAAGGACGCTGGCCTCCTCGTATATCTGGATGGCAAGCTCCCTGGTGGGGGCAACCACAAGGGCAGATGGCATTTTGGGATCGCGGCCTTCAATATGCAAAAGAGCCTGGATAAGAGGAACCAGAAAGGCTGCGGTCTTGCCAGTGCCTGTCTGGGCCTGGCCTGCCACATCCCTGCCTTTAAGGGCAACAGGCAAAACCTGGGCCTGAATGGGCGAGCAGCAGGAAAAGCCCAGATCCTTCAGCCCGGACAGAATCCTGGGATCCAGGGAAAAATCCTCAAAACTGGTATTGGTGAGAAACTGCGGAGCGCGGCCCGGATTTTGGGAGGGCAGGGGGTCTTTGTCTAATGGCATGAATATTACGCTTTCAGAAGTAGGGCCTTGTTTTCAGGCTGTTAATACTCCTTTATTAACAGTCTTTTCTCCAGGGTGCAAGCCCGGCTGCCTTAACACCAGTGCCACCCCATTTGGGAAAAACAGTATTTGACATATTTGTTGGCTTATTCTGTGGAATGACGATAGTCCGTCATAGGTGCGCGGGAGGATAGCATGGCTGGAAGGCAAAAAAGACCGTCATTCCATCATAGGCGGGAATCTATAATAAAAAATAGTTGTTATCCTTTTTGAAACAGGCTCTTGCCCCCAATGAAAAAGGCCCTGCCTTCGATAACGCCCTGCATGGATTAAAAGCAAAACAGCGGCAAGGGCTTCGGCTGCATCAATGGGCCGTAATGCGGTTTTGGTAGGGGAGGAACGGATTCCCGGCAGATCCAGACATGCAGGGCGGTTCCAGGGAAAGGAGAGCAAGGTACGCAAGCGAGGGGATAGGAAGAAGGATTGTTGGGCTACGCAAATCCCGGAAAAAGGCCAAAGCCTTCCATCATCTCGCCGGGCCGGATTTGCTAGCCCAACCTGCGGATTTTACGGCTTTTAATCCTCAACCACAAGCGCAAATGGCGGGTCCAGGTGGTGCAGATGCAAGGCGCACGAGCGAGAGGCGAGGAAGTGTACTTGTAGTACATGACCGAGCCTTGATGCGATGTGCAACACAGCCCACGGCTTCCTGGGACCGCCCTATTTTTGCTCGTCTAACACCCTGCGAATGGTCAGCGCCAGGCCCTCCATCCTTAAAGGCTTGTGCAGGCAGGCGGCAAGCCCCTGTTTTTTGAGCATTTCATCTGTCACCCTGCCGCTGTGGCCGGTGCACATTATAACTGGTATATCGGGCCGGATTTTGTGTATCTCGCGGGCAAGCCTCTCGCCGGGCATTATGGGCATGGTTCTGTCTGTTACAACCAGATCAAAGCCAGCCGGGTTTTCTGCAAAAAGCATCAGGGCTTCTCTGCCGCTTTGGGCCGTGGCAACCTTGTAGCCTATTGCCGAAAGGGCCGCCTTCCAGGGAATCAGAAGATTTGTCTCGTCATCCACAATGAGCAGGCTTTCGCTTCCTCCTGGCAGGTCGGCAAAAGCCCCGGGCCTTTGTTTGGGCCTGTCGGATGCAAGGGGCAGGAAAAGGGACACCCTGCCGCCGGTTTCTCCGTCAGCTTCCACTGTAAGCGCACCCTTGTGTGCCCTGGCTGTCTGCTTTGCAAGGGCAAGGCCCGATGAGCCGTTTTTTCCGTTGGCAGCAGGCCCCATAAGCTCTAAAGCAAACTGGTCGGAGCCGTTGCAGGCCCGTGGTGAGCAATGGTAGTCAACGCTTATCTGAATATATTCATCCCGCGCCATTTCCTTTTCCGGCGGCTCTTTTTGCGTGTAATCCGCCCGGCCAATCCTCAAAATAATCGCACCACCACTCAAGCCTAGCTTGCCGGATGCAAAGAGGCACAAATCCATAAGGGCCTGGTGAAGAGCAGCAGGAACTGCTCTCAACATTCCCCTTCCAGGGGAAAAGTCGGCAAAGATATCTATGTTTGAAGGCAAGGATGCTGCCAGAAGCTTTTCAATGCCCTTGGCCACAAGGGCTGGGTCCAGAAGCTTTTTTTTGTCCGATTCCGGGTCCGAGCCTACCATTATCTGGCCTGAAAGCTCTCCTGCGCGCAGGGCAGCTTCCTCAATGCCGTCAAAAAGGCTCGAAAGCTCGTCATCATTTTGGGTTTTGGCTCGCCCAAGCTCTGCATATCCAAGTATCACACCAATTATATTGTTGAATTCATGAACAATTCCAACGGCAAAGCCTGCGAGAAACTCCGTGCGCTGGCTCTGGAACAAAAGCTCGCGCATTCTGTCCCTTTCAGCACGGGCCTCTTTAAGCTGCCGGGCCAAATCCGCATCTTGTGCTGTCTTTTGCTTTTCCAAAATGTTCACCTGTTTTCCTGCAAGCCCAAAACCTGTTAAGGCCCAAGGCTGTTGTTGATTTGGGATGCAATTTGCCGAGCCGGAAGAACAAGGCTAACCCCTTTTTGCTCCAGGGCGGCCCGCGGCATTTCCTCAAAAAGGCATGTGGCCGGGTCCTCCACAACAGCCCTGCCGCCATGCCGTATTATTTCGCCCACGCCTTCTGCCCCGTCTTCCCCTGCGCCGGAAAGAACAATGCCAAGGCCTTTTTCCCCCATTGCCTCTGCAAGGGAAAAAAGCAGCATGTTAAAGGCTCCGCGCCTGTCTGGAAAAGGGTTTGGCTCAACGAGAAGAAAGTCTCCCCGGCTGCTTTTGCCAAGGGTTACATAGTTTTTGCCCGGCACCAGATAGACCATGCCCTGCTGAAGAATGTCCCCGTTTTGGGCCATTTTTACGCCCAGCGGAGAGGCTTCGTTCAAAAAATCGGCAAAGCTGCTCACATACTGGGGTTCCTCGTGCAGCACAACCACAAAGGCTGCCGGAATATCCGGCGAAAGGGCCGGGATTATTCGCAGAAGCGAGCCGTAACCGCCCTCTGAAGCTCCCAGTCCTGCAACAAACAGGGGCGGCCCGCCAAGCTGCGTCCTGTTGCTTTCGGGCTGGGGCCTGCGGAAGTAGCGCAGCCTTTCCACTCGCACGCTGCAAGCCATGCGCAGCTTGCGCAAAATCTCCCCCTTCTGGTCATTTAAGCTTATACCCCTCAAGTTCTGGGGTTTTTCGATAAAGTCAACAGCCCCGCACTGGAGAGCCTGAAAAGTTACCCTTGCGCCCGGCCTTGTGAGGGTGGAAACCATGACCGTTGGGCATGGGCTTTTTACCATGATGTGCTTCAAGGCACTAAGCCCGCCCATGACAGGCATATTGACATCCAGAAGAACCATGTCCGGCCTCGAATGCAGTATTCTCTCAAGAGCCTGGCGTCCGTCTGTGGCCTCATCTGCCACAGTGAATCCAGGCTCCGACTCCACGATCTTTTTTAGAACCTGCCTGAACAGCTTGGAGTCATCCACCAGAAGAATGTTTGCTTTTCTTGCCATGAGACTCCCCGCTTTTTGCGTTAACTCAAGGTGTATCAGTCCAAAATGCTGTCAATTCCTGTAATGTTTGAAAGGTCGGCGCCCCTTGCAAGGCTGTCGTCCACAAGGGAGCCTATGTTGCCTGAAGCAGCCAAGCCGTGCTTTTTCATGATGTCTGCCATGTGCTGCATCTCTTCGACAATAGGAACAAACTTATCGTAAACAATGCGGTTTTGAGGAGTTGTAAGGGCATAAAGTACAAGGTCAGGCGACTGGTTCCAGTATCTGGCCAGAATTGCCGAGGCCTGCTCCGTATTTGCCTCTGCCCACAGGCTTGCCCTTGCCGCGCCGGTAACCAGGGCCTTGGCAGCCTGGGGGTGTCTTTTAATAAAATCGGCCCTCATCACCACAAGGTTGCACATGAATCCGGGCCAGACCTCCTCCACAAACATCAGCACCTCGGACTGCCCGGCCCTTACCGTCTGGGCGGCAAAAGGCTCGCCCACAAAATAGGCGTCAAGGGTCTGGGTTGCCAGGGCTGCCGCCATGTCCGGAGGATTCATCTCCACAATTCTAAATTTTGCCGCATCGCCCAACTGCTCTGCAAGCTCAAGCAGCGCCAGGTTATGCCCGGAAAAGCGCATGGGCACGGCAATTGTCTTTTGGCCCAGGTCGCTTATGTCTCTGGCCATAAGGCTTTTGCGTACAACAAGGGTGCTTTCGTGACGCGCGCCGATAAGAACCACCCTAACATCCTCGCCGCTTTGGGCCAGGGTTATGGAAAGGGGCGCTATCATAAAGGCTGCCTGAATGTGCCTGCTACGCAGGGCCTCGGCCATGTCTGCAAAGGACGAGAACTTTATTGCCTCAAAGCGGATTGCCCCACCGCCCTTGCTGGCATGATCAAGAAGGGGCGCAGCCAGATTGGTGATGACAGGCATATAGCCCATTCTTACAACTTGTGAATCAAACTTTTCAAAATTGAGCTGGCTGTGCAGCCAGCTTATGAGCACAAGCCAGAGCAGGGCCGCAAAAGCCACCCGCATCCACACGGGCATGGCCGAAAGGCGCATTTTTTGGGCAAAATTAAAGGGCATGGTGCACACCCAGCATGAGATAAACCTCGTCCCGAAGCTCGTTCATCTCCATGTTTCGCGCAAAATCCCTGGGCCTGGGGAAGTCCAGCTTGCGGGATAGGGCGATTCTTGCAGGCCGCTCCGAAAAAATTACAAGCCTGTCCCCCATGATAAGGGCATCATCAATGTCATGGGTTACCATGATAATTGTCTTGCCGATGTATTCATGAAGGTTAAGGACCTCCTCGCGCATTCTCATGTGGGTGAGAAAGTCCAGGCCCGTAAACGGCTCGTCAAGAAAAAGCACATCCGGGTTCACGGCCATTGCCCTTGCCAGCTCCACCCGGCGCATCATTCCGCCGGAAAGCTGGTGAGGATAATGATCCTCAAATCCGGTGAGATCCACCATATCTATATATTCGCCGATGCGCTCGTTTCTTTCCGTTTTATTTTTCATGTGGCGAAGGCCCAGGCCCACATTTTCGCGCACTGTCATCCACTCCAGCAGGCCCCCGTGCTGAAAAACAAAGATGTGATCCGGCCTTGGGCCGCCAACCCGGTGGTTGCCGATGAAAACCTGGCCCTGGTACTGGCGCTCGAAGCCCGC
>JAGVAW010000327.1 GCA_020060085.1 Desulfobacterales bacterium
GACTGGCAGTTGAGGCCATCAGAGCCTTCCGTTGTTGACAGGGTTGATGCAATCTACGGCGGAGAGCTTTGGCGCGCGCATGAGATGAGCCGCACAAGGCTCATCCGCACCTGCCGGGAAATAATGCTCCGCCAGTATGGCCGAAGAAACGCACCCATATCCATGATGAGGGATGCGTCATCGGTGCTGGATCAGGACATTTTGACCATTGGCTTTGCCCGGCGCTTTGCCACCTACAAGCGGGCCTACCTGCTTTTCATGGACCCGGATCGCCTGGAAGCCCTTGTCACAAACCCTGAAAAGCCAGTCCAGATTGTGCTGGCAGGAAAAGCCCACCCCAAGGACAATGAAGGCAAGGGCCTCATCCAGCAGATAATCCGCTTTGCCAGAAGGCCCGCATTGAGGCGCCATGTGCTTTTTCTGGAAGATTACGACATACAGGTGGCCCGCTGCCTGGTGCAGGGCGCGGATGTGTGGCTAAACACCCCCAGAAGACCCCTGGAGGCCTGCGGCACAAGCGGCATGAAGGCAGCCTTAAACGGCGTGCTCAACTTGAGCGTTCTTGACGGCTGGTGGGCCGAGGGTTTTGACAGGAATCGCGGTTGGGCCATTGGCCAGGGCGAGGAATATGCTGACCACGGCTACCAGGACGCCGTGGAAAGCCAGGCCCTTTTCAATGTTCTGGAAAACGATGTCATACCCTGCTTTTACGACCGCAAGGAAAGTGACATTCCCCTGCGCTGGGTGAGCATGATGAAGAATTCCATAAAAATGGCTCTTGAGCACTTTTCCGCCCACTGCATGGTGGGCCGATATGATGAATTGTTCTACAAACAAGCCCTTCTAAATGCCCAAAACCTTTGCGGAGATGACTCACGCGAGGCAAAGGAGCACAAGGCCAGGCACAGGTGGCTACAAGAGCATTGGAGCGCCATCCGCGTGGAGCAGCCCCAGCGAAACGGCGCGGGAATGCACCGGGTGGGGGAAAGCTTTCTGGTGATGACAAGGGTTTATCTTGGCCAGTTGAAGCCAAACGAGGTGGAGGTACACCTTTATTACGGCCTGCTGCAAAGCATGGACACCCTTGTTACGGGCGATATTGCAGCCATGACCGTGGAAAAAGATCATGGAGGCGGATTCTACACCTATGTCTGCACTGTGGACTGCAAGGTGGCAGGCCGCTACGGATACACAGCCAGGGTCATGCCTGCAGGAGACGGCCGCATCCGTTTCACCCCCGGCCTTGTAACCTGGGCCTGATGCATTATTATATTGAGCAGAAAGACATCGCCATTGATGGCTTTTTCATGCAGCAAAGGCTCAAAACCTTAACAGAAACCACTTAACCCAATAAAATCATGGTTAAAAAAAGCAACAAGCCCCGTGTGCTCATTGTAACGCCGGAGGTGACCTACCTGCCTGACGGCATGGGCAACATGGCCAACCATTTTTCCGCCAAGGCCGGCGGGTTGGCCGATGTTTCGGCAGCCCTTGTCAAAGCCCTTTTCGACCAGGGCGCAGATGTCCATGTGGCGCTTCCCGACTACCGGGCAATTTTTTCTGCCAATTTCGGGCCGATAATCCGGCGGGAGCTTTCCACCATAAGAAGCTCCATGCCCGATGACCGCGTTCATCTGGCCGAGGACAGGGCCTTCTTCTACCAGCGGGGCGTGTATTCCAACTATGCTGCGGAAAATCTGAAAATCTCCCTGGCATTTCAAAGGGAGGTTTTAAACCACATCATTCCCAAAGTTCAGCCGGATCTCATCCACTGCAACGACTGGATGACCGGCCTAATCCCTCCTGCTGCCCGCTGGCTTGGCATAAGAAGCCTTTTTACGATACACAACATCCACACGGTAAAGGCCACCCTTGCCCAGATAGAGGACAGGGGCATTGACGCTGCGGCTTTCTGGCAGTCCCTTTTCTATGACCGCCAGCCTTTCAACTACGAGGAATCCCGCGAGAACAACCCTGTGGACTTTCTTGCAAGCGGAGTTTTCGGCGCGCATTTTGTGAACACCGTAAGCCCCACATTTTTGATGGAAATTGTGGAAGGCCGCCATAACTTTGTGCCTGCAAACCTTAAAGGCGAGCTTGCAGCCAAGTACCACGCCCAATGCGCCGCGGGAATCTTGAATGCGCCGGACCCTTCCTACAACCCGGCAACAGACAAGGCCCTTGCCCGCCAGTACACCCCACAGAACCATAGCCTGGGCAAACGCCAGAACAAGCGCCATCTTCAGGAGTCTTTAAACCTTTTTAAGGATGACAGCGCACCTGTATTCTTCTGGCCATCCAGGCTGGACCCCGTGCAAAAAGGCCCCCAGCTTCTTTCGGAAATTCTTTACAAAATGGTTTCCCGCCACTGGCATACGCATCTTCAAATTGTTTTGGTGGCAAACGGCGAGTGGCAGAAGCACTTCAGAAACATTGTGGAGTTTCACGGCCTTTACGACCGGGTGGCGGTTTGCAACTTTGACGAAAAACTCTCCAGGCTCGCCTATGCAGCCTCGGATTTCACCCTAATGCCAAGCCGCTTTGAGCCATGCGGCCTGCCTCAGATGACAGGCTGTATTTACGGGTCCCTGCCCATAGCCTTTGATACTGGCGGCCTGCACGACACGGTTTCGCCCATCAATGTGGAAAAAAGCACGGGCAACGGCTTTGTTTTTCAAAACTGGGATGCTGGCGGCCTGGAATGGGCCATGGAAGAAGCCTTGCGCTTTTACAATCTGCCCGATTCCGTAAAGGACGGGCAGATAACCCGCGTTATGATGCGCGGCGCCTCTCTTTTCAATCACAGCGTCACAGCGGCCCAGTACATTGATCTCTACGAGAAAATGCTCCAGCGGCCCCTGGTGGCGTAAAATGAGCCGTTTTGTCGCAGGATAAGCTGGGGAGGCCTTGCCTGCACGGCGAAAACCGCGTCAGGCTTTTGTCCCCTTCATCTGCATGTACAGGCTCAACTCCTTTATATCCTTTAGGTACTGCGGGCTTTGTTCAAGATAAAAGCTTAAAGCGCGGGAAAAGTTCTCTCCAACCATTCCATCAATAAAAAGGCGGCTTATTTCCTTTTTCTTTTCAAGCACCTTTTGTGCATATTCCAAAAGTCGGCGCTCATCACCGGAAAGGGATTCAACAAACAGGCCATAGGCAATCCTGGCTCTTGGCTGATACATCCAGAAATAGAGCATATCAAGAGCATTCACAAACAGCAGCTTTTCAAGATCCTGGGCTTCGGTTCTGCCGCGCTCAAAACGCTCCGGCTCAACAAGAAGCTTATCTGTCGGCGCATTTGGATAAAGCACCTCCAACTGGGAGTAAAGGTTCATCAACTGCCTGAACTTTTCGGAGTAGTCGTTTCTTCTCAAAACAAGATTCTGATGCCTATCAGCCGTCCCCTCTATCAAAGCTGCCACACAGTCGGAAGCCGCCTTTGAAATGATCGCGGCCCATTTCTGAAGAATCTCGTTTACATTGGCAACCCCGTGGGAAGAAAGGGCTGCCCCGGCCAGCGCATTGAAAGCAAAGGCTATGGGTATGGAAAGCGCCGTGCGGAAAAGATTTCCCACAATGGCGCCCCGTGGAAGCCCCCGCAACGCGTTGTGGCCTGAAATGTAAACCCCGTTTACAAGCGCAAGGATTGCGTAGAGAGCCACCGGAGAAGTTGCGGTGGTTATCCCAAGCAAATCCCTGCAAAGCCATGTTTTTACAACAAGCTCCAGAAGCGGGACCGAAAAGCCTGTCCACATCAGGCTGTCAGTAAGCCTTTCCCAGCTCACAAAATTGTTCCACTTCATAAGAGGGGAGCGCTTTATGCCTCCCCCGCCAAGCACGGATTGAATTATGTTGCGGATGCCTGTTGCAAAAAACCAGATAACTGCTCCGAAATAGGCCAGCAGCCACCAGTCTTGAGTATGGACAAAAGTAAAAAAAGCCGGAATAAACCCGATGAGAACCTTGAGAACATATTTCAACGGAGTGTTAAGATAGCGAAACGACATCCCGGCCTCTGATGGAGGGGCCTTTTCAGGCTCAAGGGTCAGGCCGTTTCCCTGTTCAGCGGCAACTCCCCCCAGGGTAACGATGTTGCCTTCCTCGGCCATGCCGATGAATTTGTCATCTATCTGCCAGTCTGCAATGCGCTCATGGCACAGAAAACGGTCCAGGCCCCAAAAAGATATTAAGGGTCTTACGCGGGAGCTGCAAAACAGGGAATTTGTCTTTGGATAATAGGTGTGCTGCCTTAACGGGGTAATATGCATGGGAAGAATCATTCTGCCTGCGCCGTTTTCCCTGCGAACCTGTCTCTGTACCTGCCTTGGCAGGGTTTCCAAAACGGCCAAGCCCATGCCATAGACTTCTGACTGGCGGCCCGTTGAATCGCTTCCCATTCTTGATTTTAGAGGCGTTATCGCATACCAGGCCTTTAATGACAGCAGATCATGAAGTATCTCCTCAAGCTTTTCCAGCCTGTCCTGCTTGTCGGCAGGCTCGGCCAGGCGTATTTTTTCAATTATGCCTGAAACCTGGCGCTTCAAGGTTATTATGTTGCCATCGTTTATGGCCTGCTGAAGGCTGCTTATCCTGGCTATGGGGCCGCTTTTTCCGCCCATCCATTCCTTCAGGTTCAATATTTCCAGACGGGTGATTGCACCCTCGCACTGATAGAGGATTTCCAGCACATCCTCTTCCGCAAGGCCGCACAGGTTAAGGGTGATGCGATGCCCCGTATGCAGGGATGTAAGCTGCCCGATGATATCCCGTGGCGTGAGCTTTAGCAGTTCAGGAACGCCTTCACCAGGTTGAGGCCTGTTTGGATTGGGTATATCTGGATTGGCCGCAGGGTCAAGGAATCTCTCCACAATGGCGCTTTTTGTGAGGCCGTTGCCGACCTCCACCATTCGGGCGATTTCTTGTTTTTCTTTTTCGTCAGCTTGCCCGTGAATCTGCTTTAGTTGCGCGAGCTTTTCCTGCATGAGCACAAGTAGTGATTTGTGGATAAAGGCGCCAAGGTGAAGCAGAGACATCTGACCCTCACCCACAAAACGCATGAAGGAAAGCTTGTCCAGGGGGGCAAGGCAAATGCCCAGCTCTCTGTTTATCTCCAGGCGGTGATACTCGTTGAAGCGCTCCAAGGCCCGCAGCACGAATTGCTGCTGATAGGCTGAAACCTTTCGGCCCTCCTGCATAAACCTGGCAACATTATCTTCAGCAAGAAAGCACAAAAAGGCCTGGGAATCGGCAAAGCCCCGCGGTGTCCAGATGAGGTTCACATAGCGGTCGCGGAAAAGGGCTGAAAACTCGACCCCTATTCTCACATCCATTCCCACAATCCGGGCCGCTTCAAGAAGCTCGGCTGCAACCTTTGGCTCCACAAAGTTATAATAGACCACCCTTAACCTTCTTATGCCCTTTATCCAGGCATCCATTATAAGGTGGGTGGATGATTTTCTTCCCTTTGTATAGGCGTCATGGACATGGTCATCAAAGGCAAGCTGGTTCCACGATTCAGGCATTTCCAATAAATGCCTGTCCCTCAAGTGCTGCCTCACCACCCTTGGCTTGCCAAATGCCACAACGCGGAAATCATGGGCCAGCCTTAACTGGCGCTCATAATCCCCCCGAGCCCTTACCAGCTCCTTCATTATCTGCAACAAGACCCTGGCGGTATTCTTGGGCAGAGGCCCCATGCCGATGCTCAAAACCTCATGAAAAAGCGAGCGCAGAGAGCCAAGCCTTTCATCCATTTTTCCCACTTCAAGGGAATTGAGAAGGTGCGCCATTGCATAGGCCACCCTTAACCCCCTTGATTCTGCCAGCTCCTTTATGCCTCTGGGATGAAAATGGGGATAGAAACTCTGCTGCACGGCGCTTGCGGCAGATTTTTCTTCAAGAGCCTGGTTGACAATCCGCAAAAGGGTATGATCCCTTTTGTCAAAAAAAGCCCTTGATGCAATACCTTTAATGCCCATTGTTCAACACCTCTGCGCCCTGCTTCATTGAGGCATAAAGCACCTTATTTATGTTCAGCAAGGGGTGTGCCAACCCTGCTGTTTCAAAAAGCAGCAACTTCAATGAGTTTTTTTTGAACAAAAAGAGAAGTGGCGGAAAACAGCCTGTCAGAATGATTGACAGCCTGTAAACAAACCAGGCTTTCAGCGGAAAAAGCGTGAACATCTAAAGCGGCTGTTTTGACCGGCAAGGCATTCAATTTATCCGCCCTGCTTTGCCGCCCCCCGCATTTCAAGGGATTGCTTGAGCGCCCCGGCAAGATTTAAGCTCATGCCCTCCACCTTTGCAATCTGCTCGTCACCAGCTTCCAGAATACGTTTTACGGAGCCGAAATGCTTCAAAAGCGCGGCCTTGCGCTTGGGGCCGATACCTGGAATGTCATCCAGCACGCTTGCCCGGCTTTTTTTGCTGCGCCTTTTGCGATGCACGGAAACAGCAAAGCGGTGGGTTTCATCCCGGATTCTCGACAAAAAGAGCAGCAGATCCCCTTCCCTGCCAAAAACAACAGGGTTCAACTGGCCGGGCAGATATATCTTGTCTGCCTGCTCCTTTTT
Organism: Desulfobacterales bacterium; assembly: GCA_020060085.1. Classification (GTDB taxonomy): domain Bacteria; phylum Desulfobacterota; class Desulfobacteria; order Desulfobacterales; family Desulfatibacillaceae; genus JAGVAW01. Next base: position 6,573 of record JAGVAW010000327.1, read on the forward strand.
TCTTTCATCCTTTTTTGCAATGGCAGCAACAGAAAGCCTGTTTGCAAGGCCAAGCTCATCAATGACTGCGCAGGCAACGGAAAGCTGTCCCCTACCGCCATCCAGCAGAAGAAGATCAGGAAGAGCATCCTCCTTTATTTTGGAAAAGCGCCGGGCCAAAACAGCCTTCATGGCCCCGTAATCATCGCCAGCAGGCACATTGTTAAGAAAATAGGAGCGAAAATCGCCCTTTTTAGGCTCTGCATCCGCAAACACGATCAGCCCGCCGACGGTTTGGCCTCCGCCTGTGTGGGAAATATCCAGGCATTCAATGCGGCGTGGGGGGTTTTTAAGCCTCAACCTTGCGGCCAGGCGCTCCAGAAGCTTTTGAACCGATTCCTCGGCAGAGAGGACCCGGCCAGCAGCCTGGCCAGCGTTTTCCAGCGCCCTTTGCACAATCTGGGCCTTTTCGCCCCGCAGGGGGCACAATATGTGAACCCTGCGCGCGGCAATATCGCCAAGCCATTCCTCCAGAATGTGAGTGTTTTCAACCTGTTCGGAAACAAGAATCTGCCCCGGCACAAACTGGTCTTTTTCGTAATACTGGCGAATAAAGGCGGCAATGGCCTCGCCGGGCCGCAGGGGAACCTCCTCAAAGCCCCAGTCCAGGCTGCCCACAAGGCTGCCACCCCGAATGTGCATGAGCGTAATGGCAAAGGCCCCAGGCAGGGAGGCAAAGGCAATGACATCCCTGTCCGCCCCGTCTGTTGCCACCACCACCTGGCGCTCAAGGGTTTTTTCCACAGCCCAGGCCCTGTCCCGCAGAATGGCCGCCTGCTCAAAGTCCTCATTTTGGGCAGCCTCGTTCATCCTGGCTTTAATTTTATCCAGCAGGGATGAGGCCTTCCCGTTTAAAAGCAGAACAACCTCATCTATCATCTCCCTGTACTTTGCCGGGCTTACCTCATTGCAGCAGGGGGCCAGACACCTGCCCATCTGAAAGTTCAAGCAGGGCCGGGAGCGCACGGGCGGTTGGCGGTTTTTGCATTTTCGCAGGGGAAAGGTGCGGTGAATTATCTTAAGGGTCTGGCCCACTGCATGGCTGTGGACAAAGGGGCCAAAATAAAGGGCCTTGTCCTTTTTCACCCTGCGGACCACCTCAATTGAAGGATAGTCCTGCTCCCTGTCTATTCTCAAAAATGGATAGCGCTTGCCATCCTTTAAAATGACATTGTAATGGGGAGAGTGTTTTTTGATGAGGTTTGCTTCCAGAATCAGGGCCTCTTTTTCTGAACCCGTGATAATGGTGTCCACCCAGGCTATTTTGCCTGCAAGGGCCGCTGTTTTAATATCCTTTATGCCCGAAGCCTTGAAATAGCTTGAAACGCGCTTTTTAAGGCTTTGCGCCTTGCCCACATAAAGGATGCGGCCCTTTTGGTCCTTCATAAGATAAACGCCGGGCCTGTCAGGCACATTGTCAAGATGATCTTTAAGGGCCTTTTCCATGTCCTTAAAATAAGCCATTAACAGGGCCTTTTCAAAGTATTTTTCAGCAAGGCCCAAAGCCTCAAAAACATCCTTGGTTGAAAAACCGATTTTTGCAGGCCTTTTTTTAAGTTGACAAGGGCCTTTTGCTTGTGATAATGGCCTTCTATGCTGAAAACACACGGAAAAATCGCAGTCGGTTCTTACTGGTGGTGGCGCAGCGCCTGATACCGAAGGGGTGCGCCCGCGATTTTCCTCTCTTTAGAATACTGTAACGCGAGCCGCCTCGACTGGTTCGCGTTTTGTTTTTTGCACCACTGCCAAAGCATCCCAAAACAGCCGTTACGCAGGGGCGGACGGCGCACCAATTCACGCAATGCGGCCTTTTGGCCCATCTGCCCAAAGAAAGGAAAGAGACATGGCCACAAAGAAGATTCTTTTGACCGAAGACGAGATGCCAAGGCAATGGTACAACATTCTTGCAGACATCAAGATGAATCCGCCGCTTGGCCCGGACGGAAAGCCCGTAACGCCCGATGCCCTGGCCCCTGTCTTTCCCATGAACCTCATCGAGCAGGAAGTAAGCTCCGACCAGTGGATTGACATTCCCGAAAAGGTTTTGAGCATCTACCGCCAGTGGAGACCCTCTCCCCTTATCCGGGCCGAAGCCCTGGAAAAGGCCTTGGATACCCCTGCCCGAATATACTTCAAAAATGAGGGCGTAAGCCCTCCGGGCAGCCACAAGCCCAACACCGCCGTTCCCCAGGCCTATTACAACAAGGAATTCGGCATTGAGCGCATAACCACAGAAACCGGCGCAGGCCAGTGGGGAAGCGCCCTTTCATACGCTTGCAGCCAGTTCGGCCTTGAGTGCAAGGTTTTCATGGTGAGGGTGAGCTTTGACCAGAAACCCTACCGCAAAACCATGATGGCCACCTGGGGCGGCAAGTGCATTCCAAGCCCCAGCATGGAGACCAATGCAGGCCGCAGTGTTCTTGAGCAGACCCCGGACAGCCCCGGCAGCCTTGCAATAGCCATTTCCGAAGCCGTGGAAGCGGCGGTGAGCGACAAGACCGGCAAGACCCGTTATTCTTTAGGCAGCGTGCTGAACCATGTCATGCTGCATCAGACAATCATAGGCCTGGAAGCCAAAAAGCAGCTTGCCAAGGTCAACGAGTATCCTGATATCATTATTGGCTGTGCCGGCGGCGGCTCCAACTTTGCAGGCCTTACATTCCCCTTTGTGCTGGACAAGCTTGCAGGCAAGGAAATCACCATCTACCCTGTGGAGCCTGCGGCCTGCCCCACTCTCACCCGCGCGCCCTTTGTTTACGACCACGGCGACAATTCCGGCTACACGCCGCTTCTGCCCATGCACAGCCTGGGCCACAACTTTGTGCCTGCGCCCATCCATGCAGGCGGCCTGCGCTACCACGGCATGGCCCCAACAGTCAGCCAGCTTGCGGCTGAAGGCCTTATCATCCCCCAGTCAGTGACCCAGCTTGATGCCTTGGCTGCTGGTATTCTTTTTGCCAGAACCGAAGGGCATATTCCTGCCCCTGAAACCAACCACGCCATTGCCCAGGTCATTATCGAGGCCAAAAAGGCCAAGGAGGAAGGCAAGGAAAAGGTCATCCTCTTCAACTGGAGCGGACACGGATTGCTGGATCTCGGCTCATACGAGAAGTACCTTGCAGGCGGGCTGACAAATTTCGAGCTTAGCGATGCAGAGCTTGAAAAAGCCCGCGCCATATTTGCCAATTATCCCAAGCCCCAGATTATAAAGAGCCGTTAAGAACAAAATGGCTGCGCCGGGAATTTTTTCCGGCGCAGCCTGCCACAATTAAAGGGCAGAGATTTTGAACTCCACAAATGACGAGTTAAGCAGGCAGGCCTTTGTTCGGCGCTGCCCCCGCCTGGGAGGGGCCGTGGCCTTTACCTACTGCCTTGACTGCGAGGCGGACAAAAGCCCATGCTTTAAAATTTTCGACTGCTGGTGGGAAAGCTTTGATGTGGTGGGCTACCTTAAAGACACCCTCTCCCCCGAACAATTTGAAGCCCTTGCCCAAAAAAAGCCCAAATCCAAGGTGGCAAGCCTTGTGGAGGTAATTCAGAAGGCTAAAAATTCCTGATATCTACCTGATGTACACTCCTCTATTGCAAAACCATTTTTTTGCTGATATATAGAAATTATCTGGCATCCATTCCCGCGTAAAAAATGCACCTGTTGAACTGGTGCATAGGCACTACTGCATCTTCAAAGGGGGAAAAATGATCAAAAAGTCAAATCCTGCCAGTGGTGTATCCATTGGGCTTGCGGTTCTTCTTGCCCTTGGCCTTTTTATGCTCATCCCAAAAAATTTGCAGGCCCAGGAAACCATCACTTGGCGCATTGCAACCCTTGCCCCCCAGGGCGTGGGCTGGGCGCACCAGGTTTCGGAGGTGATTCTGCCTGCTGTGGAAAAGGCAAGCAATGGCAACCTGCGCCTCCGCATCTTCTGGGGCGGCGTAAGGGGAGATGATGCAGACTATCTTCGCATGATGAGCACGGGCCAGATTCAGGGGGCCGGATTTTCCGGCCAGGGGGCTGTGCTGGCCTGCCCGGAATTTGCTGTGGTGGAACTTCCCTTTCTTTTCAACGATTATGACGAGGTGGATTATATCCGCCAGCGCATGACCCCCACCTTTGACTACTACTTTTCCCAGCACGGCATAAAGCTGCTTTTCTGGGTAGATCAGGATTTTGACCAGATTTACTCCTCCACCTCGCCCCTTGCCACGCTGGAGGATTTCAGGAAGGCCAACTTTGTAACCTGGTACGGCCCCATTGAACAGGCGGTTTTCGATGCCCTGGGCGTTAAGACCACACCCATGAGCGTTCCCCAAATTTCCGCTGCCTGGCGCGCAGGCAAGGTGGATTCGGGCATTTCCCCGGCCATCTGGATGGTGGGGGCGCAGTTGTACACGGTGGTGCGCTATGTAAACCCCATCAAAATCCGTTATGCCCCTGTTATCATAGCTGTTTCAATGGATGCCTGGAACAGCCTGCCCAAGGCCTACCAGGATGGAATATGGGAACAAAGGGATGATGCTGTGGCCCGATTTACGGCAGGAACCCGCAGGGACAATGCCCGCAGTGTGGAAGCCATGATCGGCTACGGCCTGACAGAGACAAAGATGACCCCCGCGGAGTTTGCCCGGCTTCACAAGCAGGCTGTTTCTATTTACAGCGAGCTGGCTGACGATGTTTACCCTGTGGGGCTTTTGCAGGAGTTGATGCGGTACCTGGCAGAATTTCGCAAGGACAGACCCGGAGCGCAAACCCTTGAAGTGGAATTGCGGCCCAGAACAGCACCCCGCCCTGCCCCTACCGTTGCTGCCCGGCCTGCTACCCCGGCTGCTGCAACAGCACCGGCAACACCTGCTGCTGCTTCCGTGGCCCCCGAAAGAGCGCCCAGGCCTACACCTCCTGCGGCAGAAAACGCATGGGAACGCCGGGTTCGACAAATCCGCGAAGTGCAGACCCGGTTAAAGGAAGCCGACTATTACCCTGGTGCCATTGACGGCATCTTCGGCCCCATGACCTATAACGGCATCATAAGGTATCAGGCGGAAAAGGGCCTGCCCCAGACCGGCGCCCTTGACCCCCAGCTTCTTGAATCCATGAACATCAAATAGCAAAGCCCTTGCAGCAAAACCAAAGGGGCGACACCCGGCTTTTTTTGCCGGATGCCGCCCCCTTTAAAAAAAGTCCTCCTGGCAAACCGTTTAGGCCTGCCGGTCGTCCTTGCAAAATCTTACTTTGAAGCCCAATCAGCCGCAAATTCCAGATCCAGTTTTTTTAGAGTGTTGCGTAAGGGCACGCCATTTTTGTCCCATCCCCGCAGACGGTAATACTTTGGCAGCATATCAGATAGAGGCACAACAGCATTTTTGCCGCCATCAGGCAGAGATTCCTTCAAAAAGCGACCCGGCAGGTTATCATCCGCCCTGCCTATGCCCTCGCGCAGGTTGAAAAGCTTGTCCATTGTGCTTCCCCGCTCTCCCAGCCGTATAAAGCGGGCCAGATCCATGTCAAGGCCCGTGGCAAGGCGTATGGCCTTGGGATGCGGCAAAAAGGGCAGGTCCACTTTTGCGGTGGAGGAGGCAGCAGCAAGCGCCCTGTCGGTAAGAGGCCAGGCTGCGGTCATGAGCTTTTCCAGGGCAAAGGAAAGGGGCTTGGATTTGCTCATTGAATAAAGCACTGGGTGCAGGGCTGTCCAGGAGGTGAAAAGGCAGTTGCCCCCTGCGCTGATTGCTCCCAGAAGATTCTGTGCAAAAATGGCCCAGGTGGGTTTGCTCTTGAAATGCCGTGGGTTTAGGGTGGCAGGCCCGGTAAGCTCA
>JAGVAW010000099.1 GCA_020060085.1 Desulfobacterales bacterium
CCTGGGGCTGGAGCAGGTCCCAAGGGTTCGGCTGTTCGCCGATTAAAGTGGTACGTGAGCTGGGTTTAAAACGTCGTGAGACAGTTTGGTCCCTATCTTTCGTGGGCGTAGGATATTTGAGGGGATCTGTTCCTAGTACGAGAGGACCGGAATGGACGAACCTCTGGTGGTCCTGTTGTCGCGCCAGCGGCATAGCAGGGTAGCTAAGTTCGGAAAGGATAACCGCTGAAAGCATCTAAGTGGGAAACCAACCCCAAGACTAGATATCCCTCCGTATGGAGACATACGGACTTAAGGCCCCTTGTAGACTACAAGGTTGATAGGCCGGATGTGGAAGCACAGTAATGTGTGGAGCTTACCGGTACTAATAGGCCGTGCGGCTTGGCCACAATCTCCAGCCTTCAGATCAACAGAATGCTTTATGGTATTTTCAGCAGTTGTTTAAAATAAAGTCATCCGCTTTCCGGTGGCTATAGCGAGAAGGTCACACCCGTTCCCATTCCGAACACGGAAGTTAAGCTTCTCAGCGCCGATGGTACTGCATGGGCAACTGTGTGGGAGAGTAGGACGCCGCCGGATTTAATTTTGAGGCCCCAAACCTTTTGTTTATAAACAGACAGGTTTGGGGCCTTTTTGTTTATTGCCGCAAGGCGCCTCCCTTTTGCAGGCTGTTTGTTGTTTTGTCTGCTGTTGTGGTATCTTAAAAAAGACAGAATAAGGTATCCGGGAGGAATGGGGATGGCTGGAAAAGCCGGTCTGGAGCAATGTATGCCCACGCGCCAAACCGTTATTCACGGTGACAGCCGGAATATGGAGCTTGTTGCAGACCACAGCGTCCATCTTGTGGTCACTTCGCCACCTTACTGGCAGCTCAAAGACTACGGCGCAGACAATCAGATAGGCTTTTGTGACACTTACTCGGCATACATCAACCACTTGAATCTTGTCTGGCAGGAGTGCGAAAGGGTTTTGCACAAGGGCTGCCGTCTGTGCATCAACATTGGCGATCAGTTTGCCCGCTCCGCTTTCTATGGCCGCTACAAGGTGATACCCATCCGCACCCAGATTATCCGTTTTTGCGAAACAATTGGCCTGGATTACATGGGGGCTGTCATCTGGCAAAAGGCAACCACCACAAACACCACGGGCGGCGGTTCGGTCATGGGAAGCTTTCCCTATCCTAGAAACGGCATATTGAAAATTGATTACGAGTTTATCCTGATTTTCAAAAAACGAGGAAACTCCCCCCCTGTGAGCCAGGAGATAAAAGAAGCTTCAGCCCTTACCCAGGAGCAATGGAACAGGTATTTTGCAGGGCATTGGGTTTTTCCTGGCGAAAGGCAGAAGGAGTTTCTGGCAGCCTTTCCCCTCACCCTGCCCCAAAGGCTTATACGGATGTTCACCTTTGTGGGGGAAACGGTGCTGGATCCCTTTCTGGGCAGCGGTACAACAAGCCTGGCGGCAGCCCAAAACGGCCGCAATTCCATTGGTTACGAAATCAACAAGGACAATCTGCCCCTAATCCGCTCAAGGCTTGTTACGGATCAGCCGGATATTTTCGCCTCCTGGCAGCTTGTGGAAAAGCAGCAAAAAAACGCTGACTTTGATTTGAAAAAAGCCCTTTTGGGGCTTCCCTATATTTTTTCCGATCCCCTTGAGCCGAAAATTAAGGCCAATCCCAAAAAGCTCTCCTACGGAAGCAAGGTGGATTTAAAATCCGCGCCGCGGGAAAAGTATTACACAGTGGAATCTGTTGAGGCCCCGGATTTGATTAGGCTGAAAAAAGGCCCCCTTGTGCATTTGGCCGGTGTTGTGCCAAAACCTGAAACTGCAGGGGAGGCAATGGATTTCTTGAGGCTTAAAACCAGCAAGACCCGCATTTTTTTAAGGTTTGAAAGCCCGGAGTCCGCGTCCCTGAAGCCAGGCGAAAAGGTGCAGGCCTATGTTTATCTTAAAAACCGGACATTTTTGAATGCACACCTTATAAAGCGAGGCCTGGCTGGAGTGGACTCGCTTTCGGAATATTCCAAAAAAGCCCGCTTCACAAAGCTGGCCATACAGGCCGGGCCAGGCCCGGACAAGGAGGCCTGATGGAAGACAGAGGTTACACGCAAAAGGTGGCGACTTTCAAGGCGCGCATTCTGCCTGCCAATTCCGTACTCATTGTTGTCCACGATTTTCCTGATCCGGACTGCCTGGCCTCTGCTGCTGGTCTAAAATATCTGCTCACCTACTGGGGTGTGCCCACCTGCAAAATAACTTATGGCGGATTTGTGGGGCGTGCCGAGAACCGCACAATGGTACAACTCCTTGAAATGTCAGCAGTTCCCATTGTCCTTGTGGATCTTTCCAGCTTTGACCGCATAATAGTGGCAGACTCCCTTCCTGGCGGCGGAAATGTTTCCCTGCCTCCAGATGCAAAGGTGGATGCAGTTTTTGATCACCACATGGAGTCCCCTGATGCTGATGCACCCTATTTTTTTGATGTGAGAAAAGACATTGGGGCTACCTCCACCCTGATTACTCAATATCTGAATTATGCCGGATGCCCCATTCCCAGGCGCGAGGCCACGGCCCTTTACTACGGCATAAAGACCGATACAAACGGCATGGGCCGGGATGCCTTTCCCGAAGATCTGGAATGCTACAAGCTTCTGTTTGATCTTCTGGATCATCAGCTTTTGTTTAAAATTGAGCATCCCCAAAGGGAAATTGAGTTTTTCAGGGGTCTTGACCAGGCTCTGCGCACGGCCATCATTTTTGGCGATACGGCCTATATCTACACGGGCGAGGTGAATACGCCCGACCATGTTGGAGAGATGGCCGATTTTTTCTCCAGCTTAAAAATCCTTGAATGGACTGTGTGTGCAGGCATTTTCAGGGAGAAGCTCTATTTTTCCCTGCGCTGCAAAACCCTTGAAAACGCAGGCATAACAGCTCGCGAAATTGCCCGGCAATGCGGTGGCTCTGGAGGTGGGCATGGCAAAATAGGGGCCGGCCAGATTCCGCTCAGCTCCAAGTCAATGGCAAACAATCCTTCCCATGTCTTTAAAAGCACTGCCAAAAAGGTTCTTGACCGCTCTGACTTGCCCGAAATTCCCCTTCTTAAATCAGCAGATGCCTGAATTTGTGTCTGATCGAGACCTTTTTAGGGGCATTTCGGTTAAGAAAGGGAGTTTGACGCGCCCTGCCTGCCATGTTAAATAAGATTACTTAAAGGTATTTCTCAAATCCACAAGGGTTTTGGCCCTTGGGAAAAACTGGCAATATAGCTGGCAGCCAAGGCCATGACAGAAAATAATCCGGCTGGAATAAGGCTGGAAAAAGAAGTAGTTATAGTAAATGAGCTTGGCCTGCACGCAAGAAGCGCCGCGCAGGTTGCAAAAATGGCGCAAAAGGCCAGGGGCGCAATTTTTATTCGTATGAAGGACAGGCAGGTGGATGCCAAAAGTATGCTCGATATTATGTCCCTTGCCGCAGGCAAGGGCTCAGTTTTATTGATATGCGCCAAAGACCCTCGTGATGAGGCTCTTCTAAACTCCATAGTCGCCCTTGTGGAGCAAGGTTTTGGGGAAGATTGAAACAAGGTCATGAGCGAAGATATTGCACCGCAGAAAATGCTGATGGGCATTCCGGGTTCTCCTGGCATATGTATCGGCAAGGCCTACCTTGTTGACCGGGAAAACCTGGATGTGGTGGAAAAGTATGTCCTTGACGGCGGCCAGGTTGCCGAGGAGGTGACCCGATTCAAAAAGGCTGTGAAGCAGGCGGAGGACGAGCTTGCCCGCCTCATAAAACGCTCCCCCAAGGAAGTGGGCCAGCATATCTATATTCTTGAGGCTCACAAGGCCCTGCTCAAAGACAAGATGTTTTTCGGCCATACTGTTGACACCATCAAAAAGGCCAAAGTCAATGCGGAATGGGCCTTGAAAACAACGCTGGATCGCATCAGGCGCGTTTTCAACCGGGTGGAGGATGACTATATCCGCGCCAGGCTTGACGATGTTGTCTATGTTTACAACCGGGTTATGCGTAACCTGGTGGGAACCCAGGATTCGGGCATAGACAAGATAGACAAAAGAGTCATACTTGTGGCCCACGATGTTTCCCCTGCAGAAGCAAGCCAGATACAGCTTGAATGGGTTAAGGGTTTTGTCACGGATATGGGCGGCCCCACCTCCCACACATCCATCATTGCCCGGACACTCCAGATACCTGCCGTGCTGGGTTTGGAGAACGCCACAAAAAAAATCCGCACAGGCGACCTCATAATAGTTGACGGCGCAGCCGGGGCAGTGATTTTAAACCCCGAAGAAAAAACCCTGCTCTATTATGAGCAGACCCAGGAGATTTACGAGGCCTATCAGGCCCGCATAGCCCGCAAAAGCCACTTTCCGGCCAAGACCAGTGACGGCGTTCTCATTCATGTTAACGGCAACATTGAGTTGCTCGAAGAAGTGGTGGCTGCTTTAGACAGGGGCGGAGACGGAATAGGGCTTTACCGCACGGAATTTTTGTATCTCAATCGCCGCATCCTGCCCACCGAAGAAGAGCTTTTTGAAAACTACAAGGAAGTTGTGGAGGTAATGAATCCAAGGCCTGTCACCATCCGCACCCTGGATGTGAACGGCGACAAGGTGGCTGCCGGCATCATGCCTGATTCTGGCGACAACCCTGCCCTGGGGCTTCGGGCCATCCGCTTCTGCCTTAAAAATCCGGATATTTTTTTGGTGCAGCTCCGGGCAATACTCCGGGCCTCGGCCTTTGGCCATGTGCGCCTGCTTTTTCCCATGATATCCGGCGTGGATGAGCTTGTTCAGGCCCGGCATTTGACCGCCCAGGCTGCCCAGGAGCTGGATAGGCAGGGCCTGGCCTATGATCGGGAGCTGGAAGTGGGGGCCATGATAGAGGTTCCATCTGCTGCCATCATTGCCGACATGCTTGCCGAGCATGTGGATTTTTTCTCCATAGGCACAAACGATCTCATCCAGTACTGCCTTGCTGTTGATCGCTCAAACAAGCAGGTGGCCCACCTTTTCCAGAGCCTGCACCCTGCTGTCATACGGCTCATCAAAAGGGTGGCCGATGTGAGCAAGGACAAGGGCGTGCGCTTGGCCATGTGTGGGGAGATGGCCGCAGACCCATTGAACACGCCCTTTTTATTGGGCATGGGCTTTGACGAGCTTTCCATGAACCCCCAGGCAATTCCTGCGGTTAAGAATGCGGTGCGCGGCCTGTGCGCATCCGACTGCCGCAATGTGGTCAACGACATAATGCGCGAGGACACGGCCCAGGCCATTGCAAGGCTTATTCTGGAAACCTATGGGGATGCCCTGCCAATGGAAATTCCCCGCCCTGACAGCCCTTCTGTAAAGGCTGGGGCGGCCTGAAATCTTCAGGGTAACTCCCCGATACCATTTAAGTGGAGCGCCGGATCTCCGGAAAGATTGAAATGAAAGGCGCAAGCCCCCAGACATATACAAAAAATATCGCCAAAAACCGCAAGGCCCTGCACGACTACTTTATTGACGACAAGTACGAGGCAGGCCTTGTGTTAAAGGGCACGGAGGTCAAGAGCCTGCGCCTGGGCCGGGCCAACCTCAAGGATTCTTACGCAAAAATCCAGAATGGCGAGGTCTTCCTCTACCAGCTCCACATCGGCGAATACCCCATGGCCCGCTATGATAACCACCCGCCCTTGCGGGTGCGCAAGCTTCTGCTCCACAAGCAGGAGATAAAACGGCTCATAGGCAAAATCCAGACCAAGGGCTATACCCTTGTACCCCTTGAGCTTTATTTCCAGGAAGGCAAGGCAAAAGTTCTTTTGGGCCTTGCCCGCGGCAAGAAAAAGGTGGACAAGCGCCAGTCCATCAAGGAAAGGGAGTTGAACAGGGAGCTGGATCGGGAGCGCAAAAAGTGAGGCGCTTTATCCGGTAAGGATAATTACAAAACTTAAAAAGGGAAATTTGCAGGAGGGAAACTTTTTTGGAAAAAAGTTCATCCCCGCCTAAAAAGAGAGATCAGGTCAGTTGACCCAAGCAGATGGACCCTCATGCCAAAACCTTACGATAACGACAATGCCGGAGTTTTGACCTCGCGCATCCGTTTTTGCGATTTGCGCTGCGAGTATGCCCAGATGCCCCGTGAGGAAAATCTGGAAGGCTCATGCAGAACCTTCAGCGCCCTGTGGTGCAATAAACTTTTGCGCCATGTCACCAAAAACGCCCCCTGCGAGGCGGATTTCGGCGCAAGAAGGCCCACAACAGGCCTGTAATACAAAAGGGGGAAGCTTTATAAAGGCTTCCCCCTTTCTCTGCATTTTAAATGGCAGACTTATATTATCACTTTTCCTTGCCTGCGTCTGCCGTGAGGTCAGTTTCCGCTTCTGGCATCTTTCTTACCCATATATCCCTTTGGGGGAAGGGTATTTCGATGTTGTTAAGGGAAAAGGCGTCACAGATTGCCATGTAAAGTTCATGGGTCACCCGGCCCCTTAAAACAGGCTGTTCAACCCAGCATAGCAGTTCAAAATTCAGGCTGGAGTCTCCAAAACCGCGCATACGGACGCGGGGAAAAGGCTCCTTGCAAACTATGGCGTGATCCTTTGCAATTTTTTCCAGCACCTGCACCACAAGCTTGGTGTCAGACCCGTAAGCAACTCCCACCTTTAGGCGAATCCGGTACTTTTCCCACCTGCCGCCCGATTCGTTGACGATTTTGGAATTGGCAATCACCGAATTGGGGATGGTGATTTCCACATCATCGCGGGTAAGCAGACGGGTGGAGCGGATGCCCACCTTGGTAACCTCTCCGCGCTCGCCGGCATCCAGCACCACATAGTCTCCCAGCTTGTAGGGTGCGTCTGCAATGATGAAAAAACCGGCAAAGAGGTTTGCCAGGGTGTCGCGGGCTGCAAAGCCCACGGCAATGCCTATCACACCGGCAGAGGCAAGCCAGGCAGTTGCGTCAATCCTCCAGACCTGCAAAAGGGCATAAGCACCGATAAGAGCGATGAAAATCGTCATCACAAGGTCAAAGATGGGCAGGGTCCGCTCCTCTACGAGTTCAAAGCGGTCATGCACCCTGCCGAGTATTTCCAGGGCAATATGGCTTGCCTTGAGGGCTGCGCGAATGAGCTGAAATATGAGAAAGCTGACAATGATGCGGGTGATGAGGCTCACAGCCGAAGCGCTCAAGGGAAGGGTGTGCAGCGCAGTCACCAGGCTTATGTAGATGACCAAAAGCGTTGCAATGCCCGCCCCCACGCGGACCAGCCTTTCAACCAGCTCGTCATTTGCCTTTTTGGAGACCTTGAGGCCCCAGAAAAGGATGAAGCTCCGGGCGGTAAAGGCCAGGCAAAGACCCACAAAAATAATTACAAGCATCAGGGCAAAGGGGTAGTTGGCAAGCAGTTCCCAGATGCCATCCAGCCAGGGGGGAAGCCAGGTTGGTGCATGAATTTCTGTTTGGGGCTGCTCAGTCATGTTCTGTACCTTTTTTGTCTGTGCTTTTTTAAATACCCTTGCCGCCAAGGCTTTGCAATCCGCCTTATCCGGCAAAAGGCATATCCTTGCCGCCTCTTATTTGTTTTCCAAATCCCTTACCCCTTTGAGAACAATATCAAAAAGCTCCTGGGTGTCTTCCTCCTCCAGACAGGAAAAGGCCACCCTCAAATCTGTCTTGCTCAATGCAATTAAGCCCACGCCATAGTTATCCAGCAGATGAACCCGCAGGGCCTCGGCGTCAACGGTTTTCAGATTAAGGCACATGAAGTAGCCGGAATTGAAGGGATAAGGCTCCCAGGCATCCGCATATTTGGAATTCTGAAGAACCTGCTTCACCTTCAATGCCCTTGCCTTCAGGATGTCGCGCTTCTGCGCCCTTTCCATCTCGTACTCCGGCAGGCTCATGGCTTTTACCAGAATGCGCTGGGAAAGGTGGCTGGCATTGGAAATGGAGCCGCGCACAGCTCCGGCGGTTTTTCTCTCCAGGGCATCCCACAGCGGGGCCGGGTCGCCGTCAACCCCCGTGCCGTAGGTTATAAAGCCTATGCGAAGCCCCCAAACAAAATCCTCTTTGGTGGCGCCATCAAGCTTTATGGCCATAAGCCTTTTGTCTGCATCGCAAATTTTTGTGAAAAGGGATTCCTTTGCACAGGTCTCATCAAAGAAAAGGCCGAAATATGCGTCATCGCAGATTGCCAGCACGCGGGTGCCTGCCTGGGCTGTAGCAATGAGGATGCTTGCGATTTTTTCGGCCTCTTTTTCGCTTGCCGTGTAGCCGGTGGGGTTCTGGGGGAAGTTTAACAGAACGCTCACCTTGGGGTGTTGCCCGGCCAGCCTTTTGACTGTCTCTTCAAAACCCGCCACATTGTAGGCCCCGCCTGGCGTAAAAAGGGGGAAGTTTACCACCTTAACTCCCCGGCGCACACCAAGAACAAGGTTGTAGTTGCCCCACATCTTGTCAGGCAGAACCAGCACATCGCCGGGATCAAACCACATATCCCCCACAACGGAGATGCCGTGGGTTATGGCCTGGCTCACTATGGGCAGGCTTATGGACTTGCCTGCCAGAGACGGGTTTTTGGCATATATGGCTTCCTTCCAGGCAGCGCGCAGTTCCGGCAGGCCAAAGCTTGGCGCATAGGTTAAGCATTCACCGGGGGAAAGATTGTTGATAAAGCTCATAATGCTTTTAAGGTGCATTGCCTGGCCTTTTTCCGTTGCAATGCCTATGGTGGCATTGAACTTGTGGGCCTTTTGCTTTGCCTCTGCGCTCTGGGCCAGAATTCCTTTGGGGAAAAACAAATTTTTGCCCACCTGGGATAAAGTTTCCAGAACAAAGGGGTTTTTTGTCTCAATCACCTGGTTTAACTGGCTGGCAATGGGATTCATGGCTTAAAATCTTTCCTTGCAAAAAGTTAAGCAGCCGGCTTGGCCCCAAAGGGCTATTCCGGGCAAAAAAAACCCCGCTCCCAAAGGGGGCGGGGTTTGGGAGCCAAAGGCAAATGCCGGATTATTTCTTGCCGGCCATACGCTTGGAGGCCTTGATTGGGTTGAGCTTGGCTGCAGAAACCTTGGTTTCCACCTTGACATGGGTGGCCATGTTGCAGTTGCCAACCTTCCACCTGGCCATAGGGTTGGGGCTTACAGAGCAGTATTGCACATCATCAATGACTATGATGCGGCCGCAGCCCTCGCAGGCCTCCAGAATAGGCATACAGACCCCGCCGTTGAATGAGCAGCCGGCCTTTGTCATGAAGGGGCAATTCTGGCCGCTACGAATAGTGGTGCATTGCATGGTGCTGACTCCTTTTCAAATAACGGCGCGTTTAACTGCGCCGAAAAATTAACCCATATACAAAGACCCAAATATTTAGGCGAGAGTTAAGCCCATGTCAAGCAAAAAAAACCCCCTGGCAGCTCCAGGTGGTGCGGCTGCTGCGTTGCACTTCGCATCAAGGCTCGGTCACGTACACAACAGTACGCTCCCTCGCCTCTCGCTCGTGCGCCTTGCATACGCACCACCTGGAGCCGCCAGGGGTGGCTGCTGTGTTGCACTTCGCTCGGAATTTCGGTCATGTACCATCTGTACACTCCCTCATTCCTCGCTCGTGCGCCTTGCCCACGGCTCCCTGGAGCCGCCAGGAGGGGGGTGGCTGCTTTATAATCAGGCGGGCGGCTGCTGTGTTGCACTTCGTTTTGAAGCTTGGTCATGTACCAACAGTACGCTCCCTCATTTCTCGCTCGTGCGCCTTTTGTATTAGGGCGGCCCCAGGAAAAGGATAGCTGCGTTGCGCTTCACCGTGCAGGGGACTCGATGTACTTAAAGTACACCTCGCCCCTGCCCGGCAAAGCAAGCCTTGCTCTCCTTTCCCTGGACCCGCCCCGTGTGTTTGTGGTTAGGGGGGGAAAACACCTTGCCCACGGCTCCCTGGAGCTGCCAGGGGTGGGGTGGCTGCTGTGTTGCACTTCGTTTTGAAGCTTGGTCATGTACCAACTGTACACTTCCGCGCTTCAAAACTCGTGCGCCTTGCTCTCCTCTCCCTGGAACCGCCCTGTGCGCCGTTGCTTGAAAAGAGAAATCCCCGCTTTGCGAAGGGTTGCGATAAAATCAATATTCGAGGCCAGAAACCGGAGGCTAAAATCGAGCCTGTAGGCAATTGCAGCTTGATTTACAGTATTTTGTGCGATAAAAAAATAGTCATGTATTTTTTGGAATTCATAGGGCAAAAACTTTGCTGCCATTATAAGAACAGGGGCCTTTTTGCTGCCAGGCTCCTGTTAGGCCTTTTTTTGCTTCCGGCTTTGCTGGCAGGCTTTTTGGCCGGACAGGCCAAGGCCCTTGAACCTGCTGACAATCTGCTTGGTGCGCCGCCAAATGCTGGCGGGGTTGATCTTGTTCAGACCAGAGTCCAGGTGAAAAAGTCCCTGGAGGATGCAAGCGCCTGGTTTATTTCCGCTTTGCGGGATGACGGCCTTTTTATTTATCATTTTGACCCGGAATTTAACAGGATAGCGTCTTACAACGATGCCCTGCGCCAGCTCATGGCCTCGCGCCTGCTTGCCGAGATGGCTGTTGAAAACAGCGAGCTTCTTGGCCTGCACAAAAAAAATCTGGATAGGGTCATGGCCCGCTGGTACCAGGAAAGCAAAGGCGGGCTTGGCTATTTTCTGGAAAACGGGGAGTCTGCTTTAGGCACAAATGCAATGGGACTCCGGCTTCTTTGCGCCTCACCTTATTACGAAAGCCATTTTGACAAGGCCAGAAGCATTGCTGACGGAATTGTTTCCCTGATAAACGATGACGGCTCCTTTGAGCCTTATTTCATACTGCCGTCCCGGAGCTTTGACCGGGATTACAGCCTGGCCTTTTATTCGGGCGAGGCTGTGCTTGCACTTCTGGAGTTTTACGAAAAATCGGAACTTGAGACCTACCTTGAGGCTGCCAAAAAGGTCCAGGAGCATTACCTGGACCTTTATGTGACCCGCATTGAGGAAAAGCATTATTCTGCGTCTGTGCCATGGCAGACCCTGGCCCTGTGGCATCTGTGGCGTATCACAGAAGACCCGCGCTATGTTGAGGCCATTTTCATTTTAAATGACAGGCTTCTGACCATTCAGGACAAGGGTTTTTATCCGGGCCGCTTTTTCAACCCGGACCCTCTCTACGGCGGCTCCCACACATCTTCAGACGGGGTTTACACTGAATCTCTGGCCTATGCCCTGGACCTGGCTCTTAAGATGGAAGATCAACAGCGGGCGGCAAATTACAGGCAGGGAATCGCCCTTTCCGTGAGAAACCTCATAAGCCTGCAATACCTTTATGAACCCCATTCAGCCTTTCCCGGCCGTATTCCTGCCAAAGGCGCCTTTAAAAGCCGCAGCAACGACCGCACGGTCCGCATTGACAATGTTCAGCATATTATGGAAGCCTATCGCAAAATCCTTTCCGTGTGGTAATATGGAAAAGGAATTTTTTTACGCAAGACCTAAAAACCTGCCCCCTTGTGAGAGCTTGTGACAGAAGTTTTTTTTGATATTTTCAGCGGTTTTAGGATTCAGGATCTTTTTGATGTCCTGATAATCGCCATTCTCATATATGGCGTTCTTATCTGGTTCAAGAAGGCCGCCTCCCGCTTTGTTCTGGCAGGCATTGTGCTGCTGGGCCTTGTTTATGTTCTTGCCCGCACCTTCCACCTTTACATGACGGCTCTGGCGCTTCAGGGCTTTTTTGCAATACTGCTTTTGGCCCTTGTCATAATTTTTCAGGAGGAGCTGCGCCGTTTTTTTGAGCGGCTGGCCACCCTGGGCTGGTTTGGCAGAACAAGGCGCTCCATAAGCCAGCAGCAGCAGGATGCTGACATAATTGCCCAGGTTGCAAGCACTCTGGCTGCAAAAAGGGTAGGGGCGCTTTTTGTCCTGCCTGCCAAGGGGCCGGTGGATCGGCATATCCACAGCGGCATTCCCCTTGACGGGCGCATAAGCCCCCAGCTTCTGGAAAGCATATTCGACCACCATTCTCCGGGCCATGACGGCGCTGTGGTCATCCGCAACAGCAAAGTGGAGTCATTTGGCTGTCATCTTCCACTTTCTCCAAATGTGGACCGAATTCCCTATGGTGGACTGCGCCATACTGCGGCTGTGGGGCTTAGTGAGCTTACGGATGCCCTTTGCGTGGTGGTTTCCGAGGAAAAGGGCGTCATCTCCGTGGCCAGGGGGGGGCGGCTTCAGCCGATTTTTGATGACAACCAGTTACGGGATCTGCTCAATTCATTTTTCCGGCCCAGAACCCCCAGGCAGTCCAAAAGACCTTTGGGCGAATGGGTGCGCCAGAACACAAGGGAAAAGGTGATGGCTCTTTTGCTGGCAAGCCTTTTGTGGGTGGGCTTTGGTCAGCAGAGGGACCTGATTGAGCGCGACTTTGTTTTGCCCATTGAGTACCGGAACCTGCCTGCCCAATGGCTTTTGGAAGACCCGGAGCACACTGCCACAAGGGTGCGCCTCCAGGGGCCGCGCCAGGCCTTCCGCTTTGCGGAAACCGAAACCATGAAGGTTAGCGTGGATCTTTCCAGCCTGCCTGAAGGCGAGCAGGAGGTGGTGCTGTCCAGCGATCTGGTGAGGATTCCGCCCACCCTGACCCTGGAATCCATCAAGCCTGGGGTCATAAACCTTACCCTGCACAGGCTCTATCCCACAAGGGTGCCCATAGAGCTGCGTACAACAGGCTCTGTGCCGACAGGCTATACGCTTGTTTCTGCAACCCTTGCCCCTACCCATGCCACTGTTCTGGCCATAAGGGAAAACGATGCAGGCAGGGTGAGGATTGCCACTGCGCCGGTGGACCTTTCCGGTGTAATGCGCACGGTTCAGGTTTCACCCAACCTTATTTACCCTGCGGATTTGCGCTTTGTTGACGGCAGGCCCCCCCAGGTGAGCCTGACCCTGACCGTGCAGGCCCCCCCCCAGCCGACAGCTCCGGCCATTGCCCCTGAAAACAACAATCAGGCGCCGGTTACCGGCCTATAACTGCACAGTCCAGCATCTTTATTCTTCTCGGATTTGATTTGCGCCGGTGTTTGGATTGGGCAGATTGATTTCGAGCCTGATTCTTGTCCATCAGGCAGAGGTGTTTTGACCAGAGGGCAAATCCAAGCCATTTTGGAAGGGAGTTTTTAGCGCCTCCTGAAAGAGCAGGGGATAGAGCCTTCCTGTTTTCAGAAGTTCCAGATGAGACCCCTGCTCCACAAGGCGGCCCTGGTTTAATACTATGACAAAATCGGCCATCTGCATCAGACTTGCCCGGTGGGCCGCGATTATGGTGGTGCGGCCTGCGGCCAAACGGACAAGGGCCTTGCCAACAAGACGGGCAGACTCTCTGTCCAGAGCAGAGAAAGGCTCGTCAAGCAGGAGAATCGGCGGGTTTTTCAAAAAGGCTCTGGCAATGGCCACCCTCTGACGCTGGCCTACGGAAAGCTCCTGGCCCCCTGGCCCTATAAGGGTCTGGTAGCCGTTGACAAGCTTTATGGCAAATTCGCTCACATGGGCATCTGCTGCAGCTTTTAAAATTTGCGCCTGATCTGCATGGGGATTGCCCATTGCAATGTTTTCCCAAAGGGTGCCGGAAAAGAGCATGGGCTCCTGAAAAACCGCTCCCATGCTCCGGCGCAGGCTCTGACGGCTAAAGGCGCTTATGTCCTGGCCGCCCAAAAGTATTTTTCCGTGCAAAGGCTCGTAAAAGCGCGCCAAAAGGGCAAGCAGGGTGGACTTGCCGGCTCCGCTGGGGCCTGCTATGGCAAGCACGCTTTTTGGCGGCACAGTAAAGGACACATCCAGAAGCGCTGGGGCCATATCCGGCCCATAGGCAAAACTTAGATGTTCAACCTCCAGAGTTTTGCCTTCCACCTGAATGTCTGGCAGGTTCTCATCCTTTTGATTGTCAGCAGCCAGAAGTTTTTGGCAGCGATCCCACACGGCCAGCATTCGCCCTGCATTTTTAACGGAATTGCTGACCTGCCCCAGCGGTGCACCCAGAAGCAGCAGGCAGGTGAAAAAGGCAAGAAGGTTGTCGGCAGGCAGGCGTTTGCTCCACACAAGCCATGCGCAGAGCAGCAGAAGAATGCCAACAGACACGCCGTGGAACACGGCCACGGCAGCCGGATGGAGGGCCATTGCCCTGACTTGGTCTGTCTGGGCGTTGAGGGCCTTTTGCCCTGCATCATCAAAAAGGCCCATGAAACGGTTTTTAAGAGAAAAAATCCGGATTTCCCGCGCCCCTCTCGTTGCCTGATCCGCAATTGAAACAAGTTCGGGCAGCTTTTCCTGTGCCTTTTGAGTGGACAAAAATACCTTTTTTACAAAATAGCCTGTGGCCCAGAAAAGGGGTACGGAAAGAGCAATTGTTATAAGGGAAAGGGACGGGGCAAACCAGATCATTGCGCTCGCCAGAGCCAGCAGGGTAAGGGCATTGGGCACAAATATCATCACAACGCCCAAAAGTGAGTCTGCCAGCAGGCTTATGTCGTTTGAAAGGCGGCTTTTTATGTCGCTTTCATTGTTTTCCAGGGTTATGGCGGGCATTTCCAGAACCCTTTGGAACATGGCCCGGCGAATACGGGCCACAGCTTCAAAGGCAAGCCTGCCCATGACAAAATCCCGCGAAAAGGTGAAGGCTGACACCAAAAAGACAAGCCCGGCCCCCAGTGCAAGATGCCGCGCCAGAATGGATAAATCCTGCTCCGGCACAATTGTCGTGAAAAGGCTTTTTGCCCACCAGGGAAAAGCCAGCAGGCTTGCGCTGGCAAAAACCATGAGAACTGAAGCTGTCAGCCAGCGGCTGCCAAGCGGCTTCAACTGACCCAACAGGGTGCCCATAAGGCTGGTGCGCAATGCGCGTTGTTCCTGCATGGGCTTCCTTGTCCCCAAAAAGCTGTTGCCTTTTTCCTATGGTTTCATGCCGGCATTGTAGATTGCCCGGACAGCTTCAAGGTCCTGGCTGGTGGTAATTTTTATATTGTAACGGGAGCATGGCCAAAGCATGACGGCTTTGCCCATGCTCTCCAAAAGGGCTGCGTCATCCGTGCCGATAAAGCCGTTTTTGGCCGCCTGATCGTGGGCCTTGCAGATGAGCTTGTAGTCAAAGGCCTGGGGTGTCTGGGCAAGCCAGATTCTTTGCCTGTCCAGGGTGGATGAAGCCAGGCCATCTTCATTGGCCTGCTTTATGGTGTCAAAGGCGGGTACTGCTGCAATGCAGGCCCCATGCTCTTTTGCCCCCTCTATGCAGGAGCTGATGTCTGCTGCATTGACAAGGGGCCTTACTCCGTCGTGGATGAGCACTATGGTTGTGTCAGCTCCTGCTGCCGCAAGGCCCTTTTGCACGGATTCCTGGCGGGTGGCCCCTCCCTTTACCAGGCGAATGGGCTTTCCCGCAGGGCAGATCTGCGCAAGAAGGCTGCGAACCTTTGGCAGGTCCGCTTCTGCTGACACAAGGACTGTTCTTTCAATTTGGGGGTGAGCAAGAAAAGCCTCCAGGGTGCGAATCATTACAGGCTTGCCCCCAAGGTCTTCAAACTGCTTCTTTTCCTTTGATTGCATTCGCTCGCCGCTGCCAGCGGCAACAATAACAGCGCAGATCATGGCTCTTTGTCGGCAGGGGAATCCCTGCCCCCCTTGGGTTTTGCAGCCAGTCGCAGAAGAAACCTATTTTTGAGATAGGTTCAAGGCTTTACCGCAGGTAGTCAAGCTCTTTTGGCAGGGCTATTCCTTTGCCCATCCGGTCTTCGCCGTAGTTGACCGAGGCCAGCACCTTCAGATCCTGAAGCGCCCGGCGGTCTCCTGTGAAAACCACCTGCTCAAGTTTTTCCTTTTTAAGCTTGCCCCCTGCCCATTGCAGATCCAGCACGGAGCTGGCGTCAAAGCGGTCTTCGCCCACCAGCATTTCCACCTTGCCGCCGTAATGCTGCACCACCTTGGCAACCATCAGGGATGGCCGGGCATGAAAGCCCAAATCCTGGGGCACGCCCACGGTTATGGAATCGCGCTCCAGGTACTGGTTCAGTATCTGGTCTGCCAGGCCCTTGCCCTTGATGAGAAATCGGCTGGCTTCCAGCAGCCCGTAATTGACGGTGCGGTCCAGAAGTTTGTCCGGGTTCACAAGGGCAGCCATTTTGTCGCGCACCTTTTTGTACTCGTTCTTGAAGGGCAGATCCCGGAGATGGCGCTCGTAGAAGTGCAAAAGCCTGCCGGAAATTTCAAGTAGGTGCAAAACAACGCTGATATGGCCCCGCAGGCGCTTCAAGTCCTCATCTTCCTGATTATACCCGCCGAAAACCACATAGGAATCAAAGCTGGACTGAAGGTTGTGAATCACCATTTCGATTCTGCGGATTTTAACCTCGTTGACGCGGGTTGGAACCAGGGAAAGAAGCTCTGCGCTCTCCTGCCTGCCGCGTACGCCTATGTTTTCCACTGCTTTTGCAATGCTGATGAACTCGTTGGCCACCTTGAGTATGCTCTGGTGGTTGGGGCTGCTTTCCTGGCTGTCGATGTCTGCTTCAAGTATCTGGCTGGTGCTTACCCTGGGAAAGTCGGCAACCGTGAACGGCTCATCAGGAACAGGGATATCAAGCCTTGTGGCTTCATCCAAAATGGCTGGCGCGAGCTTTTGAAGGGTTTGCAGCAGGAAGACATGGGTTTTTTCCCCTTCTTCAAGGAATTCTGCTGAGTTTTCAATATGATAAAAGGGGAAACGGTTGAAGATATGCTTCTGGGAATAGGCAGCGCTGGAAAGGTGGCGCACCGCAGCGGAAAGCTCGCGGTAGTAAAACCATTGGCGGTTGTTTTTTGCGCCGTGAAAGTCCAGCAGATCTTCGAGAAGCTGGGATGAGGCAATGAGTTTGGTATAGAACTTTTTTGTGTAGGTATAGCGGCTGGGGGCGGCGCTGATAAGGTAATTGCAACACTTTAGATAATCGTTGGAAAAAATTTTCACCTTTTCCTGAAAGGAAAAATCTTTGCCTGCCTGGGGCGCTTCCATGATTCTTTCTCCCAACTTCAATCCCGACCGGGAGCAATGCCGCTCTTACGAGACAGGGGAAGGTTGCCCCTCCCCAGGCAATTACAAATGAATTCAGGCCGTTTTAAACCTATTGCCCGGCCAGCCTTTTTGGCGGGCAATTCACTAGCTGGGCGTAAAAGGCGGGTCAAAGGAGCCCGTAAGCCGAATTCTGTTCCCGTCTGCGGTTGCCCGCAGGGCGGGCGGCAGCCATTCATCTGGGAGCCGCAGTTGCCTGCTGCCCTCTAGCGACCTACCCGGGAGCACCGACGGGCCGCCGGAAATGCTCCCCTATTTGGTCTTGCACCAGGTGGGGTTTACCTAGCTTCCCCGGTCGCCCGGAGAACTGGTGCGCTCTTACCGCACCGTTTCACCCTTACCATTGCGGGCTTCCCTGCAATGGCGGTCTGCTCTCTGTTGCACTTTCCTTCGCGTTGCCACGACTCCGCGTTACGGAGCACCCTGCCCTGTGGTGTTCGGACTTTCCTCCGGCCTTAAAAAGGCCAGCGACTGCCTAGTCTCCTTTGACCCGATGTAAATATAAGCTTTTTTCCTGCCCTTGCAAAACAAAAAATGCCCGTGGCCAAAAGGCCCGTGGTTGCAAGCATAATAAGGCGGGCATTTCAAATGCAGTATGGCAGAGCAAAAAGGCTCTTGTCAGTCCTGCTCATTTTGCTGCCAGTAGATGATGCGCTCGCAGTGGGGGCACATTTTCAATTCATCGCCCCTCTGAAGCTCATTGTATATCTGGGGCGGAATGTTCATGTTGCAGCCCTTGCAGACCTGGCTTTCCACAGGGACCACAGCAATTCCGCCTGTGGAGCGCAGCACAAGGCTGTAACGGGCAAAGAGATCCGGCTCCACAGACTGGGAAACGGAAAGCCTCTCGCCGTCAAGCTCGCCAAGGCGCTTTTGTCCATGCGAGCGCTCTTTGTTCACGCTTTTGGTCTCCTGGGCAAGGGCATCCTCAAGGGCGGCAAGCTCCTCGTCAAGTGAGCCAAGGCTGGCCTCCGCCTGCTCCACTTGCTCCATGTACTCCACAAGCTGGGTTTCCATTTCATCAATTTTGCGCTTGGAGTCATCAATTTCCCGCTGAAGGGCCTTGTACTCCCTGGCGTTCTTGATGGACATGAGGCGCTCCTGGCTTTTCTTGCGCAGGGCCTTCACATCCACAACTTCAGCTTCCAGAATGCGCTGGCGCCTAGCCAGGTCATCGCGTTTTTCCTTTTGGATAGCCACCTGGCTCTGGATGCTGGCAACCTTGGCGGTCAACTGATCCAGTTTTTTGTTGCACTTGGCCAGGGTCACCTGGACCTTGGCTGCCTCGTTGTCAATATTCTGAAGTTTGACTAGCTTGCAGATTTGTTCCCTCAATGCTGATTCCTCCCCAAAAAACGGCCAAAGGCCTTTTGTTGAACAATACGCCTGTCAGGCAATATGCAGTCCTTTTAAACGGGCTTTTTTCTACACCGCGCAAAAGGGGTCCTTCTGCTTGTCATGGGCACAAACCGCCACCTCCGGCCAGGTTTTGGCCAGCTCCTGCCCAAGGAGCCGGGCAAGGGGTTTCACCACAACGCGTTCTGTTGCAAAATGTCCTGCGTCCAAAAGTGAGCGGCCCTTTTCCAGCACCAACAGGGCGTCATGGTAGCGGATGTCCCCTGTCACAAAAACATGGGCGTTGCTTTCAAAGAATTTGGGCAGCAGGCTGCTCCCCGATCCGCCGCATACAGCCACCCGGCTAACCGGCGCGGCTTTGTCACCCACCATGCGCACGCTGTCTGCGGCCAGGGCCTTTTTAACCTTTTGGGCAAAGTCCGCCAGGGTTGTCTGGGCGGAAAGCTCACCCACCAGCCCCATGCCGGATTGTTTTTCGCCCCCTGCTGCATCTTCTGGAGCCAGAACTTGGCATTGGCCAAGCCCAAGGGCCTCTGCAAGGGCTGCATTCACTCCCTGATCGGCCTTGTCCAGGTTTGTGTGTGCGCAAAAAATGGCGATTTTTTTTGTGATGGCCATTTCAACAATCCGGCCCAGGGTGCTTGCGAGATTGAGGCTTTGAATTGGTGTAAAGAAGAGGGGATGGTGGGTGACAAGAAGGTTTGCACCCTGCCGGGCGGCTTCTTCAAGAACATCCTCCAGGGGATCAAGGGCCACCCAGATTTTTTTTACGGGCCAGTCCGGGTGGCCTGCTGCAAGCCCTACGCTGTCCCACGGCTCTGCGCTGGCTTTTGGGGCTATGCGCTCCATCACCGCAAGAATGTCTGCCACTGTGGATGGCATTTTTGTGAAGGCCTCCTCTTTAATAAGATGCCCCTAAACGCAAAAAGGCGGGGTGTTTCCACCCTCGCCTCTGCTTTGTGCAGCCCACTTAGCATGTTTTTTACATGCTTGCGGCCTAATTCCGGCCCCGAACGCAGTGCGTTCGGGCCGATTGGCATCTGTGTATGCAGGTTTCTCCAAAGCCATATCTTCAAGCAAAAAAGTTTTAAGTGGGCCCACCTGGATTCGAACCAGGGACCGACCGGTTATGAGCCGGTGGCTCTTCCAGCTGAGCTATGGGCCCGC
>JAGVAW010000304.1 GCA_020060085.1 Desulfobacterales bacterium
AGACGAATAAAGGGTTATGGTGCCATTTTCATCCAGGTAAAGGGTATTTGTGGATCCAAGATCAACCATCTGCCCTGTCGCAGACCCGAAAACCGTCTGGGCACCGGGCACAGCCGAGGATCCCGCCCGTACATAGTCATTGCCTCTTGCTTCAAGGGGATAAACTCCGGAAAGGAAGAGGTCTGAAATTCCTTTTGTCTGGCCGAAAAGCTGTGGCCTGTTGCGGGAGTCAACGGCAACGCCAAAATAATAGCCCAAACCTTCCGCCACAGGGCTCAGCCGCTGGCCATTCCACTCATAAACAATGGACTGCAAGCGCTGGTTGCCGGTGTTTAGGGCCGAAACAAAGAGCTCGTCCTTTCCGTTGCCGTTTATATCCCCTGCATCCACCCAAAGGGCTTTGAAGTAGCGGGGCAGATCAATCCTGTCCACCTGCCGGAAGCTGCCTTGTTCAAAACGGTAGATATAAATTGTGTTGTCATCAAGCAGCACGGTTTCATTTATGCCGTCCCCTTCCATGTCCATGAGGCAAAGCCCCAAAATGCCGGTGGAAATTTCCGGGCTGCTCCAAAAGCCGCTGTCCTGGCTGCGGGCAACCACAAAGGGCGATACGCCGCTGGCCGCCGGGGCCATAACACCAGGAGCCTGGGGACCCGGGGCTGCAACAGGCGGGGCCGGGGCCAGAAGATCCTGCTCGATAAGTGTGTAGGGATGCGCCCTTGAATGCATTTCCGGTGCGGGTGCAGGCGCTGGCCTGGCGGCTGTTGGAGCGCTCCGGCCCAAAAGCTCCTGGTTTATCTGCGCAGCAAAGGCGTTTATGCCGGGAATGACATCCGCCATTGTTTCGCTGGTGCGGGCAAAGGTCATCACCTGGCCGGTTTCCACGGCCACGGCCACGGCATCCAAACTCACGGCTTCACCAAAAACGGTCACGCTGCCAAACAGGACAAAATCCGCCTCAACGCTTTTTCCAAGCTCAACAGCGCTGTCCTTGTCCAGGGGGCTTTTGGCCTTTGCCAGGGCGCTGCCCATTTCTTCAGGGCCTATAATAGCCACCCGGTCTTTGGCTGCAAGGCGGCTGCGCAGCATATCCCCAATGCCCTTCTGCAAAAAGCTCATGTCTTTTTCGGCATTTATGGCAAAGGGCACAATGGCCACGGTTTGAACCTGCTGTGCAGATGCAGGCCCGGCCAAAAATAGCAGGCCAAACAGCAAAAGAGCGGGCAAAAACCGCAGGCAAAAGGCGTTTTTATTGAACATGACTAAAAATCTCCCATAGAGCTGTTGGCAGGAAAACAGGCCTTTGACGATGGAGGGGCTTTTTTTGCGGAGGCCTGCCCCTTTGAAAGGTCTTTCCAGCGCACCCCTTTAAAGCGGATGGCGCAAATCTCAAAAAACTTTTTACCACCAGGGGCCTCAACTGTCAAAAGCTTTGGAGTCCCGGCAAAAAAGGGCCTTGCCTCAAAGGTTTTTCCGGGGCGGGAAGATTGTCCTATCAGGCAAAAAAAATCCGGGAAGAAACCCTTTGGTCTGCAAAAAGGCCTCTCCCCGGATTTGGGAGTCAGACAAAATTTCCGGCAGTCATACCATGCTGTTAAGGCTGCCGCCGGACTTTCGGGGCTAGAACTTGTAGCCGAGATCCACCTGATACAAATTGACGCTTGGCTGCTTGTCGCGGGTTTTGGCCTCGTAAAACAAGCCCTTGCCTGCAACTGAAAAGTTCTTGGTGATATTGTATGAAAGACTGGCCACCCAGCCCCTCAAATCCGTATCGCTTATGCCGGAGCCGAAATCCCCGTCCTTCAAGGGGCCAAAGCAGGAGTCAGCACCCACCTCGGCATAGGCAACGCCTGCGCCGAAAGCCTTGTATTTGGCATCCAGGCCCGCAACCCAGCCGGTATCTTCATCACCCGGCTTCAATGTGCCGCCCAGCACACCCTGGCCGACATCTCCATCTGCGCCAAGGTTTACAAACCAGTGGCCATAGGCAGAGAGCTTCACATCCCCAATCGGAATTCCGGCAGTGCCGTAAACATCGTAGATTTCCCATTTGTAGTTGCTGTTGGGGCGGTTCTGCTCGTCAAGCTCCTTGTTGAAGGGCTGGTAGCTTGTGGACAGCATGAAGTCAAAGCTGTCAATCTTTCCGGCGTAGCCAAGCTGGGCCACATAAAGCTTGCCCATGTTGTTGCCGTACTGCCTGGCAACATAGGCACCTGCTGTGGCAAAAAAGCCGCTTCTGTCAAAATTGAAGGTGAAGCCCGCCGGACGCACATCGCCATCCCACAGCAGCCAGCTTGTGTTCCACAGCATTTTCTGCTGACCGGCGGTGAACTTCACGCTGTCGCCGAGCTTGTGCTGGGCAAAGGCGTAATCCAGGCGGATATCGCCGGTTTCAAAGAAATTGCCGTTGGACCAGGTGGCATTGGTGCTTGTTGCATCAGCACCGCCTGTGCAGAGCCCTGCGCCCACTTTCCAGGACTCCTCATTGTTGTCCCACACAAAACCCAGGCGGAACCTGGTGCGCATACGGTCCGTGGTGGTGTTTTTCTTGTCCGGGGCCACTTCATCCCTGTCGCGCAGCTCATAACGGATGCGCAGATCAGCATTGAGCGTCAGGCTGTCAATGGCCTTGCCAAGTTTCAC
The DNA here is from genome assembly GCA_020060085.1 of Desulfobacterales bacterium. Taxonomy (GTDB): domain Bacteria; phylum Desulfobacterota; class Desulfobacteria; order Desulfobacterales; family Desulfatibacillaceae; genus JAGVAW01. The sequence goes on from JAGVAW010000304.1 coordinate 2,644, forward strand.
AAGACCGTTTTCGCTTGCCCAGGTTCCTGATGGCAGGGCAAGGAATAATGCTGCCAGAAACAATATCGCCACTCCTGTTGCCTTCTTCATGTTGCCTCCCTTTCCTCGCTGTTTCTTGGTTGCGTATAAATTCCAAATCGCGCCTTATGGATATGGGCGCGAGCGGGAGCAACCTATCTGCGCTGGATAAGAGAGGCGTTAAGGTTCGGATAAAAATTTGTTAAGGGCGATTATTTGTCTGGCAGGATGACGGTTCATTTTTGGAAATTTGGGGAATTGAAGATGGAGTTGTTGCGCCTCCTCCTGCCGGAAGCATTTCTGCCAGCAAAAGGGGCTTTTAAGCGGGCGGCTGTTTTCTGTCTGCTATTTCAAGGCCCTGTACTCATCGATAAATCTGCGGAAAAAGGCCTCCATGAAGGCATGGCGCTTTCTGGCAAGCCTTGCCCCCTCTTTTGTGAGCATGAGGGTTTTTATGCGGCAGAGCTTTACACGATATTCCCTGTAACCCGTGTCATCGCTGGTGTAGGGCAGGCTGTCCTGGGGCGCGATGTCCGGGTTGTGCAGGCGTGCGCCAATCTCCCCTGCAAACTGAAAGGCCCTGGCCACCCCCACAGCTCCAATGGCATCAAGCTTGTCTGCATCAAAAAGGGTTTTTGCCTCGATTGTGGATGGATTTTCCCCCTTTCGGAAGCGGTGGGAGCCTATGCAATGAAGTATGTTGTCTTTCCGGTCTTTATCTATGGGCAGGCTGTCAAGAATGGGCAGGGCAAGCTCGCAGCCCTTTTGGGCGTGGCATATCTGGCCGACGGACTGGTCCTCATAGGTTCTGCCTATGTCGTGCAGATAGGCGGCCAGGCACACCACCAGCAGGTCCGCCCTCTCCTTTTGGCCTATGGCCCTGGCAAGGGCTGCAACCCTTACGGTGTGATCCCAGTCGTGGCTGGCCGGTGAACTGTCAAAAAACGGCCTGGCCGCCAGACGCACCCTTTCCTCCAGGGCTTTTCTGGCATTGGCTGCCTGCTCAACTTTTGTTGGGTCGGTCATGGGGCTGTCCATATATAATAAGGAATGCCGTGTTCCGGCAAATTAGCCTTGGCAGACTTTTGCGTCAAGAGCGGACAGGCTTTTCACCGGGCTTTTCGGTCAGCCAAAAGCCCCGTATTTTAATCTGTTACAAGGCCGTATCCTCCCAATGCCTTCAACAAATCCTTGACGCTTGGCAGCCTTGGGTCATATTGTAGCAAAGGTAAGTTATTTGTCACGGTGACAAGGGGTTGGGCCATACCATGTTTCGCTTTTTTGCCCAAAACAAGCAGGAGAAGGATGCGGGCAGCCCGCCGGGACGGGTTTCCAAGGAGGCCTTCCGCCCCTTCACGCTTGTTCAGAACTTCACTTACATAAGCCTTGTTGTCATTTTTGCAGGCTCAATTATGTTGTCTGCAATCATCTCCCACAGGGCGCGCGGGGTTTTGCTGGAAAAGAGCGAGGAATATGCCCTTCTGCTGGCCAGCAACCTTAACCATCAGATATTCCTTCAGTTTCTTATCCCGACAGCCCTCCAGTACGGGCGCATACAACTGCGCCACGAGGCCCAATACGCGCGGATGGACAAGGTGGTGCGGGGTACCCTGTACGGCTTTAATGTGGACATTGTTACCATTTACGGGATCAATGATGTCATAAGCTACAGCTTCAACCAGGCCCTTGTGGGCAAAGAGGTCATAGGCGGAATAGAGTACAGCCAGGCCATATCCGGCAAAGCTTCGTCCAAGCTTGAGCAGCGCGGCCCCTTCTGGTCCATAATTTTGGGAGTGCCCGAAGAAAGCAAGTTAAGAACATTTGCACCCCTTTTTGCAGAAGAATCAATGGCCCGGTTTTCCGGCGAGGTGCTGGGCGTTATTGAGATAGTGCTGGATCTCTCCGAGGACTATGCCACTATTTTCAAGTTCCAGATAATGGTTGTGGGGGCTTCGGCAAGCATAATGCTGGTGCTTTTTCTGGTGCTGCGCCTTTATGTGAAACGGGGCGAGGAGATACTCATAAAGCGGGCAGCCGAGAGGTTGCGGCTTGAAGAGCAGCTTTCCGAGGCCGAGCGCCTTGCTGCTTTAGGGGAGATGACGGCAGGCGTTTCCCACGAAATCCGTAATCCTTTGGGCATAATCCGCTCCACAGCCCAGCTTCTAAAAAAACGGGCGGAAAAAGACAATCAGTCCGGCGCGCTTACAGATGTAATCATTGAGGAGGCAACGCGTTTAAACAACATCATCACGGATTTTTTAAACTTTGCCCGGCCAAGCTCGCCCAATTTCAAGCCCTGCCGTGTGGAGGAGGTGCTTGAGAAGAACTTGAGCTATCTGGGGCCTCGTCTTGTGGAGGGCAACTACCGGGTGGTGCGCCAGTTCGGGCCGAATCTTCCCCAGATTTTTGCAGACCCCAACCTTTTGTACCAGTGCTTTTTGAACATTCTCATCAACGCCATGCAGGCCATGCCCGAAGGCGGCGTCATAACCGTTGACATTCTGGCAGACGAGGAAAATGTAACCCTGTCCTTTACAGATCAAGGGCCAGGGGTGAGCGATGCGGCCATGAAAAAAATCTGGAACCCCTTTTTCACCACCAAGGACAGGGGCACGGGCCTGGGGCTTAGTGTTGTGCGCAACATAATAGATGCCCACCAGGGCTTTGTGTGGATTGAAAATGCTCCGGGCAGGGGCGCTTGCGTCTGGATTCAGATGCCGGTAGGAAAAGAGCATGGAAACGATATTAATAGTTGATGACGAGAAAAACTATCCTCCCATCATTGCCGCCATCCTTGAGGATGAGGGCTATGAGACCCTGACCGCCAACAGTGGTGAGACCGCCCTTTCCATTCTGGAGGAATCCGATGTGGATCTTCTTCTCACGGACATGAAAATGCCTGGAATGGACGGAATGGAGCTTTTGGCCCGCGCCAGGGAGAAGGACCCGGATCTTCCCGTCATCATGATGACAGCCTACGGCACAGTGGACAAGGGCCTTGAAGCAATGGACATGGGTGCCCACAGCTATGTGTGGAAGCCTTTTCAGAACGAACAGCTCATCCTTTTTGTAAAAAGGGCGCTTGCAATGCGCCGGGTGCTGCGGGAAAACCGCCTACTGCGCGACCAGCTTGGCTCCCATTACCGCTTTGACAACATCATAGGCAAAAGTCGGCCAATGCAGGAAGTCTTTGCCACCATACGCAAGGTGGCCCCCACCAGTGCAACCGTGCTCATTGAGGGAGAATCGGGCACGGGCAAGGAAATGGTTGCCAAATCCATCCATTTCAACAGCCAGCGCAAAGACAGGCCCTTTGTGGCGGTAAACTGCGCAGCCCTTGCGGAATCCCTGCTGGAAAGCGAGCTTTTCGGCCACGAGAAAGGGGCTTTCACAGGTGCCGGATACATGAAAAAAGGCCGCTTTGAGCTGGCGGATTCAGGAACTCTTTTTCTGGATGAAATCGGCGAGCTTTCTCCCGCGCTCCAGATCAAACTTCTGCGCGTGCTTCAGGAAAGGGCTTTTGAGCGGGTGGGCGGCATAAAGCCCATATCCGTTGACATAAGGCTCATTGCCGCAACCAACCGCAACCTTAAACAGGAGATGGAGCAGGGCCGCTTCAGGGATGACCTCTTTTACAGGCTCAATGTGCTGCCCGTTTATCTGCCCCCCCTGCGGGAACGGCCCGAAGACATTGCCCTTCTGGTGGAGCATTTCATAAAAAAATATGAATCAGAAAGGGCCGCAGGCTCTATAGTTACAGGCATCTCCCAGGATGTGCTGCGCCTTTTTCACCGCTATTACTGGCCGGGCAATGTCCGTGAGCTGGAAAACCTTGTGGAAAGGGCGCTCATTCTCTGCCCAGGCTCTGTCATAGAGCTTGCTGACCTGCCAAAGGAATTCATCCGCTCTGTTGACAACACCCTGTACCTGGACGGCATTCCTGCCTCGGCCAAGCTTGCCGATGCCCTTGCAGTTGTGGAAAAGGCCATGATTGAAAGGGCGCTTTTCATGGCAGACAATGTGCAGTCAAAGGCTGCCGACATTCTTGGCATTGCCAAAAGCGGGTTGAGCCAGAAACTCAAAAAGCTGGAAATGGAAAAGGGTTCAAAGGGCTAAACAGGGCAATAAGGGATAAAAACAAAAAAATAAGGGTGTTGTCAGTGCACAGCCAAACCCGGTAAAAACGGTTCAAAAAAATGAATAGGCGCCCCCAACACTTATTTTAACAAAAACAGGATGTTATACTATTTGAGGTGCAAAGGCGTTCACAATTGTGAACAAAGACGGCAATAACAGGCCTTTGCAAAAAAAATGGCTGACCGGGCCCTACACAGATATATATTGAAAATTCAGTATATTACAATAAAATAAGGGTTATCCGGTTTCTTTGGCAGATAACTTGCATACATATTAGGGCAAACAGTGAAGACAATCTCTTCATCTGTTTTCCTCCATTCCTCGGAAGGCCGCGGTTCCTCCCCGCGGCTTTCGCTTTTTTAAGGCCTGCATTTCCTGCCGGGCAATCCAACAAAAAATCCTTGACGAGCAAGCGCCTCTCATATAAGACTGACATGTCAGTCTAATTTCTCCGTGGCGTTGCCGCCCCTCTGGGGTCTGCCGCCGCGCTTAACCCCAATCAGGAGGCAGCAATGTTCGGTTTTTCCCTGACCAAGGAACAAAAGATGGTCAAGGCCAGCTTTGCCGAGGTGGTCCGCGATATTGTCGCGCCCAATGCTCACGACATGGACGAGAATCGGGAAATACCTGCCGAATATCTCGAAAAGGCTTGGGAGCTTGGTGCCTGCGTGGCCGCAGTACCCGGCGAATTTGGCGGAGACGGCATGGAATATTCGCCCATGCTCAATGCCATTGTGCTTGAGGAGCTTGCCGCAGGAGACATGGCCTTTGCCGTGGCTGCCATGCTGCCAAGCGTTTTCATCAACCCGGTTCTGGAAATGGGCACGGACAGCCAGAAAAAGAAGTACCTGCCAGGCAGTTGCGGCGAGAAATACCAGTCCTCCACTGCTGCCGTGTGCGAACCCCGGCTCGACTTTGACGCCATGAGCCTTGCCGCCACGGCCACAAAGAAAAATGGCTCATACATACTAAACGGCGCCAAATGCTTTGTGCCAAAAGCAGCCTCTGCCCCCAATATTCTTGTGGCTGCCCAGCTTGACGACAAGCCCCAGCTTTTCATCGTAAAGGCAGGCACCCCCGGCCTTGAAGTGGGCCAAAGGGAAAAAAACATCGGCCTCTACGCTCTGGATACCTACGAAATAAGCCTTAAAGATTGCCAAATTCCCGCCGAGAATCGCCTTGGCGGTGAAGAGGGCTGCAATTATGCCCGCTTCATCCAAAAGGGCCGCGCGGCTGTAGCAGCCCTTGCTGCAGGCGAATGCAGGGCCAGCTTTGAGCAGGCAAGGGATTACGCCAAAAAGCGCGTCCAGTTCGGCGAGCCAATCGCCTACCGCCAGAGCGTTGCCTTCATGATTGCAGAAATGGCCTATGAGGTGGACTGCATAAGGCTTCTGGCATGGAAGGCTGCAAGTGCGCTGGAAGTCGGGCGGGACGCCACAAGGGATGCCTACCTTGCCAAAATTTACGCTGGCGAAACAGCCATGAAGGTCTGCGACTACGGAGTGCAGGTACTTGGCGGTCACGGCTACATCCGGGACTATCCCCAGGAAAGGCGCTACCGCAACTCCAGGGGTGTGGCCACCTGGGAAGGCTTGGCAACCGTTTAGTTTGTTTTGCAAACAAACGCGCTTAATGCGCGAAATTCCTTTAAGGAGGCATATCATGGCATTTTTGGAACCACCGCCGGACCTGATCAAGGTGCGCGAAGGAATGCACAATGTGTCGGCAAGTATGTTGCGGCCCATTGCCAGAAAGTACGATGAGGAAGAACACACCTACCCCAAGGAGCTTGACGCCTTTCGCGGCATTCAGGTCATGGGCAGGCCAAAAAAGAAAAAGGACGGCGAAAAAAAGGACAAGCCCAAGGACCCGAACAAGATTGGCCAGAATCTGGGCACCATTGTCACAGTTGAGGAAATGTGCTGGGGCGACTGCGGGCTTATGCTCTCCATACCCAATGCAGGCCTTGGAAATGCAGCCATTGCCGCTGTTGCAACAGACGAGCAGCTTGAGCGCTTTGGCAAAAAATGGGCTGCAATGGCAATCACCGAGGCGGAATCCGGCTCGGATGCAGGCTCCATTTCAACCACCGCCGATTTGGATGGGGACTCCTGGGTCCTAAACGGCGAAAAGATATTTGTCACCTGCGCTGACCGCTGCGACTGCGTTGTGGTCTGGGCCACGGTGGACAAGGAGGCTGGCAAGGCGGGCATAAAGAGCTTTGTGGTGGAAAAAGGCACGCCAGGCTTCACTCTGGATCATCTTGAGCACAAGCTTGGCATCCGGGCCTCGGATACCGGCACATTCGTGCTCAACAACTGCCGCATACCCAAGGAAAACATCCTGGGCAGCCCTGAAGTGAAGCAGACCACCGAAGGCTTCAAAGGGGTGATGAAAACCTTTGACAACACCCGCCCAATGGTTGCTGCAATGTCTCTTGGCGTTGCCAGGGCGTCACTGGACCTGACCCGCGAAAAACTGGAGCAGGCAGGCGAGAAGCTTGACTACTCAAAAAACCCCAACAACTGCTCTGCCCGCCAGAAGGATTACTACATGGCGGAAGCCACCCTTGAGGCCATGCGGCTTTTGACCTGGCGCGCTGCCTGGATGGCTGACAACGGCGACTTCAACAACCTGGAAGCATCCATGTCCAAGGCCAAGGCAGGCCGGGGCGGCACGCTCATCACCCAGAAATGCTCGGAGATACTGGGGCCTTTGGGGCTGACCACCAAAGAGCTTTCAGAAAAATGGATGCGCGACTCCAAGATTCTGGACATCTTTGAAGGCACAGGCCAGATTCAGCACCTTATCATTGCCCGCAATGTGCTCAAGCTGTCACGCAGCCAGCTTCAGTAACAGGCTGCATTAAAAAACATCCGCTTTTTTGAGGGGAGGGGCTTTTTCTGAAAAAGAGTCCCTCCCCGTACCAATCCTCCAAAAACTTAATAAGTTAGGTTCACCGCAGCAGACAGCGGGGAGTTGCCCTGTTCTGGATTAAAGGTTTTATGCAAGCTGCTTTAAAAGGGCCTTTCGTAAGGGGCAGTTAATGACCGCCTAAAAGTTTTTCCCCGCAAAACAAGCTGGCAGACATGAAAAACCCGTAACAAAGGAAAAGGGCGCAAAATGCAGATAAGCCAATTCCGTTTTGGAATGGACAACCTTGGCTATGTGCTTTACAGGGGCAAAAAGGCCATAGCTGTTGACGGCGGCGCTGTGCAGAGGATTTTGGACTTTTTGGAGGAAAAGGGCCTTTCCCTTGAAATTGTCACCAACACCCACAAGCACCCGGATCACACGGTGGGATCAGCGGATCTGGCAAAAATTTCCGGCGCAAGCCTCATCTTGCCTGACCAAGCTGTAAAGCAAAAGCAAATAGCCCTTGAAGATGAAACCATTGAGGTCATTGCCACACCGGGCCATACAACAGATTCCGTGTGCTTTTACGCGCCGGGCATACTTGTAAGCGGAGACACCCTTTTCAATGCAACCGTGGGCAACTGCTTTTCCGGGGATCTCACTGCCTTTTACCATTCCATAAAAACCCTTATGGCCCTGCCCGATGACACCTTTGTTTATGCAGGGCACGACTATGTGGAGCAGTCCATAGAGCTTGCAAGGCATATTGAGCCGGATAACAAGGCCATTGACCAATACCTTGCCAGCTATGACCCATCCCTGGTGCGCTTTACCCTGGCCCAGGAAAAGGCGGTCAACCCTTATCTGCGCTTCAACGAGCCTGCTTTTACAAGGCTCATGGAGGCAAGGGGCTTTGACACATCAACAGAAATTGCCCGCTGGTATGCGCTCATGAAGGCGTTTTAGGGCCGGAGAAAAAAATCTGCCAGCCTATTCAAAAAGGGCATTTATTCCATGAAAAACAGCATCGGAGATGATTTTCAGCAGCTCACCCGCTATTTTCGGGACCAGCTTCCAGGCGGGTATCTGGATATGGCCAACAGGCCATACCCTTTCAAGGAATACCCCAAGGCCAAAAAAATAAGGCTTGAGGCCCCAAAGGAGCCGCAAAAGGCCCTTTCTCTAGCCCAAACCCTTGCTGCCCGCAGCAGCATAAGGCGCTTTTCACCAAAGGCCCTGGATAAAGAGACATTTAGCTTTCTTGTGTGGGCAACAGCGGGCATAAGGGGCCTTGCCCAGGGCCATGCCTTTCGCACAGCGCCCTCTGCCGGTGCGCTTTACCCTGTTGAAACCTATCTTGCCATTTCCAGGGTAGAGGGCATTGAGCCGGGCATTTACCACTACAATGTAAAGGAGCACTCTTTAGAGCAGCTTGCTGCCGGAGACTTTGGCCGGGCAGTTGCCAAAGCCGCCCTTGACCAGAGGATGTGCCTCTCAAGTGCTGTCACCTTTATTTTTTCCGCTATTTTTTTCCGCTCAAAATGGAAGTACCGGCAAAGGGCCTATCGCTACATCTACCTGGATGCCGGGCACATGGGCCAGAACCTTGCCCTGGCAGCAACCAGCATGGGGCTTGGCACCTGCGCCATAGGCGCAATCTATGATGACGAGGCCAATGCCATTCTTGACCTGGACGGCAAGGAGGAATCCGTAATATACATGACCGTGTGCGGCCACCCGGCAGGCTCCGGGGATGATAGGGACGATTGAAATAATTGAAAACCA
>JAGVAW010000171.1 GCA_020060085.1 Desulfobacterales bacterium
CCCCGCGGCTTGCTGCGGGGAGGTTCATTGCCCCGAATTGCGCGAGTCATTTTTTTGTTCGTTTCTTGACATTAGACCGTTTTTCGTGGCAAATAAAATATGTTGTTTTACGGCAAGCGTCTGCGCTCTTGTGATCCCTGTGTCGCGCCTAAAAAAATCAACCCCTTTTTTTTGAAAGGTAGGTGGCTGCATGAAGAAAATTGCGTTCGCCCTTTGTCTGGCGATGTGTCTGTCAATGGGTCTTGTCGGCAATGCCATTGCCCAGGATGCCGAGGAAATTGTCGTGCTTGAAAAACGGGATCTTCCCTGGGAGCTTAATACCTGGCTTGTGCGGACAGTCTGCGCCCAGGGCCATGTTTTCTTTATAAGCTATGTGCTTGGCAGAACTTCAGGTGCAGGCGTCCATGCCATCCAGGTCATGGAGGAAAGAGACGGCAAAATGCTGCCCATGCGCTGCGATGCAACTGTTCCCACAGGCCGCAGGGGCAGATAGCAAAATAGGGCTTTGCCCTCCAAAGGTTTTGATCCACAACAAGGTTTTTAGGCGCCTTTAAACAAAGAGCGGGGAATTTCTTGAAAAAGAAGTTCCCCGCCTTGATTTTGTTTTATGTGCTTTTCCTGCCCTTTAAAGGCCGCTCCTTTATTCAGGGGTGGCTTTTTTCATGCGCATTCCGCAGAACTTGCATTCCCTTGCAGGCTGCTGCCGGGTATTGCAGTGGGGGCAGGTGGTCAGCGTCCAGGGGCCATCGGAAGCTTTCGGCTCCTGGGGCGGCAGGCCGACATCCTCGCAGGCGCTCACCGTACAGAGCGCCCCGGCCCGGAACATTCCCAGGCGCAGACTCATGGCTGTTTCCTTGTCTGCATTCACAGCCACAAGGGTCGGCTCATCCAGCAAAAAGGCTTCGGCCTCTTCAGGGGAAAGGTCCAGAACCTTTGCCAGGGCGGCCCGCACCTCGTCCGGGTCCTTGTCCTCCTCAATGCCTTCAAACATCACATTGTAGCGCTTTTCGGTCATTTGCGCCCCGCCTTTTTTCAGGAAAAAAGAGGTTGGATGGCCATTGCGTGGGCCATGTCGCCTTCAATTTTCATGGAACCGGACATGAAAAGCTGCACCGGGTTTGCCTGACGGCCCAAAAGGGCGCGGGCGCTTTCCATGGAAAGCCGGAAAAGGGCCTTTGGGGATGATGCGTTGTTGAAAATCACCCGGATGGTTGAAAACTCGCCGGTATCATGCTCCAGCACAAACTCGCACTCGCCCTTGTAGTTGTTGATGAGGTCGTAATTTCTGCGGTTGAGCGCACCCTGCATTCCTATAAGCATATCAATGTTTTTGAGCTGGATGAATTTTTCCATATCCTGCCGGGAAATGGATACGCGCACTTTCGGATTGGGGATTTCGCCCTCTTTGGCCTCAATATTGACCCCGTTTTTTGCGGTGTAGGAGAAAACCCTGCCGGAAATGTCTGCCACAAGGGAAAAATCCGTTGCTGCAAGCTCATTTGCAGCGCCGGAAATGGCCATGTACTGGGCTGCCAGCTTGGGAAGAAAATCCGTGAAAAGCTCGGCCATGTCCACTTTTATAATCAGGTCATCGTCTTTGCTGCTCATCAAATTCCTCCTTTGCTGGATAAGTGAAACCCCTCTTTACAGGGGGCGGGCCTCAACGGTGTGATCCTGGGGGACAAGCTTTTTAAGGCACTGGTCAAAAACCCGGCTTATGCGGGTCTGGTTGGCAATCATGGCAAGTTTTGGCCATGTGGCCCGCTCGCCTTCCAGGGTGAATCGCTCCATTTCCTCCTGGGTGGGGTTTTTAAAGAGCTTGCGGTACATCCAGGGCGAAAAGGCCGGGTGAACGGTGATGTCGCCCAGATACTGCTGGCCGGTTACGGCATAGATCTGGTCCAGAATGGGCCGCCAGGGGCTTACATGAACCCTGTGGCGCACCACATTTAAAGCCTGGGACACCTGGGCCTGAAAAACCGTGCCCACAAGCTCCACGGCGAAAGGCACAATGCCCTTGCGGTCGTGATAAAGCAGAAATGGCAGAACATGAGGGTTGGTCTGGCTCACAATGTAGTGGTTAACATTGTGCAGCCGGGCAAGGCGCATGACCGGGATATCCCCCCTTACGGTGCCGTCCACCCATTTTTCATTGGCCATGTAGGGCAGAATCTGGCCGGTTCTGTCCTTTGCCATGAGCTTTGCAGGCGGAAAAACCCCCGGAACGCATGATGAAGCGCAGGCGGCTGTTGCAATAACCACATTGGGAGCGGTTATGTAGTTCAAAACCCTGGGTTTCATGCCCATGCGGGTGGGGGATACGGATATGTTGAGGATGCGGCCCGTGCGCTCAAAGGCCTCTGCAAAGGTGTAATCCCCCACATTGGCGCGGATGTTGCGCAAAAGGGTGTTCTGATCCATGAAGGCCTTTTCCCGCCACATATCCCTTAATGGAAGCCGCCTCAAGGCGTCTCTGTCCATCACATTTCTTTTTTCGCGGATGGCCCTTATCTCGTCATCGGTTTTTGTGCAGGTGCCTGCCGCCACCATGGAGCCCATTGATGAGCCGCAGATAACCGTGGGCAGCAGGCCGTGATCCCAAAGGGTTCCCACAACTCCCAGGTGGAACAGGCCAAATGCTGCCCCTCCCGAAAGCAACAGCGCGCTGCGGCCAAAGTTTGCGGCAGCCTGGGAAAAGAGCCTCACCTTCTTTTCGTGGGAAAGGTGGGGGAAGTCGTTGTCGCAAAGGTAGGTAAGGCCCTTTTCCGCTTCATCCAAAAATTCCTCCACAAGAGCCTTGGTTCCGGTGCGTGCAAAGGAGTAAAGGGCCGGATGAGCAATATCCCCCTGGGCGCGGCGCAGGCTGTCGTGCAGGAGATCCAGAAGCCGGTAAACATTTTCCTGGCGGCGGTACTGGCGAAGCTGATCTGTAAGGCGGCGCACCAAGAGATAGTTGTAATGGGGAGACTCGTCCTCCATGCGCCATTTTTCATAGCCGTCCAGGTAATCAAGCTCTTTTGCTATCTCAAGCCACTCTTTATAGTTAGGGGTTTGGGCCAGGGCCTTGTCGAGCTGTTTTTTGCGAAAGACTTTTATCATGCTTTGAAATTATCCGGCCCTTTACAAAGCCGCTCCTTTAAGCCCAAAAAAGGGCCTTTTTACAAATGTTGTATTATGCAAGAGGCCGGGATGGAAAAGGGCGCACTTCTCCCTTTTAAAGATGCAACAAAAGCCCCTGGCCCAAGAGCCTGCCATTTTGTTTTTATAGCCCTGCCTGCCCGGATGTCAAGAACAGGGGAGGCCAGACAAAAAATTGCCTGGGGCAGAGGCAGGCAACAGATGGTTCAAGGGAAATTTGCCCAATAAAATTTTGCCCAAAAAGGCGGCATGGCCCGGCTTGAGACGGTTCTGATTTTGCCGGCTCCCGCTCCCGGTTCCACCCCCGTGCTTTACTGAAGTTTTTGTGCTATATTGCAAAGGAAGACAGGTTCAAGGAGCTGGTTTTGCCAAAAGGGCAGGGCGGCTTGTTGAAAACCAAAGCGGCAACATTGGCGGGAAAGGCAGAAGGAAAGTCCAAAGGAATTCACTCCCGCTTTAGGCTTTAAATCCGGGAAACCATGAGACGCAAAAACCTCAAACCGCATTTCGGCCCGGCAATCACGGGTATTTGCTGCTTAAATAAAGGAGGCGAAAAATGAAAAAGCTTTCCATCTGCCTTACAATGGTTTTTCTGGCTGCCCTTGCATTTTCAACAATCTCCTGCTCCGGGGATGACAAGGCTTCTGCCCCGGACCAGAGCGCACCGGCCAGCAGCCCTGTTGCAACGGACGATGCCTCCCTCCAGGTCCCGGCCTTTGAAGGCACGGAGGATGACCCCCAGATCCCGGCTCCTGTTGTTGAGGGGGACGCCCCCCAGGCCCCGGATTTTATGGATGACGCGCACAGGGACATAGCCCTAAATGAATCTTTGGGTGAATCTTTGGACGAAGCCCGGCCTATACTCGATGAGGAGCTAAAGGCCCAGGTGGAAGAAGGTGTCATAAGAATGGCAAACCCTGCTTACGAAACGCACACAAGGCCGATTATGAACTTTTTTCATGAGCGGCATTATCTGCAATTCAATGTGAGCTGTGGCCAGTGCCACCACGATGAGCAGGGCAAGCCTTTGAACGACCTAAAGGAAGGGGATTCTGTTAAAAGCTGCATAGACTGCCACAGCATACCCGGCCAAATGCCCAGAGACCAAAAAACCGCCCTGCAAAACCTGCCGGAAGAAGAGCGCCTGCAAAAGGAGCTTGCCTTTCACGCAGAGGCCATACACAAACTCTGCACAGACTGCCACCGTGCCCGGAACCAGGAGCAGGGCAAGTCCACCCGTGACGGTGCCCCCACCACCTGCGCTCAATGCCATGTGCGGGAGTGAGGGTAAGGGGGTGAGGGTAGGTTGGGCTAGCGAAAGCATTGCCCAACGAAAAAGCAAACCAGGCAGTAAGAGATATTGACCCAAAAGGCCGTAAAGGGATTTTGTCTTTGTTGGGCGGCAAAATCCGGGAAAAGGACAAGGGCCTGCCAAAATTCAAAGGGGCCGGATTTTCTAGCCAACCTACCGGACTGGTATGGGCTTTCGATTTGCTCAAGCGGCTCAAACAGTTCTGGGATAAGCTGTTGTCCGATGCTAACTGCTGTGATAGATTCCCTATAGAATAGTTGGAGAATGTAACGATCTGACGGTGTTTTTATCTTGTTTTTTAGTAATGTACTCGACAGCCTATAGCATTGGTTTCGTTGGATGAAATTGTAGTATGCCTTGGTGTGGTCAAGGACTTTGACTATCGCTGGATCGAAGCCAAAGAGGCTTTCAGCTCGCAAGTTCAATCGCCTATGGAAGTGTAACCGCCCAAAAGTTTTGAATGGGTTCATGCCACTGGAACGGCTTCCGCCACCCAGAGCCAATTGAAAAGGATGGAGGGGTGAATGAATAAAATTGAATCTCTTGCCGACAACAGCGAGGATCTCAAATAATGGCACGGTCTGACCTCCTTTTAGAGATTGTTCGTGCGGGATCCCGAGGGGACCAAGTGCTGTTCAAAAAGGCCTTGGAGGCGCTTGTTGCAGAAGAGCGTGCCAAACAGCATCACATTTTAGCGGACAGGTTGGCCAGTCACCTACAACATAATGGAACAAATCCCCATACATCACTAGCACCTTTTCGACGCAATGAAATTTTCGAGCTCTATTTTGAAATGGAGCCACATAAAAGTCTCGAAGACTTAATCCTTCCCGATGTGGTTTCCGAGGTATGCAAAGAGCTTATTGAAGAGCACAATCGGGCGGATTTGTTGAGGTCACACAACCTTGAACCACGACATAGAGTTCTTGTTTCCGGCCCACCGGGAAATGGCAAGACATCTTTGGCAGAAGCCTTGGCCAATGAGCTGGCAGTACCGCTATTGGTTGTCCGCTATGATTCGATTATCGCTAGCTATCTTGGTGAAACTGCGGTCCGCCTCTCAAAGCTCTTTGAAAAAATCCGAACACAAAGATGTGTCCTCTTTTTCGATGAGTTCGATGTCGTCGGCAAAGAAAGAGGCGACATCCATGAGACAGGAGAAATAAAAAGAGTCGTTAGTTCGCTTCTGTTACAAATTGATGCTCTACCTAGTTATGTAGTCGTAGTTACAGCAACAAATCATCCAGAATTATTAGACCGTGCTGTTTGGCGCAGATTTCAATTGAGGCTTCAGCTGCCTCCTCCTACAGCGAAGCAAATCGAAGAATGGTTTAAACGATTCGAGGACCGCCTTGGAGTGAAGCTCAACAAGACTCCGGGAACAATTGCAAAGCGGCTCAAGGGCCTTAGTTTTGCGGAGATTGAACAATTCGGGCTCGATTTACAAAGGCGATATGTGTTGGCGCTTCCGGATGCCGATATTCGGAAAATCCTCGAAGAACGGCTAAGGCAATGGGGACATCGCGTTAGCCCAACAAAGCCGGATGAGGGGGAAAACCATGCCTGAACGCCCGTTGCTAATCCTTCCAGCGCCAACAAAACCTGAAGGAAGAGGGAAGAAGCCAGGTGGAGGCGGGCCTCCTCGCCTCCCTTCACGTGAGAGGCAGGAGGAAAGACTTATTCCGAAGTTTGAAGTGCTACAACAGGCTCTGGCTGCCAGAAGAGCAAGATTGCAGGCAGAAGCTGCGGGGATTGTTCCCGAAGAGGTGATTGTTTTAGAGACAGTGGGACAAGTTGAAAATTTCATTGTTGCCGTTCGCGGCATAGAGGGTCTGGAATGGCTCGGTGAGATGGAGCAAGAGGATATTCCTCCTGATGACGATTTTTTCGTCCCTGATAACGAAGGGGCGGCCCGAATGGACAAACTCATTCGTGGACGTTTATTTATGGTTTTAACAAACCAGCAGGCTCTTGGAGAGATACTATCCCTTTGGGATAGATGGAAGTCAAACCAGCCGTTACCTTGGGGGCTCAGCAAGTGGGGTGATGTATTCGCGCAGCTTCGCGATCTTCGGCCATGGAATGTCCGGGACAGGCTGTTGGAAACAGGTATCCTGGCTGATTGGCAAGACCGCGTCGAGCATGGAGCAGAAGTCGTACCGTGTGAAATCGAACTCTGGTTTCGGAACACTCCAAACCGGCGGCAAAATGCAAGCATCCGCGTTGACCAACTCGTTGTAGAGCTTGGTGGCGAAGTCTTGCATGAAGCGAAGATAGATGAGATCGCTTATCACGCTATGCTTGTGCGTTTGCCGGTGGAAGCTGTTCAGAACTTGAATGCCGAGGCTGAGCATGATGCAGCTTTAGTCCAGTGTGAACAAATCCAGTTCTTTCGCGCGTGTGGTCAGATGGCGGGCGTAGTTGTGGAGGATGAGCGCCAGGAGGACCCAGGCCCTGTCCCTGTACCACCAGCGGAACTCGGAACGCCTGTCGTTGCTCTTTTTGATGGGCTTCCCTTGCAAAACCATAGACGCTTATTGGGGCATCTTATAGTCGATGATCCAGATGGATATGAAGCTGATTACCCGGCTAATGAGCGCTGCCATGGAACGGCAATGGCATCGCTGATAATCCATGGTGATATTAATGCCGGCGAAGCACCTTTGGCTCGCCCCCTTCTTGTACGGCCGATTCTTAGTCCTGACCATAGGGCATGGTTTTCACCACGACCGGAGAGCGTTTCAGAGAAGACGCTGGTCGTTGATCTTCTTCACCGTTGCGTCAAACGCCTATTCGATGGCGAAGGGGATGAGCCTGCAGTTGCTCCCCAAGTTTGTGTGATCAACCTATCCATCGGCATCCGTGATCGTTTATTTGAAGGTGCCATGAGTCCACTAGCGAGGCTACTGGACTGGCTTGCCTGGAAGTATAGCATCCTTTTCATTGTTAGCGCAGGTAACCATAGTCATGATATTGAGATATCAGTACCACCTGCCCAGTTGGGCACTTTGACTCCAGCCGATTTCCAGAACCAAGTTATTTTAGCTCTTGCTATGGACACCAGACATCGGCGTTTATTATCACCTGCGGAAGCAGTCAACATTATCACAGTCGGTGCCATTCATCAGGACGCATCAGCTGGAGGAGCATTACCCCCTAATACTATTCAACCCTTTGTGGACGAAGGTCTTCCGAGCGTTATCAATGCGCAGGGAATGGGGTATCGTCGAACGATCAAACCCGATGTCCTTTTCTCAGGTGGTCGCGTGGCGCTACGAGAGCGCATCGGTCAATACGCTAATGCGACATTCGAGGTGATGAAGCAATCTCGCCCTCCTGGTCAGCGAGTTGCCGCTCCTGGTCCAAATCCAGGGGATCTGGAATATTCATGGCACACCAGGGGCACCAGCAATGCAACGGCGCTTACCAGTCGAGCTGCTGCTGAACTTTATGACATCTTGGAGGAGTTGGTCGATGAACCTGGTGGTGAACTGATTGATTTAATACCTCGGGCCATCTGGCTAAAAGCCCTGATAGTGCATTCCGCTAACTGGAGCGATGCAGGAAGGATTCTCGATCAGATACTCCGAACCCCACAGAATAGCCGCCAGTTTAAAGAGTATGTGACCCGCCTTTTAGGCTATGGCAGCATTGAACCTTCGCGTGTCCAAGAGTGCACCCAGCAGCGTGTCACCGCTCTCAGCGGTGGTCATCTACAATCGGATCAGGCGTATATACATCGATTCCCTCTACCTCCTGGCTTGAGCGGACAGCGAGGTTGGCGTCGCCTCGTCATAACCCTGGCATGGCTCACGCCTATTAACTCCTCTCATCAGGCTTGGAGACGCGCCGATCTCTGGTTCTCACCTCCAACCGATCCCCTCCAAGTAGAGCGCAATCAGGCAGACTGGCGAGCAGTGCAAAGAGGGACTGTACAGCATGAGATTTTAGAGGGTAAACGGGCGGCCGTATTCGTGGACGGCGACAACCTGGAAATCAGAGTCAGCTGCCGCGCAGATGCTGGCACACTTGAAGAAGCGATTCCTTATGCTATGGCAACAACTCTGGAAGTTGCGGAAGAAATCGGCGTGGATATCTACAACGAGGTCCGAGTACGAGTTCATGCCGCAAGAATACAGGTTGCTCCAAACCCATAGAGCCTTTTGTAATGTGGACCAAATTAAAAAACCAAGGCTTCCAGAGGCAGGCATTTAGCTTCCCATGCCGTCAATAGACACATTTTCCCATAGACTGGGCTTACGATTTCCACCTACTCCTATTCTCACCCCCCCCAAACCCTAATTCGTCGCCCCTGAAAAAGGTATTACCCATTAAATTTACTTGATTTTATTATCAGTTTGTGTTAACGAAAATTGCAGGAAACGGGTTAATATTCATCCAAAA